>JBDRSE010000231.1:0-41789 GCA_043825095.1 bacterium
GTTGTACACCCCGTTGTCGGTCAGACGGATTTCCTCGCTGGTGCTGATCCGCAACGCATACACGTCCGACATCCCGTGCCGGCGGTCCTCCCAGAGCACCCAGTCGCCCCAGGTGGCGGTGTGCGCGGTATAGGGCTCCCAGGTGCTGGCCACCTGGGTGATCGCCTTAGTGTCCAGGTCCACGAAGAAGACGTCCTTGTCCGGCCCACCCCAGGCCACCCACGCCGCATGGGTCGGCGAGATGCTCACGTCCTCAGCACCCTGCCAGTACTCGGCCAGCAGCACCTCGTCGTCGGTCATTATATCAAACAACATGAGGTCTGTTCCGTCGATGGCCGTGACTTCCCAAGAAGCGTAGATTATGTAGCGACCGTTGAAATCCAACCCGGTACCATTCGTGCTGATGGACAGCGGCGCGAATGACAAGGTCTGGAAATCGAACAGAATCAGATCGCTCTCCCAGGTATTCGAGCCGGGCCGGTCGGAGAAAACCACGGCTTCCTCCCAGATCGTTGGAAAATGCTGCGTCCAGTTCTTATTGGTAATCTGATACTCGTGGCACGCGAGCAGATCAAATAGATAGATGTCTTTCCGCAATGGGTCCAAGTAACGGTTCTCATCGTAGACAACATATCTGCCCATGTTGGAGACGTTGCCAATCGTGGTCTGCCCCGATGGCGGGAGCTGAACCTCGGTTGCGTCGCATGGCGGGAACTCCACCCAGGCGTCCGGGTCCAGCCCCCAGTCATCGACTCCAGCTTCGGAGCCGGCATCAGCGGAGGCATCGAGGCTGGAGTCCCAGCCGGCATCCGCGGCGTCGCTCCAGCCGATGTCCGGCAACGGGCAGTTGCTGCAGCTATCGTCTGGAGCCGAGACACTGTCGTCGATACACCCGCCCAGGCCGCAGGCAAGGAACGCCAGGCCGAGGGCGAGGGCGACCGGCGCAGCACCGAGCGGCACCGTGGTTCCTGCAGGCTTGCCAGCCCCTGTCACGGTGCGGCCTCGCGCTGGGTCATGTCACGGCTCGGGGAGCACGTGCTGGCCGGTGGAGTCGAGAATGCCGGCGGCGATCAGGTCGATGGCGTGGATCGTGTTGCGCCAGTAGTCGCCGGGGAAGGTCTGCTTCTGGTACACCAGCCAGCCGTTGTCCACGATCCCCGGCTTGTAACGCGGATGTTGCTCCCGAGTCACCCGGCGCAGCACCTGGGTCTCCATGTCGTAGACCACCAGGTCCCAGCCCACGGTGGGCTCGTAGAAGTTGGTACGCCAGCAGGCGATGCTGCCCCTCAGCGTCGGCCGCCCGTTGTACACCCCGTTGTCGGTCAGACGGATTTCCTCGCTGGTGCTGATCCGCAACGCATACACGTCCGACATCCCGTGCCGGCGGTCCTCCCACAGCACCCAGTCGCCCCAGGTGGCGGTGTGCGCGGTGTAGGGCTCCCAGGTGCTGGCCACCTGGGTGATCGCCTTGGTGTCCAGGTCCACGAAGAAGACGTCCTTGTCCGGCCCGCCCCAGGCCACCCACGCCGCATGGGTCGACGAGATGCTCACGTTCTCAGCGCCCTGCCAGTACTCGGCCAGCAGCACCTCGTCATCGGTGACCAGGTCGAACAGCATGAGGTCCATTCCATCGATGGCCGTGTTTTCCCAGGAATCGTAGACAATGTACCGGCCATTGAATCTGGGACTGGTGCCGTTGGTGGAGACCGTTAGTGGAGTGAACGACAAGGTCTGGAGATCGAACAGTATCAGGTTACTCTCCCAAGTATTCGAGCCTGGAATGTCTCCAAATGCGATCGAGTTTTCCCAGATGAAAGGTGCCGCTTGTGACCACAGCTTGTTTGTGACTTGATACTCATGGCACGCTTGCAGGTCATACAGATAAACGTCATGTCGCAGCGGGTCTAGATACCGATTCTCATCGTAGACAACATATCTGCCCATGTTGGAGACGTTGCCAATCGTGTTCTGCCCCGATGGCGGGAGCTGGATCTCGGTGGCGTCGCAGGGCGGGAACTCCACCCAGGCGTCCGGGTCCAGCCCCCAGTCATCGACTCCAGCGTCGGTGCCGGCATCAGAGGAAGCATCGAGGCTGGAGTCCCAGCCGACATCCGCGGCGTCGCTCCAGCCGATGTCCGGCAACGGGCAGTTGCTGCAGCTGTCGTCTGGAGCCGATACGCTGTCGTCGATACACCCGCCCAGGCCGCAGGCAAGGAACGCCAGGCCGAGGGCGAGGGCGACCGGCGCAGCACCGAGCAACATCGTGGTCCCTGCAGGCTTGCCGGCCCCTGTCACGGCGTGGCCTCGACCCGGTAGACGTGGAAGCCGTCCGGAGTAGGTACCACCACGAGGTTACCCATGGGTTGCCCCAGGGGAATGAGGGCCTCATCCACCTGGTACCGGCCCGCCGGGCTCAGCCGCCCGGTGCCCAGGTCGATCGCGAGCACCTCCAGGCGCGTGCCGTTGCCACACCCCTGCCCGGACAGGCAATGCAGCCAGGATCCCTCACCGCCCTCGGCCAGGTGCAGCCGGTTGCTGCTCAGGTACGCCCGGACAACCTTCTTGCTGGTGGTGGTCTCATCCAGCAGCTCCGGAGAGCTGCTCCCGCTCAGCCGGTAGGTCGATACTGCCCCGCTGCCACCAGTCGCCACCACCAGCAGGCCTCGCTGCACCAGAACCTCCCGGGCCACCCCTCCCACATCCAGGGAGTCCACGATCAGCGGGTTCGCGGGATCCAGGACGTCCACCACGGCGACGCCGGATGGCCCACAGGCCAGGTAGACCCTGTTGTCCATTGCTGCCAGGCTCCGGCAGCTCCCGGAAAGCTGGGCTTGCCCCACCACGACCGGGCTCCCCGGATCCTGGATGTCCAGCAGGGTCAGCGCCGCGGGCGCCGCGGTCACCGCGGCACACAGGTGATGCCGGCCGCATGGCGAGAGGTCCTGCACCAACCCCGCTGTTCCGACGGTGCTGATCGCCACCGGCGCGCTGGGATCACTCAGGTCGTAGGCGGTGATCCCAGCGTCATGGCCGACGTAGAGCACCGTGCCCCTGGCCGCGAGGCTCCGCACCGTGCTCACACCTTGCAGTTGCGCGCCCAGGCTCAGCTGGGCGAGGCGGTCGCGGTAGGTGAGCGAGACCGTGCGCTGTGGATCGTATCCCGGGCCGGCCTTGACACGTGCGATGTACCGGCCACCTGCCTGCCCGAGCAGCACCACCCGATGCGTATCTGCCACCCCGATGTCGGCACCGACCACGTTGCCGCGCTCGTCGTGGACGTGGAGCTCCAGGTTGGGATCCCCGGAGGTGATCTCGAGCAAGCGCACCTCCCCGGGCAGCGGCACCGCGGGATCGATCTCCACCTCGAAGACCGGCGGGGTGTCCACGGAGAACGTCGTCTCGCGAACACCGTCGTCCGGCAGGGCGCTGATCGAGGCCCGGAGGTTCCACTCGCCACTTTGCACGTCCAGCTCCCACGGGCGCAGCTCGGGCTCGATTGCGACGTTCGAGCCGCCGGCCACCCACACCCGGGACCGCCTGCCGTCGTACAGCACAAGGGGCCTGGTTCGCTCTTCGGGCCCGTCGGCGCCGTTCGTCGACAACGTCGTCCAGCTGCTTCCCATCAGG
Organism: bacterium; assembly: GCA_043825095.1. GTDB lineage: Bacteria > Myxococcota_A > Polyangia > HGW-17 > JAJRWW01 > JBDRSE01. Next base: position 3,628 of record JBDRSE010000231.1, read on the forward strand.
TCTGTGGCCAGCAGATCGAAGAGCGGCAGACCCGCTCGGGTGCCCCCGTAGACGTAGAGCTTCCGGCCGACCGGATCCAGGAAGGCTCCGTGCCCGGATCTGGCCACGCCATCTTTATCCAGCTCCGAGACGAGCGTGCCGGATCGAGTGGTGAGATCCAGGGAGATGAGGCGGGAGGTCTCCTGGCCGTCGATCCGGCCGCCGAAGATCAGCGCTGTCCGCCTGACGGAGTCGAAGCTCACCGAGTAGCCGGTGGTGCCGCCAAGGGTGTGGATCTTGCCGAGGCGCTTCCACGCGCCGGTCCGGAAATCAAGGGCGTGGAGCACGTTTCGCTCGCCGAGGGGCTGCTCTCCGCCGGCGAGCTCGTTTCCGAGGACGTACAGGCGTTGATCCGATGCGTCGAAGAACAGCTGCGCCGCCTGCAGGTCCGGCTCGGCTCCCGTTCTGCCCAGCGCCTGCTCGGTCGTGAGCCACAGGTTGTCCGAGCCGCCCACCAGCCCGATCCAGAGCGTCGCGGAGCGAAGAGATGGTGGAGCCGGCTCGTCACCCATCTGAGGGATCTGCTCCGGGGCGGCGTACAGGAACACGGTGTCCAGAGCTCCCTCGTCCCGCCCAATCAACCCGGTGTCCAGCCGCCCCGAGCAGCCACTCACGTCTACAAGGTCCACCCGCTCGGTGGTGCCGTCGAGATAGGTGATCTCCTTGAAGTCCGTGGGCTGGGCCAGAGAGCGTGAGAACCCCACCACGTAGGTCGGTCCGCCTTCCTCTGCCAGCAGGGCCCTCACAGCACCACAGGGGCCGACCCCGTCCGGCAGCACGAAGTCACCCAGCCAGTACTCCCTGTCCCACCAGAGATCGACCGAGCGGGCGCCACACATCCACGAAGGCTCGAGGAAGAAAACGCCATCGGAGAGCTTCACCTCATCGAGATCGTGGAACCCTGCGACGACCTGCTCGGGCCAGGGGACCCGGATCTTCTGGGCCCGGGGCGTCTGGGTGGTGTGCTCCAGCGGCATGTCGCTGTCGTAGAGCGGGTCGAAGGGCGTCGGGTACTCCTTGGTGCGCTCCCAGTCCCACGCGAACTCGTGCACGTTCCGGTCGTAGCGGCGCGTGAAGTAGAGCTCCCGATCCCGGGCCATCCCGTGGGACTCGAGGTAGTCCTCCACGGCGGTATCGGCTCCACCGTAGGGGTACGGCTTGCCAGGGGCCGTGGTAATCGTGCCAAAGGCTGCGTCGTCACGGATCGGGTTCCAGGGATCGCGAGCGGTTCTTGGACATTTCCACGAGTAGTAGCACTCTGGTGACCATTCCTTGTTGCTTCCAACTCCCTCCCAGCTATCGCAGGCACACGACTCGATGGCGGTGCCTCGCCTCAGCTCCCCAGCGGGATCAACGGTGGCGGCGTTCGCGCGGAAGGATATCGCGACCGTGGCGGCCGAGCACATCCGGAGGCCGCCTTTCCAGAACGTCTGCGAGAGCGGATCGGCCACGAGCTCCATGAGCCGGGTCTCACAGCGATCCCCCTCGGGTGTGGTCGGGTCGCTGTCCGTCTGCTCCGGGTTGAAGTACAGGACCCGGCACATGAGGTTCGGCATGCCCCCGGAATCGAGGCTCTGCTTGCTCAGAGCGCAGTGAGTGGTCGCCGGAGAATCGATGTCGTCGGCACAGTTGTCGGATGCAGATGAGTCGCACTTGTCCATGCAGTGGAGCCAGGGCGAGCCGGGGCCCACGTCGAACCCCCAGTAGAGCTCGGCGATCCGGTCACACTCCACCAGGCAGTCACCCGCTGCATAGCCTGAGGAGAACTCGCAGACGCCGTCTTGGTCGGTGTCGTACTTGGCGAACTGGTTGTACGGGTGACAGTCGTAGCCGTCCAGCGCGCCGTCGCCGTCGACGTCGGTGTCGCAGGCATCACCAATGCCGTCGTCATCCAGGTCGCGCTGCCTGGGGTTGTCGACGCCGACGCAGTTGTCACAAGCATCTCCGCGGCTGTCCGGGTCCGAGTTCTGCTGGGAAGGGTTCGGATCGTTGCGGCAGTTGTCCAGAAATAGATCCAGACCGTCTCCGTCGGCGTCCACCTCGCAGATACGATCCGGATCGGCCTCGTGGAACGCCATCAACCCCACAGTCGGGCCGTCGGTGTTCCCCCAGTCCACTGGCTCGGGCTGCGGTACGTCGTCGATTTGCCTCGAAAACCGGCCGAGGTTGCAACCCTGTTCGTCTTCGTAGGAGCCGCTCCAATCGAAGTAGTTGATCCAGAACACCGCATAATTGTGGCTGTTCTTCACGAGGACGTCTCCGGTGGTGAGATCGTAGCCGATCAAAACCACGAAATGGGAGCCTGGGGAAGAGTTTGTGGGAATGCAGCTCGCCACATCGGTCGGATCCGTACCCCAGATCACGTGCTCTACGACCGGCCCGCCGTACCGGATGTACGTTGCAAGGTTCTCAAAGGCACTCTGTGTTCCGTCGCTGACGTCGGGTACAGCTCCCCACCCCGAGTGGCGGTAGTACAGAACCTCGTTCAACGGGAGCTGCCAAGGTGAGCAGCTCGCCGGGTTGGCAGGGTTATCGACTGCGTAGGGTCTGGACCAAAGATGGCGGGGAGACAGGTATTGATCGCAGTTGTCACACGGAGGGCGGTTCTCGGCCGGCTCACCGAACGCGGGTAATCCAGGCGGCCGCGCGTATGGATTGAAGCAGTCTTCCGTGACGCCATGGTACCACATGTAGTCCAGCAGTTCTCTGGCGACACCCGAGCCACTTCCAAGCCAGTGGTTGCATGACCACGCGTTCATTGCCGAAAGCCGGACTCCTCGCTCGGTTTCGCTGCTCCAAGAGTACCAGCTCACAGAGCTGATCGCCGTCTCGATCTCCATCGCCGTCAAGGTGGCAAAGAGGAAGCAGGTGCCACCCGTCTGCCAATATGGCTGGGTCACAGTGTAATTGACATCGATGTCCACGCCCCATGGATCCTGCTCGGGCACCTGGTCCTATCGAAAGTAGTCCACCAGCACACCCGGCACATCCGTCGGCAGTGGACTTGGGAGCTGTCCAGGTGGCGCAGGAGGCGGTACCGCCGGGAGAGCAAGCCAATCCGCCTCAAGCTGGGATGGATCGCCCAGGGGTTGAAGCTGATACTGCTGCGCGCTGGTCGGTGATGAAAACGCAAGAAGCGAGATTGCGCATACACCACTCACTAGAACCGACTTGTTCATGGTGGTGCTTTCCTTTCTCCCAGATATCGACAAATCTACTTTTGTTACGATAACAGGTTAGAGGTGGGGGGATCAAGGAGTCTGTCTAGCGCACTGTGGTTCAGACACTACAGGTACCCTCGGGCCGTGGGCGTACCGCCCAGGGTAGGCCACAGCTCACCGCGAGGGGTATGGCCTGCGCAGCCCAGCGCTACGCCAAGGCCCAGGTGTAGCCGCGACTCATATCCACGGCGATGGCACGCAGCCGAGACCTCGCCTTCTTGAGCCTCTGGAAAAACTGCTCCAAGCAGCTGTGGTCGTTTCCCGGCGCGGTGTAGAGCACGTGACCGGTGTCGAGGTCCAGCACTACGGTCAGGTAGTGGTGTCCCTTGCGTCGGGCGGAAACTCGGCATCCTTGAGATATAGGCGCTGCAAGGGGAGCGTGAGCAGGAATTGACCATGTCCGTGGATTCACCCATTGGGTGAAGCTCAGGACCGAAATCCGGCACAATCTGGCCAAAATCCGTCGCCGCGGGCCGTGTACCGCGGCCGGCAGCCGAGGGGCCGGTCACCGGCACCGGTCACCGGCCACCGGCCACCGGCACCGGCGCCCTGCCTCGGGCCGCGACGGGAGCGCCGGGCCGTCTGCCGGGAGTGGCGCACACCGCGCGCCAGGCCGGGGCTGTCGTGACGTGCTGAGCTCGGAGGCGAAGCAGAGGGGGGGCGCCGCGGCGCCCCTCGCGGCGCGGTGCAAGCGGCGCGCCAAGATGACACCCGACGATTATGGTCCAACCCGCCCGGTTGCGTCGCGGGCCAATCCCGCTATACTCGCCGGCGGAAGTGTTTGGGGACCGGTGTCCCCCGCGGCCTTCAAAGCCGTATGAGACAGGCTTGCCGGCCGAGTCTGGCGGGTTCGACTCCCGTACACTTCCGTGGAGCCATCCACGGGACGCTATTTCGGCGGGGTTTTCTTCTCGCTCGCCCCATACCCTCGGTTGCGCACGAGATCCGCTGTCTTCCAGGGGGCGGCCCCGCCGCCGAGGTAGCGGTGAAACCACTCCAGGTGCGCGTTGTAGTACACGGGCATGGAGCGCACGTGGTCCGGCCAGTGGCCGTCGTCCTTGAACAGCACCAGGCGCGCCGGAACCCCGCGCTTGCGCAGGGTCGTGAAGAGCATGATGGACTGGGTGTAGGGGATGCGGAAGTCGAGCTGGCCGGAGAGGATCAGCGTGGGGGTCTTGTAGCGGCCGATGAAGCGGGACGGGGAGAACTTGTCGTACGCCTTCGGCGTCCAGGGCTCGCCGCCGAGGTCCCACTCCGGGAACCATTGCTCCTCCGTGGTGCCGAACCAGCTCGCCAGGTCGTAGACCCCCATCATGGAGGCGATGGCCTGGAAGCGGTTCGTCTGGGTGCCGATCCAGTTGACCAGGTAGCCGCCGTAGGACCAGCCCATGACCCCCATGCGTTTCGCATCCACGAAGGGTAGCTTGGCCAAGGCGTCGGCCACGGCCAGGGAGTCGCGATAGACCGCGCCGCCCCAGTCCTTGGAGATGGCGGCCGTGTAGGCCTGGCCGAAGCCCATGGAGCCGGTGGTGTTCGGGAAGGCCACCACGTAGCCCTTGGCCGGGTAGACCTGCCAGTCCCCGCGGAAGCTGTCGGACCACTGATATTGCGGGCCCCCGTGCAGGTTCAAAATGAGCGGGTACTTCCTGGTGGGCACGAAGCCGTGGGGCTTGACCACGAAGGTGTGGATCTTCCGCCCTCCGGGCCCAGGGAGCCAGAGCTCCTCGGCGGGACGGAAGTCCACCTCCTCGGCGACCTTCTTGTTCACCCAGGTGAGCTGGCGCGGCGTGGTGCCGTCGACGCTCACCACGTACAGCTCGTCCGGTCGGGCCACGGTGGTGTGGGTGAACGCGATCAGCCGTCCGTCGGGAGAGAGGGTGAAGTGGCGCACGGACGGCGGAGCCGGGAGCCGCCGGATCTCCCCGGTTTCGATGTGCACGGTGAACAGGGGCCAGCGACCCTTCACCGGCGCGGTGAACAGGATCCGCTGCGAGTCCGGGAGCCAGTGCAGCTCGTCCACCGGGTGGTCGAGCTTCGCCGTGAGGAGCCGCACCGCGCCGGTCTTGCGCTCCAGCAGGGCCAGCTGCGCGCGGTCGGACTCGTAGCCCGGCTTTGTCATCGTCCGGTAGGCGATGTACTTGCCGTCGGGAGAGTAGGCGCAGGAGCCGTCCCAGGCCTTGTTCGCCGCGGTGAGGTTCACCGGCTTGGCTTGGGGCTTGGCCTGGCGATTGGCCTGGCGGTCGGCCTGGGGCCCGGCTTGGGGCCTGGCTTGAGGATTGGCGAGCGGTTTCGCTGGGGGCCCGGCCACGGTGGAGATCACGAACAGGTCGTTGTTCGTCGAGGAGGCGTGCCGCGCGGCGGGCGCGTGGTTGGACACGAAGCACAGCTCCTTGCCGTCGGGAGAGAGCGCGAAGTCCCGGTGCCCGTGCAGGCTGATGGGGGGCGCGTGGTGGGGCCCGGGGGTCAGGTCCCGGATCTTCTTGGTCTGCAGGTCGAGCAGGAGCACATGGTTTCGTCGCCCGTCCTCGTAGGAGGTCCAGTGGCGGAAGAGCAGCTCGTCGGCCAGCACGGCGTGCACCGGCCCGCCGCGGAGCTTCTTGAGCCGCGCCTTGTTCTTGGCGTCGTCGGCGCCGTGCTCGGGGAAGACCCGGGAGCCAAAGACGATCTGCTTGCCGTCCCGGGACCACTGTGGGGAGGACACGCCGGTGGAGATCTCGGTCAGCTGCTCGGGATCCCCTCCTGCCAGGGGCAGCACAAAGAGCTGGGCTTGCTTGTTGCGTCCCGAGACGAACAGGAGCTGTCGTCCGTCCGGAGACCACCGGGGACTGTAGTCGGCTTTCTTGGAGCGGGTGAGCTGGCGCAGCCCCTTACCGTCCACGCCCACCACCCACAGGTTGGTGTCCCGCTCGCCCTTCTTCAAGTCGTAGGCGGTCTGTACGAAGGCCACCCTTCGCCCGTCCGGGGAGATCTGCGGGTCGTTCAGGGACTTCAGCCGGTAGAGGTCCCGGATGTGCACGGGACGCTTGCGCGCAGCGGCGGGATCTCCGGGCGTTGGGTCGGCAAAGGGCCACAGCCCCTGGGACGCGGCGTCCTGTGCCAGGGCCGGGCGCTGGGGCCCTGAGCTGGGCAGCGCTCTGGCCGCGCGGCTCAGCGGCGGCGCGGCAGGGGCCTGGGCACCGCGGCCCTCCCGGCGGTTTTGGAGGTCCGGCTGCCGGCCCCTGTCGGGATCGCAGCGGCCCGCGCAGCCGAGCGCCAGGGCCAGGGCGACTGGGACGACGAAGCTCACACGACGGGTTTCTGGGGTCATGGCGTCCTCTGTCTAGGCGGTGGGTTCGGCCGCACTGTACCCAGAACCACCCCCCTTGGGCAACGGGGGGCAGATCATCTATACTGCGGGGTGCGCGAAGCCATCGCCATCCCGAGGACCACCGGCAGCCCATGAGCGAGTCGAGCGACAGCCCAGCCAAGCCTCCCGGCCCGACCCAGGTCGACCGCGGGGCCCTGCCCTTCGATGCCACGGTGCCGGGGCAGACCACGTCCGGGTCGCCGGAAGATCCGGCCCTGGATGCCACCATGGCCTCCCAGCCGGCTTTTGTTTTGGATCCTGCCGTAGACGCTACGGTGGCGTCCCGGCCCGGCGGGAGCGTCACCCCGGCCGAGCCGGAGGACCTCTCCGGGCGCACCGTGCAGCACTTCCGCGTGGAGGCGCTCATCGGCGCCGGGGGCATGGGCAGCGTCTACCGGGCGCACGATCTCTCGCTGGACCGGCCCGTAGCGCTCAAGGTCATCGCTCCGCACATTGCGCAGGACCCCACCCAGCGGGAGCGGTTCATTCGAGAGGCGCGATCCCAGGCGCGGCTCAGCCACGCCCACGTGGTCCCCATCTACTATATCGGCGAGCACGACGGGCTGCTCTTCTTCGCTATGGAGCTGGTGGAAGGGGAGGCGCTCAGCGCCCTGTTGGATCGGGGCGAGCACCTGCCCTGGGCCCGGGCCCTCGAGATCATCATCGCCGTGTCCAAGGCGCTCCAGCTCGCCCACGAGCGGGGCATCGTGCACCGGGACATCAAGCCCTCCAACCTGCTGCTGGACGGGTCGGGCGCGGTGAAGGTGGCCGACTTCGGCCTGGCCAAGCCCGTGGAGAGCGAGTCCGACAGCCAGCTCACCCAGCAGGGCACCGTGCTCGGCAGCCCGCTGTACATGTCCCCGGAGCAGGGCCAGGGGGAGCCGGTGGATCACCGGTCGGACATCTACTCCCTGGGCGCGGCCTTCTATCACCTCCTGGTGGGGCGCCCGCCCTTTCAAGCCAAGACCCCGGTGGGGGTCATCGCCAAGCACATGTCCCAGCCCGTGCCGCCGGTGGCCAAGGCCATGCCCGGCATCCCCGACGGCGTGGAGCGCATCGTCGAGCGCATGCTCGCCAAGGACCCGGCCGACCGGTTCCAGGACTACGGCGCGCTCCTGCGCGCCCTCGAGGCCGCCCGCCCGCAGTCAGCCGCCCGGGCCGGCCTGATGCCCCGCGCCATGGCCCTCGCCATCGACTGGACCCTGGCCGGCATCGCCGTCAGCATCCTCGGCATCCTCGGCCTGCTGCTCTACGCCGCCTACACCATCGTCGGCTGGTGGCGCAACGGCCAGACCGTCGGCAAGTGGCTGTTCAAGCTCCGGGTCCGCACCGTGGAGAACGGTCCCCTCACCCTCTGGCGCGCTGCGGCCCGGTTCGCCGCCCAGAACTGGGGCCACGTCGTCATGTTCGCCATCGCCGTGGCCCTCCGCGCCACCTTCGGCGCCTGGAACCTCAACGTCACCGACGAGGTCTACGACAAGTCGCCCGCGGCCGTTGTCCTGTTCATCGTCCTGCTGTCCCTGACGTACCTGCTCTACTTCGTCAGTCTCATGTGGGCGGGAGTTCGCCGCCACAACCGCACGTGGCACGACTTCGTGGCCGGCACCATGGTCGTGTATCACCTGCCGTCTGGGGAGGAGAAGAAGGGATCCTAGGCTCTCGCGTGCAGGACCGCCGGGAGAAGCGTTATTCCCTTTCCTGGTAGATTCCGATCCGGTTTTCGTCGGGATCGGCGATGATCGCGAACGTCCCCCCGCCCGGGAGCTCCCGCTCCGGCACGACCACCGTGCCGCCGTTGGCCATGGCCGTCAAGATGGTGTTGTGAATGCTCTCGACGAGCACGTAGGGCAGCCACCCGTGGGGCTCCAGCTTGGCCGGGCTCATGACCATCCCCCCCGGGCCGATGCCGGGATCGATCGTGGCCCACTGTCGCCCCGCCGAAACGGGCTGCACCGCGAAGTCCCAGCTGGGGAACACCCGGGTGTAGAACGGCTCGAGGCCTTCGTAGTTGTCGGTGATGAGAATGCGCTTGAAGAACTTGTTGGCGAACGGCATTGTGCAACCCCTCCAGTTTGCGTGGTGCGGCGGTTTCACCGCGTGGTGATGGTTCAGTCCCGATTCACTTTCTGCCCGAACGGCGGCATCATTACGTATCGCTCCGGCCGCGTCAACAAATCACGCGCCGGCAACGATGGGTACGGCTTCCGAGGGCGCACCAGTCGTGTTAGGTTACGGCGCACTGCTCATGGATGTTCGCGACGCGGCGGAGTCGCGCCGGGCCGGCGGTTCAGTCAACATGGAAGACAGCCTCTTTCAGCCGGGTGCGTTGGTGGATCAGTACCGGGTCATGCGGTTGCTTGGCCGCGGCGGCATGGGAGAGGTGTATCTCGCGCGGGACACCAAGCTCGGCCGCAAGACCGCGCTCAAGATCATCCATCCCGAGCGGCTCGGCGCCGAGGCCGTGGAGCGGTTCCTGTTCGAGGCGCGCACCACGGCGCGCTTCAACCACCCCCATATCGTCACGATCTATGCCGTCGGCGAGCACGGGGAGTGTCCCTACCTGGCGCTGGAGTACCTCGAAGGCCAGACCTTGCGCGAGCGGATGGGGGGCAAGCCCCTGACGGTCCGCCAGACCCTGCGGCACGGCCTGGCCGTGGCGCAGGCCCTCGAGGAGGCGCACCGCCATCAGATCCTCCACCGCGATTTGAAGCCGGAGAATGTGCTGCTGCCCCGGGACGGCCGGTTGCGGGTGGTGGATTTCGGCCTGGCCAAACGACTGCGGCTGCGGCTGGATCCGGATCACGACACCGCAGACACCTTGGCCGCGGCGCAGATGGATCGGCTGGCAGGATGCAGGGAGGCTACGCCGCTGGAGACCGTGGAATTGGGGAGGGGGGCACAGGACCCGGATTCGGGGCCCGGACTCGACCCGGACAGTCGCGGCGTGCAGGGCACGCCCGCGTACATGGCACCCGAGCAATGGCACGAGCAGGACGCCACGTCTGCCTCGGACATCTGGGCCCTGGGGGTCATGCTGTACGAGATGCTCGCGGGGCGACGCCCCTATGATGAGACGTTCCCCTTCGCCATTGCCATGGCCGTTTGCCGCGATGAGCCGGTTCCGGACATCGAGCAGTTCTGCGAGGTGCCGGGCAAGCTGGCTGATCTCGTCAGCGGATGCCTACAGAAGAGCGCCTCAGCGCGCGTGGTGGCGTCCGAGGCCGTGGCCACCCTGGAGGAGCTCTTGCAGGGGGATCGCGCGCGGCACGCCGACTCCGAGAACCCCTTCCGAGGCCTGCTTCCTTTTAGCGAGCAGCACGCGGACCGGTTCTTCGGCCGGGACGTGGAGCTCGGGGCGTTGGTGGAGCGCCTGCGGGTGGAGCCTGTGCTGGCAGTGGTGGGGCCTTCGGGTGCGGGCAAGAGCTCCCTGGTCAAGGCCGGGATCATCCCGCGGCTGCGGGATCAGGGACGGTGGCTGGTCATCACCCTCCGCCCGGGCAGTCAGCCCTTTGCGCTGCTGGCCTCGCGGCTCGTGGCGGGAGTGCGCCAGCGCTCGGAGCAGGTCATTCCGAGCCCGCGCGCCAGCGGCGACCAGATCCCGGTGGCCGAAGCGCTCGAGGCGGTCCGCGCCGGGGTCGTCGCGCACGTCGAGATTCCGGGCGAAGCCCAGAGGCTCGCCCAGGAGCTCCGGGAGTCACCCCATCAGCTCAACCTGCGCCTGCAGCGGCTGGCGGAAACCTCCGGCTGCCGGGTGCTGCTTTATGTCGATCAGCTCGAGGAGCTCTATACGCTGGTTCCCGACGAGCAGGAGCGTCGGCAGTTCATGGAAGCCCTGGGCTCGGCCGCGGACGACGCGGACGAGCCGGTGCGCGTCATCGTCTCCCTGCGCGACGACTTCCTGGGGCGCCTCGCCGACAGCGCGACCGCTCGGGAAACCTTGAGCCGGGTCGCCGTGGTGCGGAGCCCCGGGCGAGAAGAGCTCGCCGAGATCCTGGTCAGGCCCCTCGAGGCAGAGGGATACCAGTACGAGGATCCGGAGCTCGTGCAGGAGATGCTCGACAGCGTTTCCGGGGAGCCCGCCTGCCTCCCACTCCTCCAGTTCACATGCCACGAGCTGTGGGCCCGACGCGATCGAAAACGGCGGTCGATTACCCGCAAGGCCTACGAGGCCATCGACGGGGTGGCCGGGGCCCTGGCGCGTCATGCGGACGGGGTGTTGGCCAGCCTTCCTCCGGACAACCTCCAGCTGGCGCGACAGCTCTTGCTGCGGCTGGTCACGCCTGAGTCCACCCGCAGGGTCCTGCCGCTGCCCGAGCTGCTCGACGATCGAAACGGGGCGGCCCAGCGGGTGCTGGACCATCTCGTGGCGAAGCGGCTGGTTTCGGTGCGGCGATCCCACGGCACGGTCGGCGGCGTCGCCGAGCTGGAGCTGGTGCACGAGTCGTTGATTCACACCTGGGCGCGGCTGGGGCGCTGGCTGGACGAGAGCCGGGAGGATCGCAGCTTCCTGGAGGAGGTCGAGCAGGCGGCCGCCCTTTGGGAGAAGCGGGGTCGCCGACGCGCCGAGGTCTGGGATGGCTCGGCGTTGGAGGAGGCCCGCCGGGCGCTGGCGCGGAGCACGGCGGAGTTTCCCCGTCGGGTCGGTGAGTTTCTCGACGCCAGTGAGCGAGAGGCGAACGTGGCGCGTAGACGCCGCCGCCTGATCCGAACGGGCGGGATCGCGGCGTTGGCGCTCGTGGCCCTGATCGCGGTCGTGGTCGCGCTGATCATCTACGGCCAGAGCAGGCAGGTCCGTCTCGAGCGCGACCGGGCCCGCGACGCCCGGGCCCACGCCGAGCAGAAGCGAGCCGAATCGGACCGGGAGAGCGCCCGAGCGGCGCTGACCCGCGATCGGATGCTTGAGGCCCGCGCGAAGCTGCGCAGCTCCCTCGAGCGGCTCGACCACCCGGTCGCCCGGGGGCTGTGGTCGCGCCTGCGCCGGATGCCGCTTTCGTGGAAGCGCGAGCTGGGCTCATTTCTCTGCCACGCCGTCGTCTCCCCCGACGGCCGGCGAGTGGGAGTGGCGTCCGCGGGGGGATCGGTGATCCTGTTCGACCGCGGGACCCTGAGCAGGCGCACGATTCGCATTCCGACAGGCCGGGTGCTGAGCCTCTCCTTCTCGCCGCAGGGGGGCACCCTGGTCGCGTCCACCTCGGTGGGCGAGGTGTGGATCTGGAATCCTGACACCCTGGCGCTCAAGCTCAAGCTCAAGGCCCACCGGGGCTCCATCTGGAGCGTGAACGTGAGCCCCGACGGTACGCTTCTGGCCACCGCCGGAAGCGACAAGCTCGTGCGGCTGTGGAGTCTCGCCACCGGGCGGCTGGTTCGGAGCTATGAAGGACACCGGGCGAGCTGTACGTCCGTGCGGTTCGGTCCCGACGGCCGCTGGCTGGTGTCGGCGAGCCTGGACGGAACCGTTCGCCGCTGGTCCGTGGATACAGAGGTGGTGACGCGCGTCTATACGGACGGGGGGGCGGGGCTGTCCGGAGTCGCGGTCAGCCCTGACGGTCGGATCATCGGCGGGGCCGCAAAGGATGGCGTCATCCCACTGTGGCGGGTATCGGACGGACAGGTGATCGGGCACCTGGCCGGGCACTCGGGCCAGGTCAACAGCGTTGATTTCTCCCCCGACGGCTCGTTGCTTGCGTCGTCCTCCGCGGACCAGAACGTGGGCCTGTGGGACCTGGGTCGGAGGCGCCTCGTGCGCTGGTTGCGGGGGCACCAGGCGTCGGTTTGGAGCGTCGCCTTCACGCCGAGCGGGGCCGGGCTGGTCTCCACGGGGATCGACCGGACCGTCCGGATGTGGAGTGTGCCCATCGGGCTGCGCAGCCGGCCGGACAGCGGGCACACCGCCACCGTCGCGGCGGTCGCAATCTCGCCGGGCGGTCAGCTCGTCGCGTCCGGCTCCTATGACGGGACCGTGCGACTGTGGGAGCTCGCTACGGGCACGGTGCGTAAAGTGCTGCGGGGGCACGAGGGGAATGTCAGCGCCGTCGCCTTCTCCCCTGACGGCCGGCGGCTCGTGTCCGCGGGGCAGGATCGTACGATCCGGGTCTGGGCCGTGAAGCCCGGCGTGCAGCAAATCACGCTTCGCGTCGCGACCGCCGGAGTGCGCGCCCTCGCCTTCCGGGAGGGTGGAAACGTCCTCGTGGCCGGTTCGAGCGACCACACGGTCCAGACCTGGGATCTCCGAACGGGCGAGCGACAGACCACGCTGTCGGGGGCGTCGAGTGTTGTTTGGGGCGTGGCCGTGAGCTCGGATGGGGCCGTCGCCGCGGGAACCTACCGCGGAGCCATCCGGCTGTGGGAGCTGAAGACGGGGCGCTTCGTGCGATCGCTGGCCGCGCACACGGGCAACGTGTGGGGGCTGCAATTCGCCCCCAACGGTCAGGGGCTCGTCAGTGGGAGCTGGGACAAGACCGTCCGTCGCTGGGACATCGCCACCGGAAGCTCCGAAGTGATCGCTCGGTTTGCCAACCGCGTCAATCGGCTGTCTCTGTCCCTGGACGGAGCGCTCCTCGGGGCGCCGCTGAGCGACGGGTCGGCGGTCGTCCTGCGGCTCGCGACGAAGCAACGCATTCACCTCGTGGGACACCGGAGCGAGGTGAACGGCCTCGAATTCAGCCCGGACGGTCGGTTCGTGGCCACGGCCAGCGACGACGGCTCCGTGAGACTTTGGCACGCGAGCTCGGGCCGGCCGGCCTGGTGGGCTACGACCTTGCTGCGTCGACCCCTGCGGCTCCTGTCACACCTGGGTTGGCGCGACCTGGAGCCCAAATCGGGGCGCCGGAGACCGCGGAACCCGTGGAAGAGCCTCCTTGGGAGTGCGGCGCTGGCGAGTGCGCTGCAGGACGGTACCGCGGTGTGCCTGGTCACTCGCGATGCACACCTGGAGCGCTGGACTTCGGCGCCCCGACGCCGGCAGTTCCGAAAGCCGCTGTCCGGCGTGAGACAGCTGTTGGCGTTCCCCGGGGCCTGTGCCGTTCGGAGCGCGTCTGGGGCGCAGTGGTTCGACGTCGCCGGACGGGTGCGCTGGACCATCGGGTCCGTGAGCGGCATGAGTCGGGCGCCGGAGCGGTTGCTGATCGTGGAACCGGGGCGGGTCCGTGAGTTCGACGAGCGCGGCGCGGAGAGACGCCGGTTCCAGGTGTCCTCCGGGGTCGTGGCCGTGCAGCCGGTGAGCGGCGGATACGCGGTGGGTTTCTCGGATGGAAATCTCGAGCTGCTCCGGTCCGACGGGCGCACGCGGCGCCATTCGATGCGCTTCGATCAGGCGCCGTCGAGCCCGGTGGAGCGCATCATCGCCGGGCCGAAGAGCTCGATCGCCGTGGGCTTCGCCAACGGGGTGGTCGGGCTGTGGAGCCTGAAGAACGGGCGGCTGCTGGATCGCCTGCGGGTGCATGGGCCGGTGCGGTATCTGGCGCTCGGCGAGGAGAAGCTCCACGCCGTCTCGGAGCTGGGTGACCACCGGGTGATGGATCTGTCGATCTTCTACATGGACTACTGCGCGCTCATGGCACAGGTGTGGAAACAGGTGCAGATCTCCTGGGAGGAAGGCGTGCCGGTGCGGACGCCCCCGCCAAAGAACCACCGCTGCCGAGCTCGACGGTGATCAGCGCGCGCGGCCGTGCCGGAGGTAGAGCACACCGGTGGACAGCGCCGCGAGGGTGAGCAGCCCGTAGCCCGCGGTGGAGGAGCCCAGCAGGAGCTGGCCGATGCCGAAGCCGAGGCCGTAGATGGCGCCGAGGCCGGCGGCGAAGTCGAGCCCGATGGCCCAGGTGAGCACCCGATCCGGAGCGGGGGACGCGGAGGCGGTGACCGGGTGCCAGGCGCCCCCCGGCCGGACGCGGTCGTAGAACGCCGCCAGCCGGTCGGGATCCACGGCCGGGGTGAGCAGGGTCACGGTCAGCCAGCACGCGATGGTGGCGGGCACCAGGATCAGCGCCTTGAGGTGGACCGGCAGGTCGAAGGCCGGCAGCACCAGGGCGAAGGCGAGGGAGGTGCCCAGGGCGGTGAGCTCGGACCAGGCGTTGATGCGCCACCAGAACCAGCGCAGGATGAGCACCGGACCCAGGCCGGCGCCGAGGGTCCACACGAGCTCCCAGGCGGCGGTGATGGACTTGATCTGGGTGGCCGTGAGGGCCGCCAGGCCCATGAGCAGCACGGTGGCGAGCCGGGCGACGAGCAGGTAGTGGCGCTCCTGTGCGTGGGGGCGGAGCAGGCGGCGGTAGAGATCCCCCACCAGGTACGACGCGCCCCAGTTCAGGTGGGTGTCGATGGTGGACATGAAGGCCGCGAGAAAGGCGGCCACCAGCACGCCGCGCAGCCCGGTGGGCAGCAGCTCGGCCATCAGACGAGGGTAGGCGTCCCGGTGGGAAACGTCGCCGGGGGCGATCAGCACCAGGGAGCACAGCGCCACCAGGATCCAGGGCCAGGCGCGCACGGCATAGTGCATCAGGCTGAACCAGAAGCTGGCCCAGAGGGCGTGGCGCTCGTCCCGGGCCGCGCTGGAGCGCTGCATGAGGGCGCCGCCGCAGTCGGCGTTGTGGTTGGCCCACCACATGACCGAGACGAAGACGATGAACTGCAGGCGCGGATCGTACAGCGGGTGCGGCTCAGGCAGGTGCGTGGAGGTCTCGGTCATCATCGCCGGCACCATGCGCAGCGTGTTGCCCGTGGGATCGGCGGCGGCGACCTTCGTGATCAGCTCCTCGAGGCCGCCCACCCGGTTCACCGCCAGCACGGCAAAGGCGACGGTGCCGCCCAGGGCGAGCCCGAACTGGAGCAGGTCGGTGATCACCACGCCCCAGAGCCCGGAGAGGCCGGCGTAGACGAGGGACACCAGACACAGAACGGACACGGCGACCCACGCCTCGATGCCGAGCATCTGCTCGGCCACGCTGGCCATGGCCGCGATGACCCAGCCCATGACGAGCACGTTGTAGGGCACGGCGAACAGGAACGCCTTGAGCCCCCGCAGGGTCGTCGCCGCGCGGCCGCTGTAGCGGAGCTCGCACAGCTCGGCGTCGGTGAGCACCCGGGCGCGGCGCCACAGCCGGGAGAACAGGAACACCCCGAGCACGTGGAACAGCGCCATGGACCACCAGAACCAGTTGCGCCAGATGCCGTCGGTGCGCACGTACTCGGTCACCGCCAGGGGGGTGTCCGCGGCAAAGGTCGTGGCCACCATGGAGGTGCCGGCGAGCCACCACGGCAGGTTTCGCCCGGCCAGGAAGAAATCGTCCAGGGAGCCGCTGGCGCGCCGGCGCAGCAGCAGGCCGATGGCCAGGGCCAGCCCCAGGTACGTGCCGATGATCGCCCAGTCCCAGAAGGTGAGCAGCATCGCCTGGGCGAAGGTTCCGACGGCTGGCGTAACGATCATTGTTCCCACGGGCAGCGCAGGTTGCTGCCTCCCTGGTTTGTAGCCGATCCGACGCGGTCGTGACAAAGAACCTGTGCGCGGCGTGCCCCAAAGTGCTGGCCAAACGGACCGCTTCCGGCTATCTCCAGGGTTGGCGCGCAAGCCGCCGGAACGGAGAAGCCCATGGCCAAGAAATCGGAGCAGACATTTCGCTTGAGCTACCCGGCAGACGTCGTGCTGAAGGTGCTGACCAACGACGAGTTCCTGGTGGCCAACTTCAAGCAGCAGGACAACCCGGCGGCCGTGGTGCGGGAGCGGTCGCGCACCGACACGAAGCTGGTGCTCGAGTGCGAGGTCACCGAATACTCCAAGGGTATGACCGGCGTGGATCGCAGCCGCACCGAGGTGACCCAGACGGTCTACGAATGGGATCTGAAGGCGCGCCGTTCCTCCTGGACCTACGACAGCCCGCACGGCAACCGCATCAAGGTGTGGGGCCAGACCCGCATCGAGGAGGCGGGGAGCGGCTGCGTCGTGCACGAGGAGTTCAACTGCGACGTGAAGATTCCCCTCGTGGGGGGCAAGGTGGAGAAGATCGTGCTCAAGGAGGTGGACAAGTACTGGCCCCTGTACGAAAAGCTCCTCAAGGAGTGGGCATCCAAGCTCGCGTAGCCCCCTGTCGGCCGGTCCTCCTCCCGGTTGACGCCCGGGCGCGTCCGGGTGAACATCCCCTCATGCGACTTCCGATGCTGCTGGCCGTGACCTGGGCGGTGCTCGCGGGCTGTGTCGAGCCGCCGGCGCACACCCGGGACTGTGCGCTGCCCGACCCGACGCAGCTCGATCGCTTCGAGCCCTGCGCCGCCGGCGCCGGGATCTTCGGGCAGTGGGTGGTGGACGACCAGGGGCTGCCGGCCTACGAGTACGACTTCGACCAGGAGGGCGACGACCGGGCGCTCTGGGAGCTCTCCGACGGGACCCTCCGGCGGGATCACCTCTTCCAGGTGGGCAACGACCGGATCAACGCCGTGGCCTCGAACCAGGGGTTCGTGCAGCTCTTCGCCCGGGAGCGGGGGCCGGTGTTCCTCAACCGCGTCGATCTCTCCCAGGGGCGGACCGGGGGCGGCTACAGCTACTTGGCAGAGGGGGGCCGCGTCTGGGCGACCGCACACCACCTGGCGCCGGCAGAGGCGCGCACGACGCGTCGGTTTGGCATCGGCTACGCAGCGTACGGGACGACCTGCGACGGCCTCCGGATCGTTCACCGCGTCCAGGCCCCTGCCGGGGACGAGCCCTTCGTGCTGGACACCGTCACGGTCACGAACCTCCGGGGCTACGCCCGGCGGATTCGCCACTACGAGTTCTGGGACGTGTTCCGGCATCCGCTGACCCTGCAGCTCACCCGGTCCGGGGAGCTGGCCCCGGATATCCCGTCCAACGGCGATGAGCAGCGGGACGCCGAGGCCCGGTTCTACGACCTCTGGGCCCACCGGGATCCGGGCGGTGACGCGGTTCGGATCACCCAGGAGTATGTCAGGCAGGGCGCCCCACCCAGCACCCACCCAAGCGATCACGATCGATATCCCTACGACGTGTTTCTCGCGCGGCTGCTGCCGAGACCGGACGCGGCGGCGCTCACGGTGCACACCGACCGGGCGGCCTTCTTCGGCGACGGCGAGCTCGAGGCCCCGGACGCGGCGCTCCGAGGCGACGTTGCCCCTCCCCCCATGGACCGGCGCCCGGCCACGGACGGCCCCGCCGTGCTGGTGGACGAGGTGGAGGTGGAGCTCGCGGCCCGGGAGACCCGCACGTTGCGCTATGCCTACGGGACCGTGCCCGCGACCCAGAGCCTCGCGCTTTTGGAGCGGTTCCGGAGCCACCCGGACCCGGACGCCCTGCTGGCGCAGCAGTGGCGTGCGCGGCTGCCCTACGTCCACGCGCCGACCGCCCCGGTGCTCCACCGCGAGCTGGCCTGGCACGCGGCCCAGCTCCAGGGCGCCGCGGTCTACGACGACTACTTCCAAGCGCACACCATCGTGCAGGGCTCGGTCTACATGTACGGCCACGGCCTCGACGGCGCCGCGCGGGACTTTGCCCTCTTCAGCGTGCCCGTCACGTACCTGCACCCGCCCCTGGCGCGGGACCTGCTCCGCACGATCATGCGCCTGACCTACGGCGACACGCACCAGATCAGCTACGCGGTCCAGGGCCACGGCATGCCGGAGACCGCCGCGATCCACCGGGCGCCGTCGGATCTGGACCTGTTCTTCCTCTGGGCCCTGGTGGAGTACGTGGCCGCCACGGGGGATCGCGACTTCCTCGACGATCCCAACCCCTACTGGCCCCGGGACGTGGCAGTGCCGGACACCTCCCTGGGCCACGCCCGGAGCGCGCTCCGCCACCTGATGGATGTCGTGGGCCTGGGCAGCCACGGGCTGATCCGGGTGCGCACAGGGGATTGGAGCGACGGCATCGTGATGGAGTCCGCCCCGGACCGGGAGCTGGCCGAGGCCCAGGGAGAGTCGATTCCCAACACCCAGATGGCGGTCTGGGTGCTGCGCCGGGCGGCCGCGCTGTTCGACGACAGCGATCCCGACTTCGCGCGGGAGGTACGGACCTGGGCCGCAGCCCGCCGCACGGCCGCCCAGGACGAGTGGGTCGAGAGCTGGTATCGAAGGGCGTGGTTCGGCCCTGATGAGCCCTATGGCGAAGGGCACCTCAACCTGGAGTCGCAGGTCTGGGCGCTCATCGCGTCCATCCCCAGCCAGACGCAGCTCGCCACCCTGCTGGACGCGATCTACACCGAGCTCGACGAGCCCTCCCCCGTGGGCGCCCGTCGCGTGCCCGGCGGCCTGGTGTGGCACGCCATCACCGGGCTGCTCACCTGGGGCTACGCCAGGCACGATCCGGCCCTCGCCTGGGGATCCCTCACGCGCCACACCCTCGCGGCCTACGCGGAGCACAACCCGGAGCAGTGGTACGGCATCTGGTCCGGGCCCGACGCCCTCGGCGTCAATGGCGGCACCTGGGGCAGCCCGGTCACGCCCATGACGGACTGGCCGGTGATGAACGCCAACCAGCACGCGCTGCCCCTGCTCGCCATGATCCGCGTGGCGGGTATCGAGCCCTCCCCCGAGGGCGACGGGCTGCGCGTGGATCCCGCCGCCACCGACGAGCCGGTCACCGTGGACCTGCCGCTCCTGCGGCTGACCTTCTCCACCGGCGCCCTCGAGGGCGTGTACCGCGCCCTCGAAACGGGCACCACCGTGCTCCGTCTCCGTGTTCCCCCGGGCGCCACCCGCGCCGAGGTGAACGGCGTGCCGGTGCCGCTCATGGGCGGTGAGTTTCTTCCGGTGCTTCTAACCTTCAGCGCGGGAGACGAGATCTCCTTCTCGATCACCGGAGCGCCCTGATCAGCTCCTGCGTCTGTTGTATACTCGTAGTCGAAACGTGAGAGGAACGCTGAGATGAAACGCCGCTCTGCTTCCGCAGTCGCGCTGGGCCTGCTCGCGTCCTGTCTCACCTGGGCGCCGGCGTGTAGCCAGACGAGCCAACGCTCCCGTCGGGGAAAAACCACCGCCCGGAAAGCCCCTCGAGCCTGTTCGAGGTCGCCCGCACAGTGCCCGCTGAGCGAGTCGAAGCTCCGAGCACACGACAGCCAATGCCTCGCCCGGGCAGCGCCGTCTTGTCGTGAGCTGGCCCGGCACTTCCGGCTGCCGGGTGCCCAGCGCAACCCGGGCCGCGCCGCGCTCCTGCTCCGGCTGTCCTGCGCCTTCGGCGACCGCCGGTCCTGCTTCGAGCTGCGCACCGCAGGGTCGGGGGACCCGAGCTCCGCGGACGGCGCCTTTGCGTTGAAGGCCCTCTGCGGCGCCGCGCTCTGGGCTGCCCCGGGTGGCCCAAAGGAGCTCCGGTCCCTCGTGCTGGACTGCGTCGGCGGTCACGGAGTCAAGTGCACCCGGGCGGCAAGGCAGCTTTCGGAGGGCAAGGGTGTGGCCGCGAGCCAGGCCGCGGCCCGCCGGCTCCTGCGGATCGCCTGCGCACAGGGCCACCAGCCCGCGTGCAGGGCCCTCTCCCAAGGTCACAACGACCCTCTGGGCGCACAGTTCGAACGGCAGAAGCTCGAGCGGGAGTGCAGAGCACACGGCCGGCAGAGCTGCTTCGAGCTGGCGAATCACTACTCCACCGGTGCGGGCGGGCTGCCCAGGCGCCCCCAAAAGGCCCACGCCCTGCACCGCAAGGCCTGCGGCGACGGACTGGGCGCCGCCTGTTACAAGCTGGCCGTGGCCTACGGCTTCGGCGACAAGCACGTCCGCGTCGACCTCAAGAAGTACATCACGCTGCTGATCAAGGCCTGCCGCGCCGGCTCTGCCGACGCCTGCCGCGAGCTCTACACCCCCACCCCCGAGCTTCGCAAAGCCTGCCGCGAGCAAGGCATCGCCCCCTCCTGCGCCCTCCTCAAAACCCGCCGCTGAGCTCCCGCATCGTGCGGGCTACTTCTTGTCACACTTTTTGGCAGCCTGGGCCATGAGCTTGTCGATCTCGGGGGTGGAGATCTTGTGCTCCTTGATGCCCCGGTACACGCTCTGCACGCGACAGCCGTACTTCTGCTTGGGCACCTTCTTCTCCAGGATGACCTTGCCGAGCTTCTTGAAGCAGGCGTCGATCAGCAGCGCCTTCTGCTGCTTGGCGAAGGGTGTGCCGAGCTTGTCGAACTTGTCCAGGGTGCGCTTGTTGCACTGGTAGGGGAGATACGGGCTGTCCTTCTTGAGCTGCTTTTCGATGGACTCGTTGGCGCTCTTCACGTCCCGACCCAAGGCGATCTCATGGCAGAGGGTCTCTGCCGCCTTGAGCGCGTCGGCACCAGCCTTCTTGGCGTAGCGCTTGAGATCCCAGCACTTGACCTCCTTGTAGCTCACCTTGCCCGCGTCCCGCTTGGCGGTGATGTCCTTCATGAGCTTGCCGACGACCTGGCCGGCCATGCCGTCACACTCCTTCTTGATCTCATCTGTCAGATCGTCCTTCCAGATCTCGCAGAACGTCATCACCGAGCCGTAGTCGCCCTCTTCAGCCTTTTTCTTTGCCTTCATCCAGCGCTTCTTCATGCGATTGGCGCGACTCTTCTTTTGGGCGTCCTTCAGGCACTTTTTAAACTCGGGGCACTCTTTGCTCACGCTGCACTCGAGCTCGGTCTTCGCCCGCCCCTCACCCTTCACGATCATCTTCTCACACATGCCCAGGAAAGCCTCTTCTGTAAGCGGCATCTTGTCGCACTTCTTGTAGCGTTTGAACAGGAGCTTACAGCTCGGCTTGGACTCGTCGTCCTTCTTCTTGGACTTGGAATCCCCCTCTCCGCCGCAACTGGCTGCGAAGAGCAGGAGCGTGGCGCCGGTGATGGTCCCTTGAATTGTGGTTCTGCGTGCTTTGTGCATCAGTTGCCTCTCCGGTTGAGATAGTGCCCCGAGATACTGCCGCCTTACAGGCCCGTTGGCAAGCAGCGGCGGAGGAACCCGTGCAGAGCCTGCAAGCTTGGTGACAGCGGGCAGTGGTTCGGGTCAAATAGCAGCATGAGAAACCGCGGGGCAGCTACCTCTCGGTGGGCGGCCAGGCACTGCACACCGCCGTCACCACCCCGGTGGCCGTCAGCGAGCCGGAGTAGGATCACGGATGCGGTGGATGTTCGGACTGGCGACGCTGGGTGTGTTGGTCTCGCCGGCTGCGGCGCAGTCCCTGGCGCCGCGGCCCTACAGCTGCGAGCAGAGCCAGCTGCGCGGGCGGAATTTCTATCAGTGCCCGGGCGCGGTGCGGGGCCGAAAGGGACTGGTGCGGTCCCTGACGCTGGGTAGGAAGCGGTACCTGCCCGACGAGGTGTGGCTCCTGGCCTCGCGACAGCGTCTGCCAAAGCTCATGACCTGGGGCCCGAAGACAGCCACGGCCTGGGTGGCCGTGGAGCGCGGCCTTGCGCTCAAGCTGCCCTCCGCACGCAAGCACCTGGCGCCCCTGGCCGCGCAGAGCGTGCGCTTCTTCGGCCCCGGGCGTCCTTCGCAAATACAAGCGACAGCTCATCCGACGGGCCGCGCTGACCCTGGGCCCAAGGGACGCCGGCTGGACGGCCCTGCTGCTGGATAGAAACGCCAACGAGCGATTCCTCGCGCTCCACCACTTCGCCCGAGCCAAGCCGCCCGGCGCCTGCGCAGTCGTGACCAACGCCCTCACCCACGCCGGCTCCGACGCGGTGCACGACGGCCTGGTGGCCTTGACCCTGCCGTCGTTGAATCCGATACTTGGGAGAATGGGAAAAAGTCAGTGTGATTCCATTTGTCGGGTGCGCGTGGCATCTGGGTGGCGACTGGGCGCGCTGGCCCTGCTCTTCGGCTGCAGCGGTGGGGGTGGGGCGTCGGTCAAGGCGCCGCACGCGCGACGCGATGCAGGGGTTGCCCACCGCCCGGACGCCGGCGCCGTCAACGGCGGCAAGGAGCGCCTTAAGGAGCTCCTGGCGCTTCCGGCCTATCGCTATGCGAACGGGCTGGACGGGATCGCTGGGATCGTGGCCGATGGTCAGACCCTGCTCGTGTACGGGACCGATCTCGCCGACCGTTCGTTCAAGCGGCTCACCGTGACGCCGGGTGGCAGCGTGAAAATCCTCACCCTCAAGACAAAGGCCCAGCTGGACCACCCCTTCGACCTCCAGCGGTGCGGAGGGACGCTCTGGGTCACCAAGGCGATCGCCGGGCCGGGAAGCAAATGGCGGCTGCTGAGTCCGGGTCTCCTCCTTTCGTCCCGGGGCTCGATCCCGATCCCACCTCTGGGCGAACCGGGCTGGGTGGTCCCCAAGCTGCTGTGCGACGGCGACACCGGCTGGCTCCTGTGGAGCACGGCCAAGCAGACCCGGGTCCAGCTCTTCCGGGGCGGGAGGTGGGGCGCCGCCCAGCAGCTCAAGGCGCCGGTGTGGGGCTGGCCTCCCTTCGTGGTGCCCCGGCTACGAGCGGTGGCGTGGGGCGGCAAGCTGTACCTGCTGCGGAGCAGCGTCAAGGGGTTGGAGGCGATCCTGGTGGGCGCCAAAGGCGAAATCCGCCGCAGCGCCCTCGCCACTGGGGAGAGCCCGGACGTGGCGCTGGCCCGGGTAGGCCGGCGGTTCCTCGCCATGTGGGTGGAGCGCACGCGGCGGAAGACCACCTTCCGCGACCACGGGGGGCGGGTCCTGGGACGCTGGCTGGACAGCTCCTTCAAGCCGGTCGGTCAGACTGAGGTGTACGTGGAGCAGACCCCCTCGAGCAACGTCGCGCTACACCTCTGGGCGGACGACAAGGGACGGCTCGTGATGGGGCGCACGGACCGACGGGCCGTCAGGCGCCGGCGAGGTTTTCGGTATGACATCTCGTCCCACGTCACCGGCTACGACGTGGCCCGCAAGCGGCTCGGCCCCTGGCTGCCTGCCGGCAAGGCCCCGATTCACCGAGGGGTCTGGATCGGGGACACGCTCTTCGTGGCCATGACCGCCGTGCTTACGACCCCGCGCGAGGCCGACGTCCGGAGGTTCCGGTTCGCTCCGTGAGGCTCGCCCACCGCGGGTCTGACAGTCAACGGCTTCCCGTGATTTGCCAAATCCGAGCCGACGCAGATCCGGCGCCTTTTCGCTCACTGCAAGGGCTCAGGACGAAGACACCATCCAGTCATGGATCGAGCTTCACCACACCACGCCGTCGGGCAGCGATCGCGCTCAGGGAGGCGGTGCGGTCGCTGGCTTGGCCTTCTTGTTCACGATGGTGAAGGGGGCCCGCCCGTGCCGGAGGCAGCCGACCGTGTCGTACTGGAACCTGGTCACGACGCCCTTGAGGCTGACGAGGCCCATGGCGACCGACCCATCGGCGCGCTTGACGGCCACGGGATGGGCCCGGGCCTGGTGCTGCGCCGGGCCCAGGCAGGTGGGAGTGCGCTCGTGGATGTCGTCCGGCAGGATCCTGGCTCCGGTGATCGCGGAGTGCAGCGCGCCTCGCTTCGCCGTCGCCGCGCGGAGCAGGGTCCTGCTCACGAAGGAGAGGGAATCAAAGCCGCGGATCAGCTCCTTTCCGGCGCGGTCGAGATACACGCCCTGCTTGCCCTTGCGCACCGAGACCAGGGGCGCCTGGTGATCGTCACGGTCGGAGACCTCTGAGATCCCGACGTCGGTGTACCGGGGCGACACGAGCACCTTGCCGCTGCGGTCCAGCACGCCCCAGAGCTTGTCTTTCTGCACGAAGACGTGGGGCCCTGCCAGCTTCAGCGCGTCCCAGGTCAGCGGCACCACGACCTTGCCTGACTGGTCGATGGCGCCCCAGGAGCTCCTGCCGGCGGCGCCGTACATCATGGCCACCACCAGCCCTGAGTCGAGCGAGGCGCCGGTCTGCGGATCCCGGTAGGATTGGTCCTGGAACCCCAGGGAGCTGTACTTGGGCTCCACCAGGATCTTGCCGGTCTTGTCGGCGAGCCCCCAGCCCGATTTTCCGGTCGGCAACCAGCGTTCGAAGCCGAGGACCGAGTCTGTGATCGAGCCCGTCAGCTTGCTGCAGTTGGCGATGTCGACCCACGTGTCGTCGGCCCGGAACAGGCGGCACGCCGTCTTGGTCAGGGCGACGACGCTGCCGCGCAGGAAGGCGATGGGGAACCGGGCGCTGGAGTAGGCCGGCCCGGTGGGCTGTCCCTTGGCGTCCAGGAGCTCCCACTGGCTGCAGCTGCCGGTCTCGCCGACGTCGCCCTGCTCCTGCCTGCAGCCGCTCGCCCCCAGGATCTGCGTGGCGCTGATTACCTTGATCAGCCCGTACGTCGGTTTGAGCACGACCCGCCCGCGGGGGTTCAACAGGCCCCACAGCTTGTTTTTCCGGAAGGGCACGACCGGGGCGTTGTCGGGCACAGTCAGCATTTCCTGCAGGAGCTCCCCGCGGTCGCTGGAGAAGACCACCAGGGGCTTGGTGAGGGGGCGGACCCCGACGCCGGCGAGGTCGAGCAGGTGGTACTGGTGCTCCGAGATGGGCACGCAGTACCCGGGGTGACGCTTGCTGACCTCCATGGAGTCGTCCACCTCCCCGACGATCAGCCGGCGGCAGCCGCTCCAGCAGCGCACCGAGCCGTACGTGGGCTCCAGGACCGTTTCGAACTCACTGCCCACGACGCCGACCCTGGTGGTCGGCTCGCGGCCCGGTGTGTCCTTCTCCACCAGATAGAGCCTGCGCCTGCCCTTTCCGCCGAGTACGCGCACCAGGTACCCCGGGAGCTTGGCGCCCAGCTTGCCCGCGCGGTCCACGGTCCTGCAGTCCACCAGCAAGCCGGAGGCGTCCTTCCGGCAGGCGCTGGCCAGATTCGGTGTGACAAAGGGAACCGGCACCAGGTCGTCTTTGCGGAGGATCTCCCGGCCCGTGGAGTCCAGCCACCCGCCGACGAGCGCCGCGAGCTTCCGGGGCGCCTGCTTGGCCGCGGCATCCACCTTGGGTCCGGCCGCCGGCGGGGCGGCATCCCGCTGCGCGGCCGGGCGCCCCGGGTCCTGTTTCAGCGCCGCGCCGCGGCGGGCTCCGCCGCTTTTAGAGTCGGCGGAGCCCTTGCAAGACGGCGCAGTGATCACACCGAGCAGACAGACGAGTGTACAGGGAAGTCCTCTTGTCATCTTGCATGCCTCGCACGGTTTCGTCCGCAGACACAGTAGCCGACAGGGGTGTCATTCGCCAGCCAAAGGGAGGGCTTCTCGATCACCGGAGCGCCCTGATCAGCTCCTGGGCCAAGGTGCGGGCGGGATCCGGGGAGCGCTGCTGAAGCTGCCAGAGCAGGTGTCGATCGGCGTGGAGCTGGGTGGCGAGCCAGCGGGCGGCGTGGTCATCTTGGCCGGCGGCGGTGGTGTCGACGAAGATGCGTTGGAGGTTGGGGGTGCGGGACAGGCGGCGGGCCACGGCTTTGAGCTCGGCGTCCAGGGCGGCCTGACCCGGGTGGGCGCCCACATTGGCGCGGCCGTCGGAGATGAGGAGCAGGGCCGCGGAGGGCGCGGCCTCTCGCCGGGCGTGCGCGAGCAGGGTGCGCTCGGCGAGCTGGAGGCCGGCGGCGAGGGGGGTGGTGCCGCCGCAGGTGAGGTCGACCAAGGCCCGGGGCACTTGGGCCGCATGGCGCGTGGGCGGGAGGAGCAGCTCGGCCGAGCGCTGGCAAAAGGCGATCATGGCCACGGGGTCGCGGTCGAGGTACGCCTGGTCCAGCAGCCCCAGGGCCGTGCGCCGGGCGAGGTCCATCAGCGCGCCGCCCATGGAGCCCGACACATCCACTACCAGGAGCAGGAGGCGGCGCGGGCGCTGCATGCGCAGCTTGCGGAGCAGGTCGTCGGGGCGGAGCTGGATCGTCAGCCCGCCCGGGACTCGGCGTCGGGGGGCGACCCGGCGCAGGGTGGCCCCCCAGGCGAGATCCCGAAGCTCGCCCTGGGCTGGAATCGGCCGCACGTAGGCGCCTCGATAGGGCCGCATCGAGGGGACGCGGCGCCGAATCGGGGCCCGGCTGGGCAGCGCCCGGGCAGAGGAGAATGGCGTCGCTGCCAGGCCGGGCAGCGTGCTGTGCTCAGGCGCGCCCGGCAGCGCCGCGGGCGTTGTTGGGTCGGCTGGTGCTCCGGTGCCGAACAGTCCGACCGCGAAGAGGCCGCGCGTGACGGGCTGCTGGTCCTGCCGCACCCGTCGGGTCGAATCGTCGGAGGCGGAGGCGCCGCCGCGGGGATCTCGCGCGCAGCCGGGCGTCGCGTCGGCATCGTCGGGAGGCTCACCCTGGTCACCCTCGGTTGCTACGTCGGGGGGCTCAGCCTGCTCCCCCTGCTCCCCCTCGGTCGCTAGAGTTTTTTTTTACCGTTGTCCACGCCGAGAAAGGCGTGCACGTGGGACTCGAGGGCGTCTCCTGTGAGGGCGTCGTCGCCAAAGGGCGTGCGCTGCTGCCGGTGCGGGTAGACCACGCTGGCCGCGGCGGCGAGGTCCTCCTCGGCCAGGGTCTCCCGACCGGCCAGGGCGGCGAGGGTGGCGGCGGCCTTGATCATCAGGATGTCGGCCCGGTGGCCGACCGCCTCCAGCGACAGGGAGAGCTCGGCCGCCCGGGTGATCCAGCGTCGCTCGGGCCGGATGCGAGCCAGCCGCTCTCGGGCGCGCAGGATGTCTGTGGTGAGCTGTTTTTCGGCGTCGAGCCAGTCCTGTCGGAACGCGACGGGATCCGCGTCGAAGGCCAGGCGCCGCTCCACGATCTGGGTGCGTTGCTCCGGGTCCCGAAGGGTCGTGATGTCTGCGCAGAGGCCGAACCGGTCCAGCAGCTGGGGGCGCAGGGCGCCCTCCTCGGGGTTCATGGTGCCCACCAGCAGGAACTCGGCCGGATGGGTGAGGGAGATCCCCTCCCGCGCCACGGTGGACACGCCCGAGGCCGCGGCGTCGAGCAGCAGGTCCACGATGGTGTCGTCGAGCAGGTTGACCTCGTCCACGTACAGCACACCCTGATTGACCCGGGCCAGGAGCCCGGGCTCGTAGCGGCGCTCTCCGTGCTGCAGCGCGTGCTCCAGATCGAAGGTGCCCAGGACCTGGTCCTCGGTGACGCCGAGGGGGAGCGTGCGGAAGGGGGGCGTCACTTCGATCGACGAGTGGTCTTTCCGTTGCCGGCATTCGTCGCACCACACGTCCGGCCGGCCCGCCGGGCATCCGAAGGGGCAGCCGTCGTGCACGGATAGGGGAGGCAGCAGCGCTGCCAGCCCCCGGGCCGCGGTGGACTTGGCCGTGCCCTTGGCGCCGCGGACGAGCAGCCCGCCCAGGCGCGGGTTCACCGCGAGCATCAGCAGGGCGCGCTTGAGGCGCTCCTGTCCCACCAGGGCGGGGAAGGGCAAAAGTTGCGGCAGGTGCTTCATGGAACCCTCAGAACCCGAAGCCGAAGGCCTTGTCCTTGAGCAGGCCGATGATGTGGTCATCGATGACCGGATCGGTCCGCCGCGTGCCGAGCCGCACCCCCTTCATCAGGGCGGCCAGCAGCTCGTACTGCACCGACTCCTGGGCGAGGGCCAGCCGGGTGGAGAGCGACGGCGCGGTGGGGAACTCGGTGCGATAGGGGATCGCGCCGTTCCCGTTGCCGTTTTTGTGCGGCGGTTTTTCGTAGACGTAGCGCTTGAAGGGCTCCTCCTTGGGGTGACGGTTGAAGGGGTCCAAGAAGTCCCGGGCCTTGTGCAGCGTCGCCAGGGTCTCGGTGGCGCGGGCCAGCACCTCCATCACGGCGGTGGGCTCACCGAGGAGGGAGCGGTACTTCTCGTCCACCTTGCGGACGCGGCGGCGCACCACGCCGTTGGGGGCGAAGCGATCCATGGCGCGCAGCAGGGTCCACATGATGCCGCACTGCTTCTTGAAGAAGACCGACTTGTGGCGTCGCAGCACGGGATTCGACGACCCGAGGCAGAAGGCGTAGCCGTTGAGCTGCACGTCCAGCCGGCGCAGGATCGACGGTCCCCAGGTCCGGTACAACAGGTCGTAGCCGTACTCCGTCAGGTTCAGCGTCTCGTGGGTTTCCAGGTTCGTGTTGACCTGGGCGCCGCTCCAGAAGTGTACGTCCTCCCAGGGTACGTCGCGGACCCGCCCTTCCTCCCGGAGCTTCTCCCAGAGCTGGGTGCCCGGGAAGGGCGAGAGCCGGGTGAGCTGCTGGTAGGTGGGATACAGCGACACGAAGTAGTTCAGGTCCTCGTACATGTTGCCGTGGTCGTGGAAGTCCCAACCGCAGATCCAGGCGCCGAGGGTGCGGATGCCCATGGAGTGGAGCTTGTCGAACACCAGGCGCGCGTCCACGTCGTCCCGCTTGTCGTAGCCGTGTTCCCCGGCGAACTTGGACTCCACGCCGATGAAGATCGCGCCGATGCCGAGCTCGGCGATGGCGTCCCAGCCGTGCTCCTTGGCAAAGGCGCCGATGTGGTCGATGGAGCCGAAGGCGTGCCAGTCTAGCGACTCCACCACGTCGGGATTCCCCTCCCAGTATTCACGCATGCGGATCAAGTAGTGCGGAAAGCGGAAGTGGTCCTCCTCGATGACGAACACCTGGGACACGTGCGGGAAGTGCTCGTGGTAGGACGCGATGTGCTCCACGAGCTCCTCCGGCGAGAGCATCTCGATGCGCTTCTTGTCAAACAGCGCCGTGGTGGCGCAGAAGTCACAGCCCCCCGGGCAGCCGAGTCCGGAGACGAGGAACGCCACCGCGCCCTTGGGGTGCTTGCTGATGAACATCGGGGAGCCGCCCGCCTTGGGCATCAGGCGCTGCCGGATGGGCCCTCCCTCGGGCTCGCCCAGCAGGCGACGCAGAAACTTCACCCCCTCGCCGTGCACGACGTGATCCACGTACCGACGCTGGGTGTCCTGGTCGTACTTTGCGCGAAAGGCCTGCCCCGCATAGGAGCCGAGCAGGATCTTGGTCGCGGGGGAGCGCTTCCGGACGTGCTCGCACATCTTCATCACGAGCTCGAGGTGCACCGGCAGGGCGCTGATGCCCACCACCGGGTAGCCCTTGTCGACCTCGGCGCAGAAGTCGTCCCACCGGGGGTACTCCAGGAGCACGGACGGGGTCTGTATGGACTGCGCCAGGATGTGGTTCGCGAAGCAGTGGGTGTGGGAGATGATCGTGAACATGCCATCCCCGTGGGTGAAGCGCTGCCCCGTGGCGTCGGTCAACGAGTCGTTGGCCGGCAGCGTCGGGTAGGGATAGGTCGGGGTGGTCAGCAGGATCCGGTTGTCCAACATGGCTAGGCCTCCTTCCTGTTTCCGTTTCCGGTGCCGGCGTGGCGGGCGAGGAACGCGCCGATGCGCGAGGCGAACTCTGCCGGGCGTTCCTCCTGCCAGAAGTGGCCGCAGAAGGGGATCAGCTCGAAGCCCTCGGCTCCGGGGATGTCCTCGTAGAGCTTCTTTCCCCAGGACGGCGAGATGTAGCGGTCCTCCGCCGCCCAGAGGATCAGGGTGGGTTTGTCGTAGCGCTTCAGCCCCTCCACGGCCTGGAGGGAATAGCGTGGGTGGCCGGCCAGGAAGAAGCGCTTGAACCGCTCCCGGGAGCGCCGATCCTCCAGGGGCCGCAGGTACTCCCGGATCGCCTCCGCGGTCATACGGTCCCGCTGGTACACGCCGTTTTTGAAGGCTGACAGGGGGGTGGACCGCTCCAGCCATTGGATGAGCCCGGCGCGCCCGGCCCACTCGATGAGCCCGGGGATCTGCAGCAGCCGCTGGTAGGCGGCGATGACCGGGACGGGCCAGTTGTCGTAGCAGACACAGTCGGTGAGCACGAAGGCGGCGACCCGCTGGGGCTGCCGGGCCACCAGGATCTGCGCGGCGGCGCCTCCCTGATCGTGGCAGACGAGGAAGAACTCTTTGTGGCCGAGGTTGTCCATGAGCTCGAGCAGCATCTCGGCCTGGGCGTCCATGTGGAGCGGGACGCGATCCACGTCCACCTCGGTGTCGCCGAGCCCCATCAGATCCGGCGCGTAGCAGTGGAAGTCGTTCTGCAGGAACCGCAGCACGTGGCGCCACAGGTAGCCCGACGTGGGGATGCCGTGCACGAACAGGACGGGGGGCTTGTCGGCCCCGCCCACCTCCAGGTAGGCGATCCGGCCGCAGGAGAGCTCGGCGTACTTTTTGGGCAGTGACGGTGTCGTCATGGGTCGGTCCTTTGCTGTGGGGCCTGCAGATACACGGTTTCGGCGAAGGCGCACCCGGGATCGAGGCGGCAGATGAGGCTTCGAAGCCTCTCCGGAGTCGCCGGCGCCGCCGCCGCGGCGGGGTCCTTCGAGGCGGCCGGACGGCAGCGCTCCAGGGCCTCGCAGGTCAGGTAGGCCGCGTTGATCAGGAGTCGCTCGTGCAGGCCGGGCAGGGCGTCGTCCGTGACCCTGCGCTCCAGGGCGTCGAGGGTCTGGCTCAGCAGCGCGAACCCCTGGGCCGGGTCGTGAAACGCCCGGGGCAGCGCGGTGAGCAGCCAACCCGCGAGCAGGTGGATCTCCAGCTGCTCCGCCCGCGGCCGCGGCTGCCCGTCGGCGAGGGCGCGCTTGATGAGCTCGACGGACACGGCCGGGTCGGGCGCGTACTCCCGCTCCTCCTGGGGACCCACGAACCGGGTGAGCACCCGGTACAGCAGGGTCAGCGGCTCGCCGTCCGCCTGCGCCAGCACGGTCGCCGCGCGGCGGGGCTGTCCCGAGAGCAGGAGCGCGCGGCCGTAGCGCGCCCGGATGGCAGGGTCCGCGGGCCAGCGCTCCAGGGCCTGCTCGAGGAAGAAGGCGGCCTCGTTGTAGCGCCCGGTGTGGGCCAGGACCCGCGCGGCGTGTACCCAGTGCTCGCGGTCCTCGGGGTGGTCGGTCAGGGCGCGCTGCACGTCCTCGGTGAGCCGGTCGAGCTGGTGGAGCCGCAAGAAGCTCGCGCTGGGCCGGTAGATCACGCCGTCCAGGGAGTCGCGCCGATGCGCCTCGGGCGCCACGGGCTCGCGAAGCTGATGCGAGATCCGGGACTGCAGGAGGCTCTGGATGAAGCTGGTGATCACCTCCAGCCGGGCGATGACGTTGCCGAGCAGCCGCTCGGGCGCGAGCTCGGGATCGGACGTCATATCCAGCAGCACGGGGTGCTCCAGCTCGAAGGCCACGCGGACGTAGGAGCCGATGGTGCGCAGGGAATCGAAGGGCATCCCCAGCTGCGCGCCCTGCTCGCAGAGCGTGATCACCTTGACGTCGTAGGTCGAGTACTGATCCCGACCCTCCACGGAGACGGGCTCCACGAGCCGCGCCTCCACGTACTCGGCCAGCCGCTCGGAGCTGATGCCCGCCTGGTGGATGAGCGCGTCGGCGCTGAGCACCTTGGCCGAGAGCATCTCCCCGGTTTTGGCCAGCCGGGTCATGCGCCGGGCCAGGGAATCGGCGTGCGTGAGCGCCTCGATGCGGCGCGGCTCGAAGTCGAAGAACTCGAACACGCCGCGGATCACCTCCAAGGGCAGGTGGTGGTCCTCCCGCAGGGTCCTGATTTGCCGGAGGAGTCGAATCTGCTGCTCTGAGTACCGTGCCCGAGAGGGGGATTTTGGGAGCAGACCCTGCCTCAAGTAGTGATGAGTCAGCTCCTTGGACACGCCGGTTTTGTCTGTAACTTCAGCTATTTTCATCGGACTCGGAGGGCCTTGCCTGTCACTCGGTTATCCGTGTAATTATTTACATGTTATCGTATAATCAATTATCTATCCAAGTGCGAGGGGATTGTCAACCGCGATCTGACGGGCCGAGTTAGGTCCGGGTGATCAGTCTTTCGGGGAGAGTCGCTGCAGGAAGCCGCGCACGCGACCATCGTCGCGCACCGCCGCCTTGGCTGCGTCCAGGAAGGCCTCGAGATAGGGATGGCCGAGGGCGTCGTCCTTGGACAGCATCTTGCCGATGTAGTCGTAGTCGCCCCAGGGTGAGTCGGCAGGCTCCACCACGTCGAAGAAGACCTGAGGGAGCACGAGGCGCGCGGAGAAGCCGACGGAGATGCGGTCCTGGGCAGTGGCGCCCTCGTCCCAGTCGCCGATGCCCACGGCCATGCGCAGCCCCTGGTCCCGGTGCCCCTCGGACCAGCCGGCAAAGTACACCGCGTGGGCGTGGCCGTCGTGGTAGACGAGCCCGTAGACCATGTAGGTGGTTTCGCCGCAGCACCTGCACGGATGGGGCTTGGCCGCCTCGCCGAGCTCGATGGTCAGGGCCATGGGTGGCTCACTCCCAGCGTTTGCCCAAGGGAAGCAGCGCGCGCCACTGGGCGACCCGGTCGGCGCCGTAGGCCTCGTCCCAGGCGGCGAGCATCGGCCCCATGGGCACGTCGGCAAAGGCGCCGTGGTGCTTGACGTACTCGGCGAACCGTCGTCCGGCGTGGTCCTCGGAGGGGAAGATGGCGCTGCGGTGACCGTCGAACCGCACCAGCGGGAGGTCGTGCTCCTCGCAGATGGCGCGGTCGAAGGCGGGCGTGGCCTCGAGCCACTCGCCCTCGAGGAGCAGCGAGGCGTAGCAGTGGTAGACGAACAGGTTACCCTGGAGGATCTCAACCAGGTGGGCCGGGGCGCGGTGATTGCGCAGGTCCACGAACACGAGCCGCGCCGGGATGCGCGCCGCCCGGGCCAGGGTTACGAGCACCATGGCTTTCTGCACGCAGTAGCCCCGCCCCCGGTCGAGGATCGTCGTGGTGCGGTAGTGGGACCGATCCCAGAACGGCACATAGGGGCTGTAGGCCACGGCGTCCCGGGCGACTTCGAAAAGGCGGCGCGCCGCGTCGCGCACGTCACTGGCGTCGGCGGTTTGCTCCTCCACCAGGGCGCGGATCCGGGGGTGGTCCACCTCGAGGGTGTCCGTGGGGGCCAGGAACTGCTGCAGCTCGGTCATGGAGCCGGACTATGGCGGGTAGGCCGGGCATTTGCAAGCCGCCGCCGCAACCCACGGGTTGAACCCGAACAGCGTTGGACCTACACTGGGCCCCTCAGCGGAGGGCGGTGTCCCAACCACAGGAGCGAGGATGATCAAGAGTCTGGACGAGATCGTATCGGCAATCACAGAGTTCCCACGCCAGAAGGTGGCCGTGGCCGTGGCAGAGTCCGCGTCCGTGCTCGAGGCGGTGAAGCTGGCTCATGAGCAGAACATTGCGGATGCGCTGCTCGTGGGCGACCGGGCCGAGATCGAGGCCGTGGCCAAGGAGGTCGGCTACGATCTGGCGGGCGCGGAGATCATCGACGAGGCCGGCGATCTCGAGGCCGCGAAGATCGCCGCCCACGCCGTGCGGGAGGGGCGCGCGGACGCGCTCATGAAGGGTCACATCCACACCGACGACTTCCTGCGGGCGCTGCTGGACAAGGAGACCGGCCTGCGGGCGGGCGTCATCATGAGCCACTGCTTCCTGCTCGACCATCGGGCCGAGAAGCGGCTGATCATCGTCACGGACGCGGCCATGAACATCAAGCCGGACGTGGTCCAGAAGGCGCAGATCGTGCTCAACGCCGTGCTGCTCGCCGAGTGTCTGGGCATGAGCAACCCCCGGGTCGGCGTGCTGGCCGCGGTGGAGCTGGTCAACCCGAACATGCCCGCCACCCTCGACGCCGCGGCCCTGATGGCCATGGATCGTCGCGGACAGTTTCCCACCTGTCGGCTCGACGGCCCCTTTGCCCTGGACAACGCCATCAACCTCGAGGCGGCCAAGATCAAGAAGATCAGCGGAGAGGTGGCCGGGCAGTGCGACATCCTGCTCGTGCCCAACATCGAGTCCGGCAACATCCTGGCCAAGTCCTTCTCGTTCCTGGCCAAGGGCCTGGTGGCCGGAGTGCTGATCGGCGCCGCCGCCCCGGTGGTCCTCACCTCCCGGGCGGACTCAGCCCAGGCCAAGCTCTACTCTATCGCCTTGGCGGTCCTCATGGCCGGCATGGAGCGCAAGCACCGCCTCAAAATCGGCAAGGTGCACTTCTAGAAAAAGGTCCGAAGGCCGCTGCGGGTTTTCGTGCTCGGGCGCGATCAGCACGGACCTCGAGCGCGTGCACATGTACGAGCGCGATTCCACTGTGATCAACCCTCGGGGGGGGTGTTCCTGCCGTTCTTCATGATGCTGACCAGCGCGGTCACCATGTTCCAAGAGGCCATTCCCAGGCGGGTGACGATGGAGTAGTGGTGGAATCCGAAGGCTTTGCTGGTGGATTCGACGATGGCAAAGTACAGCACTTTGTTGTCCGCTGCGTTGAGGAACCGGATGTCGGTGACGAGGTGGTCGAACCCGCCACCCATCACGCTGTAGTTGCGAATGATCTTCGTGATCGTGCACTGCACAATCACCCCTGTGGTGGGCAGCGGCTGCCCCGGCTGAAGTGTTCGCACCCTGGCGCCCAAACCGGCTTCCGTAGCCCGCTTGTTGACCTCGGTGGCAAACATGCTCTGCCACTTCGCGATGTCCTGGACCCAGTCCTCCTGCTTGCTGTAGTCAGACGTTTTTTGAACGCGTGAGAAGTCGAGTGGCTTGATGTAGAGCTGCTGAGCGGACTGAAGTACCTGCGGTGCGTATACGGTTTCGCGCAGCGTTTTGTACTTGAAACCACACCCTGCCGTGACGAACGTGACCAGCGCCAGCGCGGCGACGACGACTCCCTTGAATTTTCTCATCGGTTTCTTCCTCCATTTCCGGAAAAACAACACTGCGGCTCATTGAACACAGCTCGGGAAAAGAATGCAACCGAATCGAGGCGCACTCGGTTCTTGACGAGCTCAGCCGGCAATGCCAGGGTCCAGGTCGTCCATCGCCTACAGCGCCGGCGACGGTGGCCTGCGCCGACGGGAGTGTGAACGTGGATAACGCAGATCAGCCCCCCAGGAACCCCAGCGGCAACGTAGACACCTCGTCAATCCGAAGTGGAGAGCGGCACGCCGGGGATCGCCGACACAACGGCGAGCCCGGCGACAAGCCGACCGAACGGCGTCGCGCAGATCGCCGGGAAGCGGACCGGGTGTCGGTGGAGATGTGGATCGCGGAGGTCGACGGCGACAACGTCGCGTACCGCCGGACGGGGGACGTGAGCATGGGAGGTGTGTACTTCGACGGGATCGTGCCGAGCCCCGTGGGGACCCGCCTGCTGCTCCGGATCCCGGTGCCCGGCCAAGAGGCCGAGATGGAGGCCGAGGTCCGCGTTCAGGCCGAGGTCGTGAACCTGGAGCCAGACGGCTCGGGGATGGGGGTCAGGTTCCTTGAGTTCGAGGGGGACGGGCGAAAAATCCTGAAGACCTACCTGGGATCTTCGTAGCTCACATCGCGGCGTAGTCGTACTCGGCGCAGATGCCCGCGCACCAGCCGTTGCCGCAGTGCACCTCGCAGGAGGCCCACTCCCCGCAGTCGGCGTCGGTGTTGCACTCGGGCTCGGACAGGCAGTGGCCGGTCAGCCCCTGGTAGTCGTAGTACACCAGGCAGTGCTCGTCGGTGGCGCAGTCCGCGTCGCCGGCGCAGCCCTGCTGGACGGTCACGCAGCTGCCCTCGCACCAGCCGTTGCCGCAGTAGACCTGACACTGCTCGCCGGCGGCGCAGTCCGCGTCGGCTGAGCAGCCGGGGTCGTCGAGCTGGCACACACCGGCGCACCAGCCGTTGCCGCAGAAGACCTCGCAGTGCTGACCGGCGGCGCAGTCCGTGTCCACGTCACACGCGAAGTAGTCGTCCGCGCACAGGCCCACCGACTCCTGTGGGGTCACGATGCAGTGCTGCCCCTCGAGGCAGTCTGCGTCCGACTGGCAGCCCGCCTGGACCTCCACGCAGGACCCCTCGCACCAGCCGTTGCCGCAGTAGACCTGGCACTGCTCGCCGTTCGCGCAGTCGGCGTCGCTGTCGCAGCCCGCCTGGTTCGGCAGACAGAGGCCCGCGCACCAGCCGTTGCCGCAGTACACCTCGCAGCGCTCACCCACGCCGCAGTCCGCGTCCGCGTTGCAGTCCGGGACGGGGTCTGTGCAGACGCCGACGCCGCTGTCCGAGGACACGACACAGCGCTGATTCTCCGGACACTCCGCGTCCGACAGGCAGCCCACCGTGACGGCCACGCAGACCCCTGCGCAGTCCCCTCCGGGGGCGCAGGCGAGCACGCACTGCTCGGGCAACGCGCAGTCGCTGTCCTGCACGCAGCCGGCGGCGGCGCAGTCGGGATCGGGCCCCGGGCAGATGGTGTTGTGGATCAGGTCGGCGTCGCAGACGCCGTTTTCGTAGAACCCGAGCTCGGCGCAGGGATCGCAGCCCGGAGCCAGGTCGAAGGCGGCGCAGAGGTCCAGCCCGTCGGCGTAGGCCTGGTGCAGCTCCTGCTTGGTCACCTGCTGCGGGTCCGAATCCCCGCAGCCCGCGACCAGGAGTCCCGCCGCGGCGATCGCCATCATCATCCAGTTGGTACGTCTCATCTCACACCTCACGTGTCGTTATTATTCTGGGAGTCGAACGCGATCCCGATGTGCATTTGTCGTGCCATGAGGATCGCCGTCGGACCGGGAGCGGCCGGTGATCACCGGCCCGGACGCCACGGGGATCCACCTGTGATTCCGCAGGATTCGAGGAAGCCGTGCGGGCGCGGAGAACATTCGAATCACACGGTCGCGCACCGGACCGTGTCACGGTTGCGCGCCGGACCGCGGTCGTCAGCCGGAGCGGCTCGCGACACGGCTGTCACGAGGCCCTCAGGAATTTGGGATCCTGCTCCGCCCTTCAGATGTCGTCCG
Source organism: bacterium (assembly GCA_043825095.1). GTDB lineage: Bacteria > Myxococcota_A > Polyangia > HGW-17 > JAJRWW01 > JBDRSE01. Next base: position 40,830 of record JBDRSE010000231.1, read on the forward strand.
CCGCGGCGCCGCCCCCGCGGAGCTTCTTCTGGATGGCCTTGAGCTTGATGGCGACGCGTTTGAGCTGGTTGGCGCCGAGCTGCAGATCGCGCTCGACCGGGTGGTGGTCCTTGGCGCTCACGGTGACGTGGTACTTGCCGGGAGACAGGCGGAGGAGCTTCGTCAATGGTGCCTTGCCGACGATGCCGCCGTTGAGACGCACCAGCGCTCCCTTGGGCGCGGTCACCTGGAGCTGGAGCTGGCCGATCTTCTTGAGCAGCTCGGTCACCGTGGCTTGGACCGCCCGGCGCAGGTTGGCCGCGGGAGTGGGCGGCGCCTTCGGATCGGCGGGCTGGGCAGGCTTCGTTTTCTGCAGGAAGAGCTCGTAGTGCCCGATGGCCTGGACATACTTGCCGAGCCACTTGAAGCACAGGGCGATCCGGGTGTGGATCTTCGCGCTCGGGAAGTGGAACAGGGCGAGCTGGAACTTGTCCAGGGCCTTCTGGTAGTAGCCGGCGTCGAAGAGCTTGATGCCCTCCTTGAAGATCGGCACGGCCACAGCCCTGCCGCCCGGCGTGCTTGGCGCGCTCGGCCTGGTCGGGGCTGGAGCGGGCGCCGCCCGGACCGGAGACGCGGCCATCGACCAGGTCAACCCCAGCCACGCCGCTGTCCACACCAGTGTCTTCGCCAGCGTCCTCACCTGCCGGGCGTTCCGTTTCGCGCTCATGCTTCGTTCTCCGATGGCCTGTGCGTAGGACCTGTCTCCCGGTCCGGTTATTCTAGTGCGTCAGCGCGCCGGATGCCAGCACCGGCGGGCGCCATGCGGGAGGTTCCGTCTACCGACCGGCGGGCGACTACCGACCCTTGAACTCTGGGGGGCGTTTGTTGAGCCAGGCCGCCATGGCCTCGCCGAAGTCTTCGCTGCCCGTGGTGGCGGCGAAGCGCTCGGCGTCACGGGCCGCGGCGCGGCGCGCGCTCGCG
>JBDRSE010000232.1:0-58308 GCA_043825095.1 bacterium
CTGTTCTACGACATGAAGCTCATCGGCGACGCGGTCCTCGATCTGGCGCTGCTCCCCATCGGCGACAACTTCACCATGGGGCCCGACGACGCGCTCCGGGCGGTGGAGCTGCTCCGGCCCCGGATCGTCGTGCCCATCCACTACGACACCTTCGACGTGATCGAGCAGAACCCGAACACGTGGGCGGCCGAGGTCGAGAAGCGGTTTGACACGCAAGTCAAGGTGCTCGCCCCCGGGGAGTCCCTGACGCTCTGAGCCGCGCTATCCGCGAAGCCTCACTTTGAGCAGGGTCACCAGGGCCTCGACACCGTCGGTCCAGCGGATCTTCTTGCCCGAGGCGACATCCCGCGCTTCGTACTCGATGGGGACCTCGTGGACGTGAATCCGCGCCCGCCCCAGCTTTCCCACCACCTCCGGGCAGAACTCGAACCGCTCGCACTGCAAGTCGAAGCCGCGCAGGATGTCGGTGCGGAAAACCTTGAAGCAGGTCGCCTCGTCGGTGAGCCGCAGCCCGAAGAGCACGTTGGCCGACAGCGTCAGGATCCGGTTGGCCACGAAGTTCGGCAGCTGCATGCCGGTGGGCCAAGCGCGCTTGAGGAATCGCGAGCCAAACACGACGTCCGCGTGCCCATTGACAATGGGCGCGAGCAAGGCCGGGTAGTCGGCCACATCGTACTCCAGATCGGCGTCCTGAATCAGCGCAATGGCGCCGGTGGCCTCCCGCAGCGCGGTGCGGATCGCGGCCCCCTTGCCGCGATTCTGGGGATGTCGAACCAGGGTCACCGTGGAATCCGTGGGCTGGAACTCCTCCACGATGGCCGCCGTCCGGTCCGGAGAGCCGTCGTCACAGACAATGATCTCCTTCTCCAGGCCGAGCGGTGACAGATCCACCGCATCGATCTGCGCCAGGATCTGCCCGATGTGCATCTCCTCTCGATAGGCGGGGACAATCACCGAAAGCCGCATGCGCATCTCTTCTCCGGTTGCTGCTGAATCTAGCAGTTTCACACCCCCGCCGAAACCCGAAAAGGGCGCCTTAGGGTCCGCGCAGCGACAAGTTGGTCGGCTCAGGGCGTCGAGGCGCCCGGCTCGCAAGGCGCGACGAGGCAGCATACTGCTGCTATGCAACGAGGAGCAACGAAGTGAGCCGGGATGGATCGGCGCCCTGAGCGATCGAGTTGTTGCTGCGCGGGCCCTTACCCCCCCCCCAGAGGGCACCACCATCCACACGACGTCCTCGGGCTCGAGGGGGGTGGACTCGCCCTGCAGGTAGTGGATGTTGCGTCCGTTGACGAGGATGGTGACCTTCCGGTTTGCGTCCCACTCCGACCGCGGCAACCGGCGGCCGACCTCTTGCAGAAGACGCGCCACCGTGGTGGCGCCCGATTCCACTGTCTGCTCACCGAGCAGCGCCGCGAGCTTGCCGTGGGGCACGAGCACCGGCACCGCTACCTCCGGATCCGCAGCTTTTGCACCGTCTCCTCGGTGGGCACGCCGCGCGGGTCCCAGCCCCGGAGCTTGTAGTACGTGGGCAGCATCCTGGCGAGCGGCACGCCGTACTGGCCGTGCCGGGAGAGCGGCTCCGAGAGCAGGCGCCGTGGGAGCTTGTCCTCGGACGGTGACACGCCTTCCCGAAGGTTGTACAGCCGCTCGAGGGTGTAGATGCGCGCGCCGATCTCGGCCAGCTCGCTCGTGGTCACAACCCGTCCGGTGGCCAGCGAGAGGAGCTTCTCGAACCACAGCATCTGACCCGGGAGCTTCAGCTTGAACATGGCGCGGAGCGCCGGGCCGCTGTGCAGCAGCACCTTCATGATCGCCCGATAGGGGAAGGAGTTCGGGTCCATGTGATGGAGCGCCGCGGGAATCACGGCCTGGGTCGAGAAGTAGCACATCGAGAGCGCGGACACCGACGCGTTGGTGTTCTGCTGAAAGATCACCAGCTCCGGTTTGGACTTCGTCGACAGCGGATCCACCGACGCGGGCCCGGTGGCCTCGAGGTACATCGTGCTGCCGCGGATGTGGCAGCCGCCGCGGTTGTTCACCGCATATTCGAGGCCCTGCCCGACACAGCCCCGCGGATCGTAGGCCGGCAGCTCGAGCCCCTTGACGTTGATCGCAAACTCCACGCCGCCGTACCGCTCCGCCATGCGTCGGGAGCCGCCGGCGAGGTCCTTGCCGAGGCCCCGCTGATGGGCGGTGTCCTCGATGGCCCGGCGATAGGTGTCCACCGCCCCCCAGGCCAGCTCGCTCTGGAGCATCCCACGCTCGGTGAGCTCCGTGGCGAACCCCAGCGTGGTGCCCATGGAGATGGTGTCCAGCCCCAGCTCGTCGCAGAGCATCCCCAGCTCGGTGACCTCCTCGAGATCGAACACGCCGAGGTTATTGCCAAGCATGCCGATGGTCTCGTACTCCGGGCCTTTGGTTTCCCGACCCTTGACCTTGACGTGTCGCCCACACCTGATGGGACAGGCCAGGCAGCCGTCCTTGCGGACGAGGAGCTCGTCCCGCATCTTCTCACCGGAGAGCTTCACCGAGTTCAGGTCCTGGCCCGCCTGGAAGTTGCGCGTGGGGATGATGTTCCGACCGGCGCAGGTCATCACCAGGTTCGCCGTGCCCAGATCCGGCAGGGTGCCGCCGGTCATGGGGTGCTCCTTCAGGAGCTGGCTCAGCTCTTTCTGGAGCTTTTTGTACTCCTCCGCCTGTGCGATGGGGATCTTCTTCTTGCCGTCGGCGATCACCGCCTTGAGGTTCTTGGCGCCCATGACCGCGCCGGTGCCGCAACGGCCGGCCACGCGGTGCTGGCTCACGATGGCTGCGAAGCGCACCCGGTTCTCTCCGGCCGGGCCGATCACCGCCTTGCCAAAAGTGCGCGGCAGCGCCTCCTGGGTTTCCCCGGTGGTCTTGCCCCAGAGCGCCGAGGCGTCCCGGAGCGTGATCTCGTCCTCGTTGATTTCGAGATAGACCGGTTTGGGGCTGCGGCCGCGAATGAGCACCGCGTCGTAGCCGGCCTTCTTCAGCTTCGTGGCAAAGTTGCCCCCGCAGTGACTGTCCGCCACGCACCCGGTCAGCGGCGATTTGGTGGTGACCACGAACCGGTTCGACTGCGGCGCGTTGGTGCCGGTGAGGGGACCGACCGAAAAGATGAGCACCATCTTCTCGTCAAAGGGGTCCAGCCCGGGATCGGTGTTGTCGTACAACATGCGGATGCCCATGCCGCGCCCGCCCACGTAGAGCTCCAGGTCCTCCCGTCTCTGCTGCTTTTTTTCAACGGTCCCGGTCGTGAGGTCCACGTCGAGATACTGACCCATGTTGCCGCCTTGCATGCCATACCTCCGTCGATTGGCTCCGCCGGGTTTTATAACACCCTGCGTCAATCGGCACCAGCCCAAGCCCCGAGAGGGTGCGATCGCTACCCCTCAGGTGAATCCCCGCTACCGGTTGCTTCGGTGTGATTTCGTGGCGGTCACGAACCCTGTTCGTCAGCCGAGCTTCGTGCCGAGTGGGGGATGATGGATCCGCCACTTCGTGGCTCCAGCCCCCCTTCCGTCCCCCCAGGGGGAAACCCGCGCTTCGCGCGGAGGGCGTCCGGGCAGTCTGCGCCAAGGGGGCCGGAGTACTGCCGCTACGAGGGGGGGGGTGACCGCTACCCCTCAGGTGAATCCCCGCCGCCGGTTGCCTCGGTGTGATTTCCAGTGACAAGACCGCGTCCACGGCTCGATACTGTCACCCATGAGCGATCCAATCTATCTGGACTACAACGCCACCACGCCCATTCACCCCGAAGTGGCCGCGGCGATGCGTCCGGTGCTGGAGGGGATCTTCGGCAACCCGTCGAGCAGCCACCCCTATGGGCGGGAGGCGCGTCGCGCCGTGGAGCAGGGCCGGGAGCAGCTCGCCATGCTGCTCGGCTGCCCCGCGGAGACGGTGGTCTTCACAGGGGGCGGCACCGAGAGCAACAACCTGGCAATCCAGGGCATCGCCTACGCCCGTCGGGACCGGGGGAACCACCTGGTCACCACCCTGGTCGAGCACCCGGCCGTGGCGGAGGTGATGTCCCACCTCGAGCGACAGGGATTCGCGGTGACCCGGGTCGGCGTGGACGGCGACGGGCGCGTGGATCCGGCCGCCATCGAAGCCGCCATCACCCCTGCCACGACGCTCCTGTCAGTGATGCACGCCAACAACGAGGTGGGCACCGTGATGGACCTGGCGGACATCGCCGCCGTCGCGCGCAAGCACGGGATCGTCTTTCACACCGACGCGGCACAGTCCGTGGGGAAGATCGCCACCGGCGTGGACGAGCTCGGGGTTGATTTGCTGAGCGTCGCGGGACACAAGCTCTACGCACCAAAGGGCGTCGGCGCGCTGTACATCCGCCCCGGCACGGAGCTGGCGAAGCTCTTCCACGGAGCGGACCACGAAGCCGGCCGTCGACCCGGCACCGAGAACGTCCTGGGCATCGTCGGCCTGGGCGCGGCCGCGGAGCTGGCCGCGGGGGATCTGGGGGAACACGGCGAGCACCTGCGCGCGCTGCGCGACCGGTTGCACGAGGCGATCCGGGCGGCGCTTCCCAACGGCGCGATCCGGCTCAACGGCCACGCGGAGGCGCGGCTGCCGAACACTCTGAACCTGGGGTTCCGAGGCGTGGAGGCCGCGGCGCTGCTCGCGGCGGTGCCGGGAGTGGCTGCGTCGGCCGGCGCCGCCTGTCACAGCGGCGACGAGGACACCTCCTCCGTGCTCGGCGCCATGGGCGTGCCCACCGAGTACGCCGGGGGAGCCGTGCGCTTCTCCACCGGTCGCGGGCTCACCATGCAGGAGGTGGATCGCGCCGGCGCAGAGGTCGTGGACGCCGTCGCGCGGCTCCTCCCCCACTGAGCCATCACCGAAAACACAGTCGCGGGAAGGTCCTTACTTGCAGTCGAAGCTGGACTGGATCTCCTTCAAGGTCCTGACGCACGCCGTGGCCAGCTCGCCGATCTGCTTCGGATCCTGCTTCTGGGCCTTGGCCTTCCATCCCGGCGCATCCTTCATCACCGCGCCACAGGCGACCTTGAGCGACGGATGCTTCTTCTGACATCGACACACGATGTCGAGCATGTTGTCGCACTCCGCGATGCCCGTGGGCCCGGTGGTGAGCTTCTGGACGACCATTGTGCCCGGATCTTTTTTCATGGGATCCAGCCTGGGACCGTCCATGGGCTCGTCCATGGACATGTCGGCCGCCATGCCGCCTCCCCCGCCCCCCGCGGCCTGCTTCTTGTTACAGTGAACCAGCGCGACGGCGAAGGCCAGCAGCGCAGCAATCCCAATCCGCTGTAGCACCATTTTCTGGATCCCTTCTCGGGTGAAAGACCTCATGAATCATACCGCAGGGCCGGCCCGTTGGCCATGTTATCGGACCCCGGCGGGACGGGCCCGGGGCGGGGACCGGGGCCCACGTCGACGACGCACCTCGCCGGTCATGGGCACGAACCGCACCGGGAGCAGGTTCTCACGTTTTACGCCCGTGGCGGTCCGGGTGAGCCGAATCAGCATCTGCCGGCCGGTGCCGACGGGCATCACGAGCCGCCCCCCGATCTTGAGCTGTTTGACCAGTGGCTGCGGCACCCGCGGAGGCGCCGCCGTGATGAGGATCCCGTCGAAGGGGGCGTGCTTGGGCCAGCCGCGATAGCCGTCCCCGATCCGCACGTGCACGTTGCGATAGCCGAGCCGCCGGAGCAGACCGCGGGTGGCGAGCCCCAGCGGCTTCACGATCTCGATGGTGAAGACCTTCTGGACGAGTCCCGACAGCACGGCCGCCTGATACCCGGAGCCGGTGCCGATCTCCAGCACCTTGTGTGTGGACCGGGGGCCGAGGGCCTCGGTCATGTACGCCACGATGTACGGCTGGGAGATGGTCTGCCGGTAGCCGATGGGCAGCGGCCGGTCGTCATAGGCGCGGCCACGCAGCCCCGAGGGCACGAAGAGGTGTCGGGGCACGGCGCGCATCGCCCTCAGGACCCGCTTGTCCGTCACCCCGCGCGCCTCGATCTGATCCCGCACCATAGCCGCCCGCTGCTGCCGATAGGGGCGCTGCTTGGCCACCGCTTGACAGGCCACGCCGCCCGCTATCACCACGAGCGCGCCTAGTAGACAGGTCAATGCGCGGGGCACGGTCACAGCACAATTTTGGCGAGGAGGAAGAAGCCCAGGATCCAGCCGGTCACCATCCCCCCGGCCGCGGCTGCGGCGAGCAGGCCTCGGGACCGTGGCTCCGCCCGCACCAGCACCCCGAGCCCCCGGTACAGCAGAAAAGCGCCGTAGGCCTGGCCGATCAAGCCCGCGACGATGACGATGCTCTCCCAGCCCTTCACCGGCACAGCGAACACCAGTCCGCCGACGAGGAACGGGATCGATGCGTACACGGAGAGCTTGAGCGCATCCTCGGGACCGACGCGACAGCCGAGGGCAGAGCCCAGGCGGATCAAGAGCTGCGCCTGTCCGAACAGGCACACCACCACCAGCGCGTAGTACACCGCGGCCCATCCCAGCGCCCGTCCCACCGGCACCGAGCCGCTGTCCCCCCCGACGACCACATGACCGACGATGAACGCGAGCGGTCCCAGGGCCGCCAGAAGCGCCGGCATCGGCAGCAGTAACGCCGCCGGGTGCCCGGACTCGGCGGCGATGTCGGTCCACGCCTCAGCCGGCTGAAGCACCAGCCGCAACATGCGTTTGCTGACGGATGACCTCATGCTCCCGACACACTCTCGTGGGGCTCAGACAAGGACCGGACGCGGCGCGCTCACTCGGAATCCTTCTTCCGCGCCTTCTTCTTCCGCTTCTTCTTCTTCTTGCCCCCACCCCTGGACGCCTCCTCCGACGACTCTGCCGCGTCCTCGGACTCCACCGGCAGCTCGGTCTGCACCGTGTCCCCGGCCAGCGCCGCGTCCGACACGACCCCCTGCGCCGCCCCGTAGTCCGACGTCGCCCCGATCTCGCCCGACACCGACGCGTACCCGTCGACCTCTACCGAACCAGACGCCCGGATCTCACCCGACGCCGACGCGTTCCCGTCGACCTCCACCGATCCGGACGTCCCGATCTCACCCGACGCCGACGCATACCCGTCGACCTCTGCCGAAGACGAATCGATCACACCCGCGACCTCCACCTCACCCGCAGCCTCTGCCTCCGACTCCGACTCCGACTCAGGCTCTGCCTCCGCCTCCGGCTCCGGCTCCGGCTCCGGCTCGGCCTCCGCCTCCGACTCGGGCGCAGGCTCAGGCTCAGGCTCGACCTCTGGCTCGGCCTGCGCGTCGGCCTCACCCTCCGGCGGCGCCTCTGGCTCACTCTGCACCGCCGGCTCGGGCGGCGGAGGCGGTTTCACCACCGCGCGCGGCGCCTCGAATTCCAGCTCGTCCAGGAATTTCACGCGCATGCCCGACTCGGTGGCCTTCCCGGTGTCCTCACGCACACCCACCACCTCTGCCAGCAACCGGCCGGTCATTACGGCCGGCGTCTCCTCGTCGCCGCCCTCCAGGAGCTCCAGGACGACCCGGGTCCCCACGGGAAGCGGCTCCGGCGCCTCGACAAATCCCCCGGCCTCGTCCCGGTCGCCCATGGGCACACCGCTGGCCACGGTCACGTCGTGGTACATCACGTTCACGGCCTGAGTCTGGCTGTTCGCCTGCGCTGACATGGGCTACCCTCCTCTCGGGATCGAGCGAACATAATAGTCCAAACCACTCCCGGGATCTACACAAGCCTCCGGGCGAGCCTCCAGACCTTCCCCAGGGCGACCCCTCTGTCCTCGGTTGCCACGGCCCGTCGGCGGATGCGGCTCCCCGTCGTCGAGCCGGCAGTCAGGGGTAGACGGGGAGCTGGGCCGTCATCGTGAGGATGGTGCCGTTGTCACCCACCGCCACGACCAGCTCGTTCGGGACGCCCCAAATGTCGTTCAGATTGTCGCCCACCACCGTGCGCATGGGCGACCAGGCCTGCCCGTTCCAGTGCGACATGGTCCCGGCGGCCCCGACGGCAAAGACGTCGTTGCCCGCGTGCCCCCAGACGCCGAGCTTGTTGTCGAGGGAGTTGGCCAGGAGCCAATTGGACCCGTTGTAATGGTAGATCCCGGGCGAGCCCACCACGTAGGCGTCGCTCCCAGTCGCCCCCCAGATGTCGTAGTAATTGATTATCTGGGGCATCCCCGATGGCATGGTGACCCACGAGCTGCCGTTATAATGGAGGATCGTCATCCATTGCCCTGCCGCGAATACATCGGTCGCAGAGGTCCCCCACACGCTATACAGGTCGTTGGACGTAGGGGAAGTCATGGTGACCCATACCCCGGCGTCGAGCTTGAGGATGGTCCCCCCTTCGCCGACGATGAAGGCCTCGGTGGCAGAAGCGCCCCAGACGCCGTAGAGGTCGGGGTTCTCCCCCGGGGGCAGCAGCGCAAATTGATTAACCCAGTTGGCTCCGTTGAACCGGCGGATCGTGACGAGGTCGCCTACGGCGTACACGTTGTTGCCGGAACTGCCCCACACGCCGTGAAGGTTGGAGGTGGTCCCGCTCGTGCTGTTCGCCCAGGAGATCCCATTGTAGCGGCGGATCGTGCCCCCGTCGCCCACGGCGAAGATGTTGTCCACGGCAGCCGCCCAGACGCCGTTGAGGTTCGCCGTCGTGCCCGAAACCTCGGGCGTCCAGTAGCGGCCCGAGTAGTGGCGGATCGTGCCGAACTCCCCCACCGCCCAGAGATTCGTCGCGCGGTTTCCCGAGATCGCGAACAGGTCGCGGGTGGTCCCCGAGGTCACGGCCGACCAGACAACTCCGTCGTAGTGGCGCAGCACGCCGAAGTACCCCACGGCGTACACGTCGTCGGGGGCGCTGCCCCAGACACCATTCAAAATGAATGTGGTCCCGGACGTCTTGCCGCTCCAGCTCGTGCCGTTGAAGTGTCGGATCGTGCCGGATTCGCCGACGGCGATCACGTTGTTCGACGCGAACCCCCACACGCCGTTGAGGTCGATGCTCGTCCCCGAGGTCGACGTGGACCAGTTGCTCCCGTTCCAGTGCCGGATGGTGCCGCTGTCTCCGACGGCGTACACGTCGCTCGCCGAGCTGCCCCAGACGCCGCGCAGCGTCGCGCTCGTCCCGGAGGTGTGGACGTCCCAGCCGGTGCCGTTGTAGTAGATGATCCTCCCGCCGGCCCCGACTGCGAAGACGTTGCTGGAGTTCGATCCCCAGACGCCACTGAGCCAAGAGGTGGTCCCGGAGCTCGAGGCGGTCCAAGAGGTCCCGTTGTAGTGCCGCACCGTGCCGGACCGGCCCACCGCCCAGACGTCCGTGGGCGAGCTGCCCCACACCGCCTCTAGGTCGTAGGTCGTGCCCGAAGCCATGGGGCTCCAGGAGATCCCGTCGAAGTGCAAAATCGTGCCCCCGTTGCCGACGGCGAAGGCGGTGTCGTCGCCGGCGACCCAGACCCCGTTCAGGTCCACGTAGGACCCCGACGGGGTCTGGCTCCAGTCCGCGCTCCAGCAAGCATCGTAGACGTTGAAACACCCGGTGTTGCAGCTCAGCACGCCGCTGTCGTGGCCGAAGTCCACGCAGTAGAGGCCGTCGTGGTCGGTGCCGTCGCACTGCTCCGGGCCGTTGACCGTGTTGTCGCCGCAGAAGTCCGCGCACGGAGACTCGTTGAAGGCCAGGCAGTTCGCGGTGCAGGCCAGCGTGCCGGTGTAGTAGCCGAGATCCGCGCAGTCATAGCCTCCCAGATCGCCGTTGTCGCAGACCTCCGGGCCGTTCTTGACCGAGTCGCCGCAGGTGCCGGCACAGTTGGTTTCCAGGATCGTGCCGCAGCTCGCGGTGCAGCTCAGCGTGCCGCTGTAGTACCCCCGGCCGGTGCAGGTTTCGGCGCCGAAGTCGTTGCCGTCACAGGCCTCGGTGCCGTTGATCACGCCGTCGCCGCACTGGCCGTCGCAGTCCAACCGGCTGAACTGGCAGTTCCCGAGGCAGGCCAGGTTCCCCGTGTAGAAGCCGAGGGTCTGGCAGGTCTGTCCGCCCAGGTTTGCTCCGTCGCACTCCTCCTGCGGCGTGTCCACGGCCCCGTCGCCGCAGATGCCGCTGCACGCCCCGAAGTCGAAGCGACAGTTGCTCCCACAGGAGAGCGAACCGGAATAGTAGCTGAAGGTCGCGCAGGTTTCCGGACCGGACAGCACGCCGTCGCAGTCCTCGCCGCTGCCCGGATCCCGGACGCCGTCGCCGCAGCGGCGGTAGGTGCAGTCAGTGCGACAGACCGCGTCCGGGGCGTCGGAGTTCAGGGCCGCCCCAAGGTCGCAGACCTCTCCGGCGGCCGTGTCCACGATGGCGTTGCCGCAGGTCTCGTCGGACTGGCAGTCCGCGCTGCAGCCGTTGCCCGAGATGTTGTCTCCGTCGTCGCAGACTTCACCCGTGTCCACGACGCCGTCGCCGCAGCGCTTCGGGCGGCAGTTTGTACGGCAGAGGGCATTGGGGGCGTTGCTGTTCGCTGCGCCCAAGTCGCACAGCTCGCCCTGGGCGAGGTCCACGAACCCGTTGCCGCAGGTTTCATTCGAAGAACACGAGCTGTTGCAGCCGTCGCCGCTGATGGTGTTCCCGTCGTCGCAGGACTCGTTGGGATCGAGGATGTTGTCGCCGCAGACCGGCAGCCGGCAGTTGCCCTGGCAGCCGTCGCCGTTGTTCGTGTTTCCGTCGTCACACTGCTCCCCCGCGGCGGTGTCCACGATGGAGTTTCCGCAGACCTCGGTGGAGGTGCAGTACTGGTTGCAGCCGTCGCCGTTTTGGTGGTTGCCGTCGTCGCACACCTCGCCGGGATCCAGCACGCCGTCGCCGCAGGAGGGCAGGGCGCAGTTGGCCTGACAGCCGTCCCCATTGGTGTTGTTGCCGTCGTCGCAGGCTTCGCCCAGCGTCGTGTCCAGAACGCCGTTCCCGCAGGACTCGTCGGACCGGCAGTTCGCGGAGCAGCCGTCCCCGCCGGTGGTGTTTCCGTCGTCGCACATCTCGCCGTTGTCCACCACGCCGTCGCCGCAGGAGGGGAGCCGGCAGTTGGCCTGGCAGCCGTCCCCATTGTTCGTGTTTCCGTCGTCGCACTCCTCCCCGGCCTGGCCGTCGAGGATGCCGTTGCCGCAGGACTCGTCCGAGGAGCAGAACGGGTTGCAGCCGTCGTTGCCCAGGTTGTTTTCGTCGTCGCAAACCTCTCCGGGGTCGAGCACGCCGTCCCCGCACGTGGGCAGACTGCAGTCCCCCTGGCAGCCGTCGCCGTCGGCGGTGTTTCCGTCGTCACAGGCCTCGGCCGCCGCCACGTCGAGGATGCCGTTGCCGCAGGACTCGTCCGAGGTGCAGGCGCCGTTGCAGCCGTCGCCGCTGTTGTTGTTCCCGTCGTCGCACACCTCCCCCGGATCCACGATGCCGTCCCCGCAGAAGGGAAGCGCGCAGTTGGCCTGGCAGCCGTCGCCGTCCTGGGAGTTTCCGTCGTCGCACTGCTCGAACACGGCCGTGTCGAGGATGCCGTTGCCGCAGGTTTCGTTGGAGGTGCAGAAGGCGTTGCAGCCGTCGCCGTCGACGTTGTTGCCGTCGTCGCAGGCCTCACCGGGGTCGAGCACGCCGTCTCCGCAGGCCGGGAGTGTGCAGTTGGCCTGGCAGCCGTCGCCGTCGATGTTGTTGCCGTCGTCGCACTGCTCGTTGGTCACGAAGTCGAGGATGCCGTTGCCGCAGGACTCGTTGGAGGTGCACCAGGCGTTGCAGCCGTCGCCGTTCAAGTGGTTCCCGTCGTCGCAGGCCTCGCCCGGGTCGAGGATGCCGTCCCCGCAGCCGGGCAGGGCGCAGATGGCGCTGCAGCCGTCGCCGGCGATGTTGTTGCCGTCGTCACAGGCCTCGCCCACCGCCACGTCCACGAACCCGTTGCCGCAGGTCTCGTTCGAGAGGCAGTACTGGTTGCAGCCGTCGCCGTTGATGAAGTTGCCGTCGTCGCACACCTCGCTCGCGTCGATGGTGCCGTCGCCGCACCGCGGCAGCAGGCAGGTGTCCTGGCAGCCGTCTCCCGACACGTTGTTGCTGTCGTCGCACTGCTCGCCCGCGGCCACGTCGACGATGCCGTTTCCACACGACTCGTCCGAGGTGCAATACTGGTTGCAGCCGTCCCCGGAGATGTTGTTGCCGTCGTCGCACACCTCGCCGGTGTCCATGAACCCATCGCCGCAGCTCGGCAAGGCGCAGATGGCGCTGCAGCCATCTCCGTTGATCAGGTTGCCGTCGTCGCAGGCCTCGCCGATGGCCGCATCGACGTAGCCGTTGCCGCAGGTCTCGTCCGAGAGGCAGTCCGGAGAACAGCCGTCCCCGGCTTGGAAGTTGCCGTCGTCGCACACCTCCCCCGGATCGACGATGCCGTTGCCGCAGTACTCGACCAGGCAGCTCGGGCCGCACTGGTCCCCCGGCACGTCGGGGCCGTTGTCGCAGGTTTCCCCGGCCTGCACGTCCACCACGCCGTCGCCGCAGGACGGATCGGTGCAGCCGCTCCGGCAGGCGTCGGGGACCACGTCGCTGTTCTGGGCGCCGTCGTCGCACTCCTCGCCCGTGTCGACGACGTCGTCGCCGCAGAAGGGCAGGACGCAGCTGGAGCGGCAGGCGTTCGGCTCGGTGTCGCTGTTGGCCGGCCCGTCGTCGCACTCCTCGAGCCCTTCGACCGTGCCGTTGCCGCAAGTCAGGGGGCTCGTGTTGTTCCCATTGTCGTTGCTGTTGTTATCGTTGTCGTTTTCACCACCTGACGACTTGTCGCCGCAGCCGCCCAAAAACAACGCCAGGGTGCTCATCATGACTAGCGAGCGCAGCAAACCCGTGAATGACATATCGCTTTCCCTCCGTTCAACCCAGCTACCGCAAAGCGGTGAAAACCACTTGGATTCAGCAAACCCAGTCGCCAAAACAACAAATGCCTTGAAACCTTTGGAAATAGGGTACGGACATTCTGGAAGCAGTGTCAAGCATATTGGGGACCCCACAGCCTCGCCGTTGCGAGTCATAACACAACAGCGCCATGAACACGCTGCCCCCTGAGCCGAGCGGTTGCCACGGCCCGTCAGATCTGGGATACATCACCCATGCCCGTGAACATCGGCGAGGTTCTGGCCCGCGCGCTCGGCTCCCTGGTGGTGACCGAGCCCGACGCCTTGGAGCCCTACGGCCGCGACGAATCGAGCTGTGGAAGCTATCCTCCCGAGGCCGTGGTGCGTCCGGAAACCCCGGAGGAGATCCGGATCACGCTCCGGCTCTGCGCCGAGCACCGGGTGCCGGTCACCCCCCGGGGCGCGGGGACCGGCAAGTCCGGCGGGGCGCTGCCCATCCACGGCGGCGTGGTGCTCTCCACCGAGAAGATGCAGAAGATCTACGAGATCGACGAGCGCAACCGGCTCGCCGTGGTGGAGCCGGGCGTCATCACGGGGACCCTGCAGGCCCAGGTGGAGCGCGCGGGGCTGTTCTACCCGCCCGACCCGGCCAGCCTCGAGTCCTGCTCCCTGGGCGGAAACGTGGCCGAGAACGCCGGCGGCCCACGCGCCTACCGGTACGGCGTCACCCGTGAATATGTCCTGGGCTTGGAAGTGGCCCTCCTGGGCGGGGACCGGCTGGTCCTGGGACGACGCTCGCCAAAAGGGGTGTCCGGCTACGATCTGACCGCGCTGGTGGTGGGTTCCGAGGGCACCCTCGCCGTGGTGGACCGCATCACGCTGCGCCTGCTGCCTCGGCCGCCACGGACGGTGTCGGCCATCGCCGCCTTCACGAGCCTGGCCGACGCCGGCCGGGCCGTGCTCGCCCTGGGGCGGGCCGGGATCCAGCCTTCGATCCTGGAGCTCATGGATCGCGCCTCGGTGGACCACGTGCGCCAGGGCTCGGCCTATCGTTTTCCCGACGACGCCGGCGCCGTGCTCCTGGTGGAGGTGGACGGCGACGCCGAGCGCGTGGAGGCCGAGATCGCCCGCTGCGCCGAGGCCTGCGAAGCCGCCGGCGCTTCGGACGTGCGCCTCGCCATGGACGAGGCCCAGCGGAAGCGGCTGTGGGACGCGCGGCGCCGGGTGAGCGAGGCCCTGGAGGCGGCCCACGAACACAAGACCTCGGACGACATCGCCGTGCCCGTGGGGGAGATGCCGGAGATGGTCGAGCGCATGGGAGAGATCGGGGAGCGCCACCAGCTCCTCACGGCGGTGTTCGGCCACGCCGGCGACGGCAACCTCCACGTCAACCTGCTGTCCGACGATCCCGACCCCGAGGAGGTCCAAGCCCGCTTTCGGGCGGCCCGGGTCGACCTCTTCCACGCCGCCCTGCACCTGGGCGGCACCCTGAGCGGCGAGCACGGCATCGGCCTGTCCAAGCGGGACTACATGATCCTGGAGCACGCGCCCCAGGAGCTGGAGATGATGCGCGCCATCAAGAGGCTGTGGGATCCCCTGGGGCTACTCAACCCGGGCAAGCTGCTGCCGGAGCCCTTCTAACCCCTGCTGATTCGTGCTACCCAAGAAAGCATGAGCGCGTCGCCGCGAATTCGGTTCCTCGCCCTGAGCGCCGGCCTGGGCGCCGCCCTGCTGCTGGCGTGCTCCGGCGACGACACCCCGCCCGACCTCGCCCCGAGCGACGATCCCGCCGACCACGACGTGGACACCCAGGTGAGCTACCGCATCGAGGTGACCGAGCCGCGCTGGGTCGTGCCCTCGGACGGCCTGCCCGCCGAGGTCGACGTCCAGATCTCCAACGCCAACGTGGACATCGTCTTCCACCTGGACCGGCTGTTCATGGCCTGGCGCACCGCGCCCTACCACTTCGCCTCCGAGGACACCGTGCTGTACATCGTTTCCTCCCTGGACGGCGGCTTCACCTGGGACTACGAGGGCGAGGTGTTTCTGGGCACCGACATGCGAGAGCCCCGCTTTCTCAGCTACCGGGGCAACCTGCAGCTCCTGTTCTTCGAGGCCGGGGACAACCCCATCGCCTTCGAGCCCGTGCGCATGTGGCGCCTCTACCGCCACGGCTTCGCCGACTGGACCGAACCGGAGATCTTCGTGGACCGCTACGAGGTGCCCTGGCGCGTGAAGGTGCGGAACGACACCGCGTACATGACCTCCTACGCCGGGGAGCACTACGGCGGAGGGGACGCCATCGTAGAGGTCTACTTCAAGCAATCCACCGACGGCGACACCTGGCAGCTCGTCGACGACCAGCCCTACGTCTACGCCGGCGGCGTCTCCGAGGTGGCCTTCGAATTCGACGCCGACGGCTCCCTCTGGACGGTCACGCGAAACGAAGACTGCGACGACACCGGCTGCGGGTCGCACGTCTGCTGGGCCCCGGCCGCGGCCCTCGGCTCCTGGGAGTGCCCCACCGAGAGCGACCCCGAGCGCTACGACTCCCCGGACATGTTCCGCCACGGCGACGACATCTACCTCGTCGCCCGCCGGGACATCGGCGGCCCCTTCGGCCCCGAGGGCGACCTCATGGACTACTCCACCCGCCCCAAAACCACCGCCTTGTACCAGATCGACAAGGCCACCCGCACCGTGGTCCGCCTCATGGACCTCCCCGGCTGTGGTGACAACGCCTTCCCGTCTGTCCGCCGCACCAGCGAGCACTCCTTCCTCATGGCCAACTACACCTCCCCCCTGGACGAGCCCGACATCTCCTGGCTCGCCGGCCAGACCAGCGCCCGCGGCACCCAACTCTACTTCCTCGAGATCACCTTCGTCCCCGAGCCCTAACGCCAGACAATACTGTACTCTCCCTTACCAAGGGCAATCGACGTGTTGTCTTACATAGCTGTAATCACATTCAAAAAAACAGAACACCATTCTTGTCCGATATAACCAGACTCCCTTTACTCGGGCGGCGTTTGGGGAATATAAGCATGCTAGGTATCCCTGCGTTTCGGGAAGGAACTGAGTGTCAACAACCGACAATCGGCGCGGACCTTCGCGCAAGAAGATCGGCTGGTCCACGGGCCCTATGCCGGTACCACTGGACCTGGAGCAGAAGTATCGGACCATCACCCTCGACGCCCTGCGTCCACTGAGTCTCGGCATCGCGCTGCTCTTCGGTGTCTTCATCGTCTTCAATCTGATCGATCTCCCGCGCCCGGCTGTCTGGCCGGTGGTCGTGCACGACGCCGGGTTGGTGATTCTCGCGACGATCCTGCACCTCTACGCACGGCGCGATCGCATCCCCGAAACCTGGGCGCATCCCCTCAGCATGGTCATGGCCCTGTTCGTGCTGTCCAATGTGCTGCTGACCTTCTGGCTCCTCAAGCAGCCGTTCTACACGAACTACGTGGCGATCATCGTCATCGCAGCGGGGAGCCTCATCCTGTCCACCCGCTGGCTCCTGGCGACGACGCTCCCGACCCTCGGGGCGTGGGGTGCCATCGCCGCCACCGCAACCACACCCAAGGAGTTCGCGCACTACGGCTTCACACTGGTGGCGGCGGCCATGGTCTGCGTCGCCATCCACCAGGCGCGCCGGCGCAGCTACCGCAGGCTGGCGCAGCTCCGGTTCCGCGACGAAGAGCGGAAGCTCGCGCTGCAGCACGCCCTCGACGCCGCCGAAGCCGCCCGCGCCGAGCTCGACAGTCGAGTCAAGGCGCGCACCGCCGACCTGGAGCGCGCCTATGACGAGCTGCAGTCCGAGTTCCAGGAGCGGCGTCATGTCGAAGAGAAACGCATCGAGCTGGAGCAGCACCTCCAGCACAGCCAGAAGATGGACTCCGTCGGTCGCCTCGCCGGCGGCGTGGCCCACGACTTCAACAACCTGCTCACCGTGATCAGCGGCAACCTGCAGCGCGCGCAGCTAAGGACCGGCACCGACGAGCAGCTCGCAGAGATCCTCGACGAAGCGAGCCAAGCCACTGACCGGGCAGCGGCCGTCACCCGGCAGCTGCTCGCCTTCAGCCGCAAGCAGATCATGCGCCCGCAGGTCACCCACTGGCGATTCGTGCTGGACGGCATCCACAAGATGCTCGAGCGCATTGCCGGGGAGCGGGTCGAGCTCAAGATCGCAGCCGGCGAGACGACCTCCAACATCCGGGCTGACGTCGGCCAGCTCGAGCAGGTGATCGTCAACCTGGCCATCAACGCCTGCGACGCGATGCGCAGCCGCGGCAGCCTGACCATCACGATGTCCGACGTGCGGCTCACGGCCGCAGAGTGCGCGGACCACCCCCATCGTCACCCAGGGGTGTACGCGCGACTGATCGTCGCCGACGACGGCGAGGGGATGGACGAGCAGACCTGCGCCTCGATCTTCGAGCCCTTCTTCACGACCAAAGACGTCGGCAAGGGCACCGGCCTCGGCCTCGCAGTGGTCGATGGAATCATCAGCCAGCACGGCGGGTTCATCGAGCTCACGTCCGAGCCCGGGCAAGGCAGCGCCTTCTCGATCTATCTCCCCACCACCGACCACCCCGCCTCTGCCGTACCCAAAACGATCACCGGCAAGTTCAAGATCCTGACCGGGACCGAAACCATCCTGCTGGTCGAGGACGAGCCCGCGGTCCGGAAGCTGGCCGTCGACGTGCTCAAGAGCCTCGGCTACAGCGTGCTCGCGGCCGAAGGAGGACAGGATGCGCTCGAGCTGGCCCGCCGCCACGACGGTGAGATTCACCTGCTGATCACCGATGTGTTGATGCGCGGAATGGACGGCCGGCAGCTCACCGACGCGCTCGCCGAATCCCACCCGGCGATCACGGTGCTGTACACCTCGGGCCACTCCGGCGATCGCATCGCCCACCACGGGATCCTGGACGAGGGCGTGAACTTCCTGCCCAAACCGTACTCAGTCGAGGGCCTGAGCCGCCGTGTCCGCGAGCTGCTGGATCAGCAGAAGGAGGCACCCAAGCCCCGGAGCCGCCCCAAAGCGGACCCCTTCCTTCAGCCGTAGCGACACCGCAACGGGCGAGCTCACAGGGCGTCGATGGTCTGCCGAAACGCGCTCAGCGTGCGCTGACCCTTGTACGGCAGGCCGTTGAACAGGATCGTGGGGGTGCCGCGTACGCCGCGCGCCTGGGCTCGTTTCATCTCGCTCTGAATGGCCGCCTGGTGCTTGTTGGTCTTGAGCGCGTTGCTCACCTTTGCCGTGTCGGCGCCGGCCTGCCCGGCCCAGAGCAACAGGTTCTGATCCGTGAGATTCCGATTGTGGTTGAAGATCTGGGTCGCGATGATGATGAATCCCTTGGTTCCGCGCTGCCGGAACACCTCCCGCGCGGCGATGGCCGCGGGCATCGCGCGCCGGTGGAACCGGAGCGGGAAGTCGCGCCACACGATCTTGACCTTCCGGGGATACGCCTTGGTGATCTGGAGCAGCGTCGGCGCCAGCCGTTGGGTCCACGGGCACTGGAAGTCCCCGAACACCTCCATGGTTACCTTCGCACGCGGACTTCCGAGGTAGGGATACTTCCCTCGCGGCTTCTTCGACGTCGCCCGAGGCCGTGGGCCCAGGCTGCCCGCCTGCACTCCCGGCGCCAAAGCCACCGCGAGCACCGCGGCCAGCGCACCACACACCAGCTTGCTGAGATGCTCGTTTCGACTCATGGGATCTCCTTCCACGGGATCGCGACAGACCCGGCGACGATGGAATTTCGATATACCACGAAATCGTGTCAAGCGAGGGCCGCCAGGAAGCGATGGGCCGGCACGCAGTGCACGTCGTCTTGGACGAACATCTGATCGGATTCCAATACCACCTGGTACACCCACGGAATCTGTAACCGGTCCCGGAAGTAGCGAAGCGACGGATCGACACGCGTGCTGCTCAGCTTCACCTCCACCGCGAACCAGGGCTTGTTGTCATGGGTCACCAGGAAGTCGACCTCCCGACCGCTCGTGTCTCGCAGGAAGTGGAGGGCCACGCGATGACCCTCAGCGTCCTCGAGCAGGTGGCAGAGCTTGAGCAGATGGAGCGCCACCACATTCTCGAGACGCGCACCTGGATCGTCCACGAGTCCGCTGTCCCAGAGGTAGGCCTTGGGCATCTTCCTCAGGCTCCTCACGCGGCGCGTTTGGTAGGGTCGTACGAGGAACAGATGATAGAGCCGCTCGAGGATGCCGATCCAGCCGGTCACGGCCCGATGGCTCACCTCCAGGTCCTCGCGCAGGGCGTTGATCGACAGCAGAGACGCCACCCGCTCGGCGACCAGCTCGGCGAGGTGCTCCAGTGAGCTCATGTCTCGCACTGACTCCAGATCGCGCACGTCTTCGCGAAAGAACCGATCCAACCGCTCCTTCTGCCAGCGCCTGTAATGACGAGCCGATTGCTTCAGGAAGGGCTCAGGGAATCCCCCAAACCGAAGCATCGAACCGAGCGTGTCCCATGCCTCGCCCACCCCTTCCGAGGGCATGGCGAGCTCGGTGCCAGGCTCGGGTAGTGGACTCGTCTCTCCAGCCGATATGACCTCGGCAACGCTCAATGGGTGCAGCCGGTAGTGATGATATCGTCCCTGGAGCGAATCTCCGCCCCGTCGGTAGACATCGAGCCTCGCGCTGCCGGTGACGAGAAAACGCAGCCGGCCCCGATGCGTATCGAACTCCCCCTTGATCCATCGTTTCCATTGCCGATACTTGTGCACCTCGTCCAGAACCACCAGCGCCTCTCCGATGGGCCACCGAGCCTCGCGAATCGCCTCCCGATCCGCCCGTCTATCCCACGACAAGTACACACCTTTCTCCTGGGCCTCCAAAATCTGCGTGGCCATCGTAGTCTTTCCCACCTGCCTAGGCCCCGCCACAAACACCATCTTTTCAGAGAGGTCGGCGACAACGTTCCGTTG
Organism: bacterium; assembly: GCA_043825095.1. Classification (GTDB taxonomy): domain Bacteria; phylum Myxococcota_A; class Polyangia; order HGW-17; family JAJRWW01; genus JBDRSE01. The sequence continues at coordinate 19,811 of JBDRSE010000232.1, forward strand.
GAGATACCGAGTAAGCATCATGTTCTTTTTTGCCTATAAGCAAATTATATCATGATTATTTTTGCGTTCAAGCAAAATATGTCAAGCTGCTTTTCTCTCCAACAAAGCCCTCACTGGTTCTCCATCCAGCTTGATTGTGATGTTTTTATGCCGCATAATAACATCATGCGGACAACGGTAAACATCGCTGACTACCTGCTCATCGCTGCTAAGCGGCTGGCCGCGTCTCGGAAGACGTCCCTGGCCAAGATCGTCGAGGACAGCCTGCGTAAATACCTGGCCGAATATCGTACCGAGTCGTCCAAGGCGCGTGAGCCCTACTCCCTGCCGACGCTGACCGTGGGCGAGCCGGTGGCGGGCGTGGATCTGAGCGACACCAGCGAGCTGTGGGAACGATGATGGTCCTGTGGGACGTGAATCTGCTCCTGTACGCCTCGATTCCGCAGTCGGAGCACTTCGGTCGCTGTCGCCCACTGTTGCAGCGACTGGTGGACGGCGACAAGCACTTCGCGGTCAGCGAGCTCATCCTGGCCGCGTTCGTTCGAATCGGCACGAACTCCCGGGTGTTCAAACCACCGGCCGATCCGGCTGAAGCCTTCGCTATCTGTCGCGCCCTCCGCGACCACCCACAGGCCGTGCAGCTCACGCCAGGCAAAAGGCACTGGGAGATTTTCGAGGATCTCGTGCTGGGGGGCGGCCTGCGCGGCAGCGACACGACGGACGCCTACCTCGCCGCGCTCGCCCTGGAGCACGGCTGCGAATTCTGGACCGGCGACCGCCATTTCGATCGCTTCCCGGGCCTACGCTGGCACAACCCACTCACCGGCGAGCGGGCTTGAAGCCGACCACCGCTACAGGGCCGGGGCGTCGATGACCCAGAGGGTGGTGCCCGCGGAGTCGTCGGGGTCTCCGGGAAAGGACTCGAACACGATCCGGCCCGGGGTGGACCAGGACGGCGCACCGTCGTAGCCGTCGTAGTCGGTGACCCGAACGGGTGAGCCGCCGTCCACGGAGATGACGAAGATGTTTGCGTAGGCCAGGCCCGCGCTCGAGCTGTAGACGATGTGCCTCCCGTCAGGTGAGAAAGAGGCGTCGGTCTTGTCGCCAACCCCACTCGTGACCTGCGTCTGACCGGCCCCATCCGGGTCCATGACCCAGAGGTCCCAGGCTCCGCCGACGAGTCGTTGGTAGAGGATCAGGTCGCCGGCAGGAGACCAGTTGGGCTGTCGGCAGTCGTCCGCCGGGTCGGTGAGCTCCGTGCCCCGAGTGTAGCCGTTGCAACGCTAAATGGGAACGAACCGGTCCAGGCACGGACCGGGAATGAGCTCGTCGTAGCAGGAGGGGATCTCCGGCAGGCCCGGGATGCCGCCATCGTCGGGCAGACCGCCCAGGAAATCCAGCAAGGTGTGGATCAGCCACAGCTCGTCCAGCGGCGGGCCGGGAAGCCGGTCGATGCGGGCGTTCAGGAGGTCCAACACATCGTCCACGATGATGGGCGTACCGTCGCAGTACTTCGGCGCGATGCTCACGCCGACCATGGCGACTTCTCTCACAAACGCCAACGAATAGAGGTCCGAGACCGCCCGCACAAGCGTGGTTTGGTCGCTGAGATCCAGCGCGGACGTGCAGTCCAGGCTGTGGATGTCTCCGTCCCCTCCCTGAGCTTCGGGGACCGCGTTTCCGCAGAGCCAGATTCGATGTACCCTGTCTGGCGGAACGGTCGGACCGTAGGGATCGTATTCGACGCGGAATCCGGAGATGTTGACGAACAGCTCGTGGTAGCCGAACGCCTGGGCGATCGACACGTGCACCTCAGCCACGTCCTTTAGCTCCGCAGGAAACAGACAGAATGAGATCAGCGGGTTGCCGTGTAGCTGCGGATTGCTTGGATCGAGAGACCATCCCCAGGGAATGACGTTGTACAGATCGGCAACGGCGGCCGTGCCGGAGCTGCAGCTATGCAGGCCGTCGGCGAGGGTGTCGAAACCCCAGAAGCCCACGGCGGGGGCGGACGTGGGATCACCGGAGCTCACCGCGATCATGGTCGCCGTGGTGCGCATGGCGTCCGCGACCAGGTTGCCGATGCCGGTCTCCTGGAAGGGGGTGAGAGGCAGATCGAACGGGACCTCCACGATGGGGGTCGCGGGCGTAAGCCCGAGCCCGGGGAGGAGCGAGGAGTCGTAGGTTTCCACCAGGGCCTGGACGGTCGCGTCTCCGGCAATGGTATCGTCCACGGGCAGAAGCTCGAAGTCGTAGTCGACGATCTCTCCGAGGGACAGGTCGTAGCTGACATCCAGCCGGCTCAACCATTCGCCTGACCAGCCGGGGCTGAAGATGAGGGTGCCGTTTAGCTCGATGGGCTCCGGCGTCGCCTCATGGTGGTGGCCCGAGAGAATCACGTCGATGTCGCTGGCATCGACGGCCAGCATGACGTCATCACCGCTGCCGTCTTCCCTAATTCCGCCGTGGGAAATGACGACCACCAGGTGGACGTTCTCTTGGAATCTCAGATCATTCACAAGGCTCTGGATGAAACCGACATGATTGTCGAATGTCAGGGGCGCAGCCTGGATCGCCGACGACGCGGCTCCCGGGCCGAGGCGGCCCAGTACGCCGACCCGGAGGCCGTTGGGCAGGTTCAACACCCGCCGTTCTACGATGACCCCGGCGGCTGCCAGGGCCTCGATATCGTCGTCACCCGGTTCGATGGGGTCGGTGACCATGTTGGACGCCACGATCGGAACGTCAAAGCCGCCCGGCGAGCCGGCGGCGTTATTGATGAGCATGGACAGACCGGCGGGCAACCAATCGAACTCGTGATCTCCCAGGGTAACGGCGTCGTATAGCAGGAGCTGAAAGAAACGAAGCGTCAGGGGATCCGCAGGGAAGAGATCGTAGACCGAGCCCGCGAGGAAGTCTCCGGAGTCGAAGAGCAGCACGGGGATCTCGTTTGTCGCCTGCTCCGCCCGGGTCTGTTTGATCAGGGTCGCGAGTCGCGCATAGCCTCCCCGGACCGAGTCCTGGTCCGTCGGGTCCAGCGGGGTGTAGTCCAGGAAGCAGGGTCGTCCGCTGGCGCGGTTGTGGAGATCCGCGGTGTGCAGGATGGTGACCTGTCTAAGGGGGGCCTCGACCTGTGCGTCCCCGGCGTCCGGGCCGGTGTCACCCGCGTCCGGCCCAGCGTCCACACCCTCGCCGGGGCTGCTGCCTTTGCAGCCGGCGCCCCCGGCAAGCGCTACCAACGCCAGACAGGCCAATGTCGTAGCCGCGCTCAACACAGGCCGCTGCGCCACCGATCCACCGGTCCTCGTCATGACCGCTCCTCGCCCTTATTTCGCCTGCCGTTCAATTAGACCACAGCCGGGTCGCAGACATCAAGGCACGCGAGTGCTGGGTGCGCCACCCTGCAGGATCGAGGCATGGTGAAAATCACTCGGGGGGGGTTCTGCGTGATTTTCAGCAGGATTGGGGGTGAGTGAGCGTCACTCGGGGTGGTTTCTGCTGGATTTCGGCCTAATTCGCGCAGGATCGGGGGTGAGTGAAAATCACTCGGGGTAGTTTCTGCTGTATGTTCACCCCTCGATCGCTGCTTGCAATGGAAACTACTAATACGTGGTGAGCTCGCCCACGGCGGCTTCGACGGCCTGGAGGGGGTTGAGGGCGGCGACGTGGGCCATGATGGCGTTGTGGTCGCGGAAGAGGGGGCGGTCTTCGTCGAGGAAGTCGACGACCTCGCGGACCGAGGCCTTGGCGGCCAGCGTGCCCCTGCCCGGGGTGAACTCGCGGAAGTCGAGGCCCTGGGCCGCGGCCATCATCTCGATGGAGATGACGCCGTGGGAGATGTCTAGGATCTGGCGGGTCTTGAGGGCGGAGTTCATGCCCATGGAGACGAAGTCCTCCTGGTCCGCGGCGGCCGGGATGGACTGGTGGAAGGCGGGGGTGGAGAGGATTTTTTGTTCGACGATCTGCATGCAGGCCGTGTACTGGCTGAGCATGAGGCCGCTGAACATGCCGGCGCCCTTGGTGAGGAAGGCGGGAAGGCCGACGCTGAGGGCCGGGTTGGTGAGCCGGTTGAGGCGCCGCTCCGACATGACGCAGACCATGGCCACCGCGCCGCCCAGGGTGTCCAGGGGCATGGAGATGGGCGTTCCCTGGAAGTTGGCGCCGGTGAGCACGACCTTGTCGTCGGCGAGGAAGAGCGGGTTGTCGCCCACGCCGTTGATCTCGATCTCGAGCTGGCTCTTGGCCCAGCGGACCTGGTCTCGGGCCGCGCCCAGCACCTGGGGTGTGGAGCGCATGGAGTAGGCGTCCTGCACCTTGGTCTTGTGCTTGCCCGTCAACAGGTCTGAGCCGTCCATGATCCGCTTGAGGTTGGCCGCGGAGGTGACCGCGCCCTGGAAGCCGCGCAGGCGGTGGAGCCGCGTGTCGTAGGGCTTCATGTTGGCCACGAGGGCCTCGAGGGTCATGGCACAGGCGATCTCCGCCTGCTTGAGGAACCGCTCCGCGTCCCAGATCGTCAGGCAGCCGAGGCCCGCGATGACGTTGGAGCCGTTGATGATGCCCAGCCCGTCCCGGGCCTCGAACACCACCGGCTGGAGGCCGGCCTTCTCCAGGGCCTGCCTCGCCGGCATGCGGTCTCCCTCGAAGAAGGCCTCGCCCTCCCCGATGCACGCCAGGGCGATCTGGCTCATGGGCGCCAGGTCGCCGCAGGCTCCCACCGAGCCCTTGGTGCACACCACCGGGGTCACGCCGCGGTTGAGCATGTCCACCAGGAGCTGCGTGATCACCGGCCGGATGGCGGAGTAGCCGTTGGCGTGCACGTTGATCCGGGTGGTCATGGCGGCGCGCACCACCTCCTCCGGGAAGGGCTCGCCGATGCCGGCGGCGTGGTTGTAGATGAGAAACCGCTGGAAGTCCTTGATCTGATCGTCGTCGAGCACGACCTCGGAGAACTCTCCGATGCCGGTGTTGACGCCGTACATGATCTCCTTGGCCCGGATTCGCTCCTCGATGAACCCGCGGCATTTACCGATGCGCGCCAGGGCGTCAGCGTGCAGCTCGAGCGGCTCGCCCCGGCGGGCGACGGCGACCACGTCGTCGGTGGTGAGATTGCTACCGGTGATGGTGATGGGCATGACGAAACCTCCTGATTCTGGCCCGGGCGGCTTGCATAGCAAGAGCGACGGCCCGAGCATTTTCGGACTGAATCGCTCCCACCCACCCCGCAGCAATCAGGAGGTTCCTGATCCGCGTGAGCTCATTCTTAGGAGGGGTTCGAGGGGCTGTCAAGGCTTGCCGTGCTCACACCAGCGCGAAGCGGCGGCGGAGGAGCCACTCGGCGGTGAGGGCGAGGGCCAGCAGGGCCCAGAGCAGCCAGGCGCTGCCCACGAGGGGCCTGGTGCGCAGGTTGTCGATGCGCACGATCCGCGGGGGGTGGAAGCGGGCGCCCTCGAGCGTTCCGGCGGCGCGCAGGACGCGCCCACCGGTTTCCCTGGCGACGGCGCGGAGCAGCGACGGGTTGGGGGCCACCACCGCCAGCTCCGGCGCCTGGCCCTCGGTCACGAATACCCCCTGGGCAGACTCTGACCGCCCGTCGAGCACAGCCTTGGCCTCTAGCCGGTAGCTCCCGGGATCCAGGGAGAGCTGGACCGACAGCGCGCCGGACTCTCCCGTCGTGCCGCTCCCCTCGGTGATCTGACCCTCGGGCCGGCGGTCCGAGCGCAGCACGCGGTAGCTGATCTTGACGCCCTTGTGGGGTCGGTACTTGAAATCCGTTGCCAGGACGGAGATCCGAAACGGTGTCCCTGCCGGGTAGGGGTGGTGTCGCGTCACCACGCGCAGCCGCGCAAACTCCGGATCCCCGAGCAGGTACCGCACGGCGCGTTTCCAGAAGGCGTCATAGGCTGACGCATCTCCGGCGCCCGCCGCTGCGAACCTCCACAGCCAGCTGGTGTCAGTGAGCAGCGCGAGCACGCGACCCTTGTCCACCTCCCGCACGGCCAGCACCGTGGCCGGACGGCCGTCCTCGTTGCGCAGCCGCGGGTGGACCGCCAGCACGACCGCGTCCGGGACGGCCCGCGCCACGCGGTTCACGCCCTCGAGCCGCGGGAGCCGCGAGAGGAGCTCGGTGGACAGGGCGGGCAGGCCCCGAGCCCGTGTGATGGGGTGGTGCTCGGCGGCCGGGGTCCACTGGGGACGGAAGGGCTCCTCCGACAGCAGCGCCGCCGCAGGGCCGGGCAGCAGCAGCTTCACCGGCAGGACCTTGGCGAACCGGGAGCCGGTGAACCCCCCCCTGCTCAGGGTGTTCTCGCCGCCCAGCAGGGCGAGCGCTCCTCCGCGTCGCACGTACCGCGCGATGTTGTCCAGGTACACGCCCACGGCCGGGGGATACCGCTCGAAGTCCTGCATGACGATCAGATCGAAGCTGTCCAGGTGCGTGGAGAAGAGCTGGTGCACCGGAAACTCGATCAGCGACAGCTCCCCCGGAAGCGCATAGGTCGCGTCGAGATGGGTCCGCAGGATGAAGAAAGAAACCAGATCCACGTTCGGGTCCCGCTTCAGGTGCTGGCGCAGAAATCGCACGTCCCAGCTGGGCCGACCTGCGATCTGCAGCACCCGCACCCGATCCCGGACCACCTTGAGCACGAAGCGTCGCGTGTTGTTGGCCCGGGTCGCCTCTCCGGGGAGCGGCTGCGCCGTGACCTCTCCCACAAAGGTCCCCACGCGCTCGGGCACGATTTCGAACACCACCTCGCGCTGACCCGAGCTCCCCTCCGCCGTTCGGGTCTGCACCACCTGCCCCTCCCGGCGGAGCGACACGAGCACCGGCCGGGAGCCGATCCCGCTGACCCGCAGCTGGACCCGGACCCGGGCCACGTTCCGGACGAAGGCCAGGTCGTCCGGGAGCACGCGCGCCACCGACACATCGACCAGCGCCGGCGACTCGATGGGGACCACGTTCACCGGCACGTCCAGGCCACGGAGACGGCTCGCCAGCGCCGGGGTCAACCCGTCCCGCAGCGCTCCGGTGTCCTGCCCGTCGGAGATCACGACCACGCCGGCCAGCCGTCGCCCGTGGTATCGCGCTCGGACCTCGGTCAACGCCTTGAGCAACCGCGTAGAGCGCCCCTCCGCCTTGGCCCCCGCCGCAGCCGGCTCCTCCGCGCGCTGCAAAGAGGCATGGTAGTGGTATCGATCCACCGAATAGCGGCGCTGCCAGTCCCGGAGGGTCGACGCGCCCCGCCGGAGGAGCGCCCGGGCATCCTCCAGCCGCGAGGAGCCCGTCCGCGCCCCCGGCAGGGCCATGGATGCCGACAGGTCCTGGATCACGGCCACGTGATCTCGCCCCCGGGTCACGTCGGCCACGCGCCAGACGGGACGCCACAGCAGCAGGAGCACCCCCGTCACGGCCACGAGCCTACACAGCCCAATCGTCCCCCGCACCCACACCGGCCGCCCGGCCGTGGAGAGCAGGCCGAGCACGAGGATGACCGCGGCGCCCGTCAACACGAGGACCACCCCCGGTGTACCGAACGGGGGCCGCCACAGGAGCTCCCACTGGCCGCTCACGGCACCCGCCACCGCCGCCGGCGCATGATGATCGGCGCGTGGACCTGGTCGCTCTTATAGTCGACGCAGAGCGCATACATCACGAGGTTGACCGCCAGCCTTGTCAGCCACTCCGGGAGACGGCCCAGGACCGCTCCCGGGGCGGCCGTGAGGCCCTGGACGACGAGGATCGTGGCCCGGCCGTCCCGGACGACGGCCTCGACGGGGAGCGATGCGCGCTGAAAATGGTCCGGGCTCAGCAGGTAGAACGCCTTCCACAGGGTGTGGGAGGTCGGGAGCGCCTTCAGGGACTGCCGCGGAAAGAGCTGCTTCGCGACGTGCCCGGCCGACGCCCGGAAGGCTGCGCGCTGGGATCCCGAGGCGGGTCCGTCGATGATCCAGGTGCCGCCGCGGCTGAGATGGCGCCGGAGCCGGGTCACGGCGGCGGGCTTGAGCAGCGGCAGCGGCCCGTCGGCCGTGGTGAACAGCAGCGGCATCCGGAACAGGGACGTGGACTGCGGCCCGAACCGCTTGACCCCGCGCTGCATGGTGATGTTGGTGCGGCGCGTCAACGCGCCGGCCAGGGCGGCGAGGCCCCGGGTCCGGGTCGCCTTGCCGCCCGGCAGCACGAGCTGTGCCAGATGGACCTTCGAAGCGGGGCCGATGGCCGCCACTGGTTCCGCGCGCGCTCCCCAGACGAGGAGCAGCACCACGACAGAGACGATGATCGACCCGGCCCCGGAGCTCCTCACTCTATGCGAACCGCCGCACATGACTGGACTATGGGGATCGCCCGGCCTCGGCGCCAGTTCTTTTTTGGCGGCCGCATCCGGGATCGAATAAGTGACGCATGTGGTCACGGGGCCAAGCTATTTGCGGCACCTTCCGAGCGTAGCGAGGCACCCCCTTAGGGGGCGCGAATGGACAAATCGATCGTTCAGGACGCCGATCCATCCCGGCTCGCTTTGTTGCCAGGCGGTCGAATATTCCCGATATGCTCCCTTCTGGCGCCTCGCGAGCCGGGTGCCTCGGCGCCCTGATTCGAGGAGTTATCCATTCGCGACCCCTTAGCATTTAGTCGGACAGGAGGTCGGCGCGGTACTCGAGGTGGGTGGCGATCTTGGCGCGCTGGTCGGCGGACAGGATGGGCAGGATGGCCTGTCCCATGGTGAGGATCTTCTGGAGCTTGCCGTGGAAGGCCGGCTGGTGCGCGTCACTGAGGAACGGGAGCTTGGCGGCGTCGAAGTCGTCGGAGAGGAAGGCCTTCACCGCGGCCTGGATGCGGCCGTGGAAGCCGTGGAAGCCGGCCTCGGACTTGTCGCCGTCGGGGTGCATGGCGCGGATGCCGTTTTGGATCACGTCGGCGATGCGGTCCTGCTGACCCTGGGTGAGTCCGAGCTTGCTCGCGATCCGTTTCAGCCGCCGGTGCCCTCCGCCGAAGCCGTGATGGCCGTGGAAGCCGCGCTTGCCGTGGATGCCGTGAGGGCTGACGGCGTCGTCGCCGAAGTGCTTCTTCATGCGGCCGTGGTGCATCGCCTTGAGCTTGTCCACCAGCTGCCGGCGCTGCTCGGCGTCGAGGGTGGCGTGCAGGCTGTTCAGCGCCGCCACGAGCTGGGGCCTGGCTTTCACGAAGTCCGCCTTCAGCTTCTCCGCCAGCGCGGCGAGCTGCTCCTGGTTCACCTTGCCGGCCCGGATCTGCCGAGCCGCGGCTCGCATCAAGGCGGCGCGAGCCGAGCGGGTGGTGGCGAGCTGGGCTTTGGTCTGGGTCACCAGGCCGTCGACCTTGGCGCGCTGGTCGGCGCGAAGCTCGAGCTCGGCGAGGGCCTTCACGATCAGCTTGCCCGGGCCGTGATGCTCGGGCAGTTCTGCCTTCACGCCCTCCGGGGTCTTCATGGGTTTTGACACGGTGTCACTTTTCTGTTCATCAGCCGGCTGGCAACCCAAGAATGGGGCGAACGCGAACACGAACGCGCCCAGGTGCGCCAGGATCGAGGTGTTGACTTTCATCGCGACTCCTTTCGTGCCCCGATGGAAGGGGCGGAAGCGGACGGGCCAGAGTACAGTGTGGCGCACCCAGCGCTTCCGTTCAGTCGGTTTTGGGTACCGGTTTGTATCCATTCGTATCCGGGCGCGCGCCCGGGTCCGACGTCGGCCACGAGGTGACGAACCGGGCGCCGTCTGCCGCCGCGGGGTCGATCGACACCGTGCCGCCGTGAGCTTCGACGATCCGTTTCACAATGGCCAGCCCCAGCCCGGCGCCGCCGGACTCCCGGTTGCGGCTCGCGTCCACCCGGAAGAAGGGCTCGAACAGCCGCCGCCGGTCCCCCTCGGGGACCCCGGGGCCGTCGTCCGTTACGGCGACGAGCACGCAGTCACCCTCCTGCGTCAGCTCCACGTCCACGCGGTGAGTCGCGTGGCGCAGCGCATTGCCGAGCAGATTGCGCAGCGCACGCTGGAAATACCTGCGATCGGCGCTCACCTGCCCGTCGAAGTCCTGGCCGAGCCGGACCGAGCGCTCGATCTCCGGCCGCAGCTCCCCTAGCCGTTCGAGCTGCTCCCGGAGCTCCGCGTCGCCGGCAAAGACCTCTCGATTCAGCTCCAGCGATTGCTCGCCGCTTCGAATATAGAGCAGCAGCTCCTCTACCAGGTGGTCCAGCTCCACCAGATCCTCGTCGATGGACTCGATTCGCCGCTCGCGCTCGGCCTCGTCCCCCGCCTGCCTCAGCATCTCGAGGCCGAAGCGGATCCGGGCGGCCGGGGTTCGGAGCTCGTGGGAGACCGCCTGCATGAGCTGCTGCTGGCTCTCCAGCAGCGCCTGCACCCGGTCCGCCATCACGTTGAACCGCTGGGCCAGTCGCCCGATGGCGTCTCGCGACGAGTCGCTCGTCCGCGCCTCCAGGTCGCCCTCGCTGATCTTCACCGTGGTCCGCTCCAGCCTGCGGAGGCGGCGCACCAGCGGCGCGGCCAGCACGAAGCCCGTCCCCAGGATCACGACGAACAGCGCAAGCAACACCGGGATCAGCAGCGCGTGATCTCGCCAGCGCTGTGCACGCCGGCCCACGGCGAGGATGCGCGTCCCCTTACGGATCGGCAGATAGACCGTGGCGCCGTGACCGCGCTGGAACACCACCCGGGGCTCATTCTTCTTCCAGGCCCTGCGGACCTCGTCGGGCAGCACGTCGCGGGCCGGATCCAAGAGCCGGATGCGGTGTTTGGATCGCCGCTGCAGGCTCTGCAGCTCCCGGTCCAACTGGTCGGCCGGGGCCGTGTCCAGGCGCTCCCGCGCCAGGGCCAGGATGTTCATGTGGGACGAGAAGTGCTCGTGCACGCGCTCCCGCGTGGCCTTGATGGTGGCCCACCGCACAATGAAAAAGGAGGCGACGAGAACGAACAGAATGCCGAGCGAGAGGCGCAGGGTCAGCCGGCTCATGACGGCTCCCCGGCGTCCGGGACCAGCAGGTACCCCGCGCCGCGGATGGACTTGATCAGTCGCGGCTGCTTGCCGTCGTCACCCAGCTTGCGCCGGAGCCGCGCCACGCGCAGGTCCATGGAGCGATCGATCCCGTCGTACTCGGTGCCGCGCAGCTCCTGGTAGATCCGCTCGCGGCTGAGCACCTCGCCCGCGTGGGAGGCCAGCAGCCACAACAGGTCGAACTCCGCGGTGGTCAGCTCCACGGGAGCGCCCCCCACGGTGGTCGAACGACAGCCGGCGTCGATCACGAGCGCGCCGACCTCGATGCGGTTTCCAGACTCCGTCTGCGCGTTCCCCCGGGGCAGCCGCCGGAGCAGCGAGTGGATCCGGGCGAGCAGGCGCCGCGGCTGGACCGGCTTGGCCAGGTAGTCGTCCGCGCCGAGCTCCAGCCCCACGACCTCGTCCACCTCCTCTCCCCGGGCGGTGAGCATCAGGATCGCGCCGTTGTACTGAGGCCGCACCTCACGGCACACGGCGAGGCCGTCCTGTCCAGGCAGCAGGATGTCCAGGATCACCACGTCGGGCCGCTCCGCGAGGATCCGCTCCGGCGCCCGGTCGCCCCGGTGCTCCACAGTGACCTCGAAGCCGGCGGAGGCCAGGAACTCGCGGACCAGCCCCGCCAGCTTTCGATCGTCCTCGACGACCAGGATCCGCGGGGCGCGGGTGGGTTGCTGTTCGGTCATGGGCTGTCGAACCCGTTGTAGCTGCCAGGTTGTCATCATACACCAATCCGCTCGTGCCCCGCTGCCCCCGAGTGTGCCGCAGGTCCCTCCCCATTGCCGTCGCCGTTGCGTATCGGAGTGTATCGGATTGTATCTACGACGAAGCCGGTGCGCTACTGTTCCTCTTCCATGATTCTGCGCACCGTGTCCACGATGGCGTCGACGTGCTCTGGGCGCACCTCCGAGAACCAGATCTGCTGTGGGGAGATCAAGACGTTGGGGCCGGCGGCGCACAGCCCGAGGCACAGGCTGCCCGACACCCGCACCTGGTCCTTGGGGTATCCGAGCCCCCCAACGGCCGCCTTGAGGGCCGCCCGGAGGGCGACGCTGCCGCCGTCCGCGCAGGACTTCCGCTCGCCGCCCCGGTCGTTCATGCACACGAGCACGAGGCACCTGTAGGGGACGCCGCCGCGCTTGAGCTCACTCGCCATGGTGTTCCTCCGTCAACAAGGCCGCGCCCAGCCAGACCATCGGCAGCACCGTTATTGGCACCGTTCTTTTCATCGCTCTTCTCCTTGAGTGTGCTCCTCGTGCCTGGCTGCTACTCAATCTTGGCCGCCGCAGTCGCCGCGAGCAGGTCGCGGGCCCGCGCCTCCACGCGATCGAAGCGGTCGGCGGCCAGGTCCTGGGCGTCGAACAGGCAGGACACGAAGCCCACGGCCCAGGCTCCCGCCTCCAGGGTCGCCGCGGCGTTGTTGCCGTCGACGCCGGACGTTGGAACGATCCTGAGGAACGGCAGCGGACCCAGGATCTGACGGACATAGGTCGGCGTGTCGGGGGGGCCGGGGAAGAGCTTCACGAGCGGGGCCCCGGCCCGGTGTGCGCGCAGCATCTCCGACGGCGTGGCGCAGCCGGGGATCGCCGCCACGCCGAGCTCCCGAGCCGTGTCGATCACCTCGGGATCCGCCACGGGGGACACCAGGAAGCACGCCCCGGCGGCTACCGCGTCCCGGGCCTGGGCGGTCGTCAGCACCGTGCCCGCCCCGACGAGCAGCCCGTCCCGGGCGGCGAATTCGGCGATCCGTTCCAGCGCCCCCGGCGTGTTCAACGTGAACTCCAGCGCCCGGAATCCCCCGCGCACCGCCGCCTCCATGGCCGGCCCGGCCGCCTCCTTCCGGTCGGTCCGCAGGATCGCCACGGCCCGCAGCCGTCGCAGCTCATCGAGGAAGTCGTCGCTTTGCATCCGGGGATAATATCACGCGCGGACAAAGGGGCGAGGCCTCTCCTGGGTCTGTGATAGACTGTCCCTGCGACACGGTGCGCGGAGGTGGAGCATGCGCAGTTTCAGGTGGTGCACCCGCAGGCTGACTGTGGGGCTGGCAGTGGCGGCGGTGCTGGCCGCCTGCGGTCCCACCGCCAAGGGCGGAGACGACAACCAGAACAACGGCACGGGCGGCAACGACGCGGCGGTGGTGGTGGACGACGGCGCGGTGACGCTGGACGACGGGGGCCAGGTCGATCTGGACGGCTCGGTGCCGGCGGACGCGAACTGTGGCGCCCAGACCGAGGAGATCGAGCTGATCAGCCTCGGGGATCCGCCCGACATGCTGATCGTGCTGGACCGCTCGGGCTCGATGATGCTGGCGCCGGGCTTTCCGCCCATCGGGGCCTCCAAGTGGGACATCATGAAGACCTCCCTCGGCATTGTGCTGCCCGCCCGGGACGCCAACATCCAGTTCGGCCTCTCGGTCTTCCCCACCGACGAGGACTGCGGCGTGGATCCCGGCGCGCGGGTGCCCATCCAGCTCAACAACGCCTCGGCCATCCTCGCGTGGCTCAACGGCAGCGGCCCCGGCGGCAACACGCCGGCCCACTTCGGCCTGCAGGAGGCGCTGATCTACTATCAGTCGATCCCGGTGAACCCGGCCGGTCAGTACGTGCTCTTCGCCACGGACGGCATCCCGAACTGCGGCGGCAACCCCCCGAACGTGGACATCACCACGGATGTCGAAACCGTCCAGGCCGTGCAGGACCTGGCGAACGCGGGGATCCACACCTTCGTGCTGGGGTTCGGCGGCCTGCTCGGGCTGGATCCCCAGGTGCTCAACGACGCCGCCCAGGCGGGTCTCGAGCCCAAGCCGGGCGGGCCGCCGCACTTCTACCACGCCGACGACGCCCAGGGGCTGCAGACCGCCCTGGACACCATCGCCGGGGGCATCATCGTGCCCTCGTGCTCCTACGAGCTCACTTCGCTGCCCCCGGTGCCGGATGACGTGGCGGTCTACTTCGACGGCGTGGCCGTGCCGCGCTCCCCCAGCCACGCCGACGGCTGGGACTATTACCCCGACGGCTCCACCATCACCTTCTTCGGCAGCTACTGCGACAGCCTCATGACCGGGACCGTGTCCGCGGTGAGCTTCATCTTCGGCTGCCCCGGCCCGGTCGTGTATTAAGAAGCGACGTCTTCATTCGGTGATATTTCTGGCGGACCGCCTGGAATTACGCGACCCTGACCCGGATCGAGAAAGCCGCCGATGGAGATGGTTGAATCGTGGTAATCTCCTCGACCGAAAACGACAAATCACGAGTCGACCTTACGGAGGTACGAAGCCATGAAGAAGCTCACCATTCTGTTCTGCGCGGTCGCGCTGATCGCGGGCTGCAAGAAGAAACCCACGTCGGACGAGAAGAAGAAGGACGACCCCATGGCGACGGCCATGGACACCATGGACGCCATGGACGCCATGGACACCATGGACGCCATGGATGGCATGGACGCCATGCGTCCGGCAGCCACGCGCCCGGCGGCCATGGCGCCGGCCGGCAAATTCGTCACCATCTCCGGGGTCACGCCCGAGCTCGAGAAGGTCAAGTGCGGCTGGGGCCGGTGCGACGTCGGTGTGATCACCCAGGCCGCCAAGGCTGAGATCGAGAAACAGAAGGACTTTCAGAAGGTGAAGGTCACGTTCCGCAAGGGCAGCACGTCGGAGCACTTCAAGACCGTGCAGAATCTGCCCTGGCTGCGAAAGCTCGACATCAGCTACACCATGATCACCGACATTGCCCCTGTGGCAGCGCTCGTGGAGCTGGAGGACTTCACCGCCAGGAGCCTCAAGCTCGAGAAGAAGGACAAAGACGAGGTGCCCCTCGACCTCACGCCGCTCAAGGGGCTCGGCAAGCTCAAGGAGCTGGAGCTCTACGGCACCAAGGTCGCCAACGCGCAGGTGCTCGCCGGCCACAGCAAGCTCGAGAAGCTCGGCTTCTACATGAGCTACCTCACCGACGTGGGCTTCGTGAAGGACCTCACCAACCTGGTGGAGCTGGATCTGTACGCCTGTCGGCTCACCTCCATCGCGGCGGTGGCCGGGCTGACCAAGCTCACCAAGCTCAACCTGTACATGAACAAGTCCACCGACTTCACGCCGCTCAAGGGGCTCGTGAACCTCGAGGTGCTCTGGCTGCAGTTCACCAAGATCAAGGATCTGAGCGTGCTGGCCGGCATGACCAAGATGAAGAAGCTCTACCTGAACTGGGCAAATGAGATCGAGGACCTCTCTCCGCTCAAGGCGATGGTCAACATGGAGTACTTCGACGTCTCCTCCAAGAAGGTCAAGGACCTCTCGGTCGTGGCGAACTTCAAGAAGATGCGGACCTTCAGCGCTGACGGCACGCAGATCAAGGACATCAAGTTCCTCAAGGGCCACACCGAGCTCACCAGCGTCAGCATCCGCAACACCAAGGTGCGTGACATCCGTCCCCTGGCCGGCGCCGTCAAGCTCTGGAGCGTCCAGATCCAAGGCACCAAGGTCAAGAACGTGGCCGCGCTCAAGGGCGCGAAGCGGCTCTACAGCCTCACGGTCTCCAAGGGCTTCCCCAAGGCCCAGCTCAAGGCCCTCCAGAATAAGCTCCCCAAGCTGAAGGTCCACGAGCGGTAGCGAACGCCCATGGCCGCCCAGCCTCTGCCGACGAACCCGCCGCGGGTGTCGCGTGACGAGTGCCGGGCCTTCCTGCAAGAGCACCTACCCCGGCTCCACCTGCGCTGGCGCGGCTTCCGCAAGGTCCAGAATCAGGTCCGCAAACGACTCCGCCGTCGTCTGTCCGAGCTCGGCCTCGCCGACCTGACCGCCTATGGGAATCATCTGTCCGACCACCCGGAAGAGTGGGGCGCGCTCGACCGACTCTGCCGGATCACCATCTCGCGCTTCTACCGGGATCGCGGCGTGTGGGAGCGGCTCGCCGAGGGGGAGCTGCCACAGCTGGCCGGCGCCGCCCAGAGTCGGGACAACCGAACCCTGCGCTGCTGGTGCGCGGGCTGCGCCTCGGGCGAGGAGCCGTACACCCTGTCCCTCGTCTGGCACCACTGCCTCGTGCCCCGCTTTCCCGACGTGCAGCTCGCAATCCTCGCCACCGACATCGACCCGCACCTGCTCGAACGCGCGCGCCGGGCAGAATATCCGGCGGGCAGCCTGCGCGAGCTGCCGCCGCAGTGGCGGGAGGCGTCCTTTATCGAAACCACCGACGCGGTCCAGCTCGTAGAGCCGCACCGCGAGCCCGTCACACTCCTGCGGCACGATCTCCGCGACCCGCTCCCCTCGGAGTGGCCCGACGCCACCGCGTTCGCCGGCTCCGTGGATCTCGTGCTCTGCCGCTACCTGGCCTTCACCTACTTCGACGAGTCGCTGCAGCGCGCCACCCACGCCAGGCTCGGCCACGCCCTCCGTCCGGGCGGTGTGCTCGTCCTCGGCAAGCTCGATCAGCTCCTACCCGACGCCCCCGGGTTCACTGCCCGCGAGCCGCACCAGCGGATCTACCAGCGGACCTAGCTGCTTTCCTATGTGTTGATCACCTGGACTAGCGACGGCCCCGAGCTTGGACGATTTGCCCCCCGAAACAGGCTTGCCACTCCGACGCGCGTGTGCTGGGTGGGCCATCAGGCAGGATCGGGGGTGAGTGAAAATCACTTGGGGTAGTTTCTGCCGGTTTTTCGGCAGGATCGGGGGTGAGTGAGCGTCACTCGGGGCGGTTTTTGCGGGATTTCGGCCATAAATCGGCAGGATCGGGGGTGAGTGAAAATCACTCGGGGTAGTTTCTGCCGGATATTCGATTTTGAATCTCGACTTGAGAGGTGAGGATCACATTGGACTCGTGCTCGTCCTCATGCACGTGCTCGCCTTCAGTGTTTTCCTTGCACCGGTACGAGCGCCGGCCTTCGGCATGAGCACGACATCGTGTTGCGACGTTCAGAACGGCTTCTGGCGGTTACGCTTTTGCCGCGCTATCACTGGGGGTAGTATCAATGCGCCGGACGGAAGAGGAGTGGAGCGTCGAGTGAAACGGGTTGTCTTGACAGCCGTGATGGTCGTGCTCGTGGGCAGCGCGGTTGCTGTCTGGGCGCAGCCGCGTCCGGCGCCGACGGCGCCCGTGACCCCGGTCGTGCGGCCGGTGGTGATCCCGATCACGAAGCCGTTGACGCGCAAGGGGCTGCAGCGCGCGCTGCGCAAGGTGTACGCGGGCACGGTCGCCAAGGACGGGATGTTCACCATTCACGTCAAGGAGGCGGGCGGCGCGGTGATTTTTTCGCGCAAGGCGCGGACCAAGCTGCATCCGGCCTCCTGCGTGAAGCTGGTCACCTCCACGGCGGCGTTGCGGAGTCTCGGCGCCAAGCACAAGTTCAAGACCCTGTTGCGGGGCAAGATCTCGGGGGCGACGATGACCACCCCGCTCTACCTGTGGGGGGATGGGGATCCGTCTCTGTCCCGGGACGACCTGAAGCAGCTCGCGGCGGCGATCAAGTCCAAGGGTGTGACCGCGATCCCCCAGGGGATCGTCGTCGATGACAGCTACTTCGACGGGCGCCGCTGGGCGCCGGGCTTCATGCGGACCGCCGGCTCGGCCTACTCCGCGCCCAGCGGCGCGGTATCCATGGACCACAACACCGTGGAGGTGGAGGTTACGCCCACCACGATGGGACAGCCGGCGAGCGTGAAGCTGCTGCCGCCGTCGGCCTATCTCCATGAGCTGTTTACCGTGCGCACGGGCAAGCGCACCACCTGGTGGGGCTACGCGGCGCCCTTCAAGCGGGGCGTTCGCGTGCTCGTCCGGGGTCGGATCCAGGCGGGCATCGGACCGCGCCGGCGATTCTTCCGCGTGCTCCACCCGGCGCGCTACGCGGGCGAGTCGTTCAAGCGCATGCTGGAGGACGAAGGGATCAAGGTCGGACCGGCGAAGCGGGGACTACTGCCGGCGACGCCTCCTCCCGAGCTGCACCGGCACGAGTCCGCAGAGCTCAGCGAGCTGCTCCGGCGGATGAACCGGCACAGCAACAACTTCTACGCCGAGCAGCTCGTCAAGGCCCTGGGCGCCAAGGAGTCCAACCCGCCCGGCTCCACCAAGAAGGGGCTCAAGGCGCTGCGGAGCACGCTGGAGTGGGTGGGCGCGGGGCGGTGGTCCTACGCCTTGGCCAACGGCTCCGGGCTCGGCGGCAACACCAAGCTGAGCGCGCGGCTCCTCGTGCGCCTCCTGGACAAGATCGGCAAGGCTCCGGCCCTGCACAAGGTGATCTACGACTCCCTGGCCCGGCCTGCAGAGCCCGGGACGCTCAAGCGCCTGAAGAACACCATCGCCATCGGCCGCATGCGCGCCAAGACCGGCACCATCAAGCAGGTGAGCTGCCTGGCGGGGTACGTGGACGGCAAGCCCGGCAAGAAGCCGCTGATCTTCGCCATCGTGCACAACGGCTTTACCGCCTCGATCCTGAAAATCCGCGATCAACAGACCAAGATCGTCGAGGCGCTCGTGAGGTATTCGTTCAATCGGTAGGGGACCTGCCGGTTGGGTTGTTTGTTTTTCCTGTCGTGACGAGGTGAGCCATGGGAGGAGTAGCCAAGTTCTACGTCGAGGGAGGGTACGGCATGCACGTCGTGACGCTGCTCTCCCTCGCGGCGCTGGCCTTGACGGTCCTACAGGTCGCACGGGCCGGGCGCCGGAGCTACGGTCCGCTCATTGTCGGCGTCCTGTCGGCGTCGGTGTTGTGCGCGGTGTTTTTCTGCATCGCCGGGTTGATGCAGGCCGCCGAGTCAATGGCTGCGGGTGGCTGCGAGGGGAGAATCATTCTGAGCTTCAAGGCCCTGTCCGTGGCCTGCAATTCCGTGGGATATGCGTGCCTCTGGGCCGCCGTGATCACTCCGCTGTGGATCGTCACGCTTCTGCTGCCTCTGCTCCTCTGTCATGGCTCTCCTCGCCGGATTCGCGATCTTCCGGCACCGCGGCGCGTTAGCGAAGAACCCGCAATAGCCAGGGGTCCATGGAACCGGAGTCTTGCCCGCGGTCCATGCGGCGGTCCTGGCGGAGCAGGAGGCTGCGGGTGAGGGCTGCGCCGAGCCAGAGGATGGGCTGCGGCGGAAAGAGGGACTCGCTGGCGTGCACAAACAGCAACTCGGTGTACTGGGTCTTGCGGCCGAGGGCCAGGTCCCGCAGGATGCGCCCGCCCGTGTGGGAGGGCGCGACCCCGTGGCCGTTGTAGCCGAAGCCGTAGTGCACGTTCCCGGGGGATAGGGTGCCGAAGAAGGGGACAAAGGGCACGGTGATGGCCACCGGGCCGCCCCAGCGGTGGCTGAAGCATACGTCGGCCGCCTGCGGGAAGGTGCGGCGGAAGGTGGACTCCAGGAGCGCGAACACCTTGTCGTTGCGATCGTACTGCGGTTTGATCTTGGAGGAGCGATAGATGACGCCGTCGCTGCCGCCCCAGAGGATGCGCCCGTCTGCCGTGCGGCGGTAGTAGTGCACGTAGTTGCGCTTGTCCTCGATGCCCTCGCGGTCGTCCCAGCCCACCTCGTCCCACTGCGTCTGTGAGAGGGGCTCGGTGAGCAGGATGTAGGTGTAGAGCGGGATCACCTTGCGCCGGAGCTGCGGGAAGTGGCGGGCCCAGGCGTTGGTGGTCATCAGCGCGTGCTCTGCCGTGACGGTGTGCTCGCCGGCCCGCACCATCACCGGACCGCCTTTGCCGGGGCGCACCCAGTCCACCGGGGTGTGCTCGTGGACGCGCACGCCCTGTGACATGACCAGGCGTTTCAGGCCGCGGGCCAGCCGCGCCGGGTGCACCACGGCGCATGCCTCTTCATGGAAACCGAGACGGTACGTAGGGGAACGCACCCGCGCCTGCAGCGCCTCGCGGTCCAGGGGCGTGAAACCCGGCAGCTTCAGCGTGGCGGCGGCTTTCAGGTCCGCCTCGATCCGCCGCTCCTGTCCGGGGTTCGTGGCCACCTCCAGGAGGCCGCCCTTGTGATAGTCGCAGTCGATGTCGTGCTCGTCGCACACCGCGCCGATCCGGTCCACCGACTCTGCCACTGCCTCGTGGGCAGCCCGGGCGCGCTCCTCGCCGTAGTTCTTAAGCAGGTGCGCCAGGCTCATGTCGAGCAGGGTCATGGCAAACCCGCCGTTTCGCCCGGAGGCGCCGTGGGCGATGGTGGCGGCCTCGAGCACCAGCACGTCCAGCCCCGGCTCGGCCAGCTTCAGCTCATAGGCCGCCCAGAGGCCTGTGAAACCGCCGCCGATGATCACCACGTCGGCCTTCCCGTCCCCGTCCAGCGGGGCGCAGGGCTCGTCCGGCGCCGTTTCCAGCCAGTAGATGCCCTCGGTGGTTTCGGTTGCCATGTCTGTCCCTACTTTTTTTCGAAGTTGAACACGCACCGGAAGCCGACGTGCCTCGAGAAACGGTTGGGCTCGAGCTTGGCGGGCGCGCCCGGCACGCCGTCGGTACCGCGCAGCTCGAAGGTGGCGGTGCCGTGCACCTTCTGCATGGTCCACTCGGCAAAGGGGCCCCTTTGCAGCGGCCGGGCCGGATCCGGCAGACCTGCCTCGGCGGGTTTGATCGACGTCAGGGCCGCGTCCCACTCCCGGGGCGTGGGCAGGCGCATGCCGCGGCCCTGGCAGTAGAGCCGCGCCTCGATGGCGGTGACGCACCGCGCGGCTGCGCGAGGGGGCTTGTTGCTCAGCGCGGCGTCGAGGATCGTCGGACATTCCTTGTAGCCGGCCAGGACCGGCTCGAGGTTCGGCTCCTCCCGCAGCCTCCGCATCTTGTTGGTCAGGGCTTCGTGCAGCGCCTTGCGCCCGGACCACAGGGACTGGGGCTCCTTGTCGATGTAGAACGAAGCGGCCGCGCCCGGTTTCAGGGCCACGGGGTGCATGCTGCTCAGCTTGTGGGGCAGCCACGTCTGTCCCACGTCGTTCATGGCCGCGAAGAGGATTCCCGTAGGGATCGCAGTGATGATGATCAGCGCGATGGACACGGCGATGGTTCGCGCAGCACCGGAATAACGGGAGCGCAGCGGGAAGCTGCGGTAGCAGACCGCCACGAGCACCACGGTGGCGGCCAGCAGCGCGCCCAGGATCACCAGCGCGCCCTCCTGGATGATCGGATTCACCCAGACCTTGTACAGCCACTCGCGGTCGTGCATCGGCGCCTTCATCCGGCTCACGTGCTCGTAGGACTGGATGTAGCCGGCAACGGACAGGGCGCCCGTGGTGGCCAACCAGGCCACCACACCGGAGAGCAGGATCCGCCAGCCGGGCGTGTATCCCGGGCCGTGGGGCTCGCGCACGCGGATCACCGCGACAGCCGTGAGGACCCAGGTCAGATCCAGGATGTAGACCTGGAACCCTGCGCGCACGGTCTTCGTGAAGAACAGGCCGTACTCCACGAGCAGCAGCGCGACGAGCCCTCCGATCAGGGCCAGCCAACGTTTTCGGGAACCTGGCGTGCGCTCGCCCCGGTGACTCAGGAACAGGTAGCCGAGCAGCACGAAGGTAGAGAGTAGCCACACCAGTATCAGGGTGAATATCGCTGCGTTCAGGAAGCGAGCGCTGCTGGTGCTGAACATCCCGGAGATCTTGGCCGCCTGAGCCGCCGTGATGGCCGAGTAGGCGTGTAGCGTCTGCAGGTGGGACTGGAGCTGCCCGCGGAACGTCAGGTAGTGGAACAGCACCAGCAGCAAGCCGATGAACGGGAAGATCAGGAACAGGGGACCCTGCAACCAGCGGTTCCAGACGCCGCGTGCCCAGAAGCGATAGATGGCCACGGTGGCACCGACGAGCCCGCCACAGACGAGAATCGTGATGACCAGACCGAGAGCGTTGGGCAGGGTTTTGGGCAACCCGAACACCGTGAAGATCAGGTTGAAGTGGCCTTTCGAAGCGAGAACCGGGAGCAGCGCCAGGGGCAGGGTGACCGCGAACCACAGGATGGTCTTCCAGAGCGGCGGCTTCTCCGCGGGTGCGGCCGCGGGCTCGGCGGCAGCGGCCGTCTCGGGCTCCGGGAGCTTCTCCGGCGTGAACGCGGGCGCTGGCGTGGTGGCAGCGGTGGCCTCGAGCCCGCTCACACCGGGGGCGGGCGCCGGCGTGGCGGCGGTGGTGGCGTCGAGCCCACTCACGCCCGCTGCGCCTGTCGGCGTGGCGGCGGTGGTGGCCTCGAGACCGCTCACCCCCACGCTCGCCCCGGCCGGGGTGGCCACGGTCTCCATCAGCGCCTCGGCAGCGGTCGGCGGCGGCTCGATCACGAGGGAGGGGTCTCCAAAGGGCTTCAGGTCCGCGGTCAGCTCCGCCACGCTCCCGTAGCGCTTGGAGCGGTCTTTTTCGAGGGCCCGGTTCACCACGGCGACGAGCCCTTCGGGCAGGTCGGAGGCGACCTCGGTGAGGGGCACCATGGGCTCGGTCAGGATGTTCGCCAGCACCGCGTTGTACGTGTCACCGGGGAAGGGCAGCGAGCCGGTGAGCATCTGGTAGAGCATCACGCCCACGGCCCAGAGGTCGATCCGCTCGTCGATGTCCTTGAGGCCCTTGGCCTGCTCGGGCGCCATGAAGTACGGCGTGCCCATCACCGCGCCGGTCTTGGTCAGGCCCAGGCCCGGATCGCCGCTGCTCTTGACCTTGGAGATGCCAAAGTCGAGGATCTTGACCTGCTCCCCCTGCCGCGGGTCGTGCTTCAGGAACACGTTGTCCGGCTTGAGGTCCCGATGGATGATTCCCTTCCGATGGGCCGCCTCCAGCCCGGAGAGGAGCTGCAGGGTGAGGTTCACGGCCCGGGCCGGCGCGAGCTTGCCCGACCGCTTGATCAGCGCGGTCAGGCTCTGCCCCTCGAGCAGCTCCATGACGATGAAGGTCGCGCCCTCGTCGGTTTTTCCCACGTCCTGGATGTCGATGATGTTCGGGTGGCCGATGGCGCTGGCCGACTGGGCCTCCCGCACGAACCGCTCGGTCACCTCCACGCTGTCGGTGAGCTCGGCGTGCAGCATCTTCACCGCCATCCTGCGGCTGATCACCGTGTGCTCGGCCTCGTACACCGCTCCCATGCCGCCCCTGCCCAGCACGCGCACCAGGCGGTACTTCCCTTCGAGCACCTGTCCTGTCCGGTCTTCACTCATTGCGTGTCCGCGTGTCTCCTGCTACCCCGGTCATGTTACACAAATCCTAGTAGGAGAACACCACCGGGAATACAGTCCAAGCTGTCGGGCGTACTACCCGCGCTTCGGCTTCGTGCCCGCGGGCGCCCTCGGCTTCGAGGCGCCCTATCCCATCGAGCCCGGGAATGCCCCGGCCTGGATGGTCCTCAAGCTCACCGACGGCGCCCTTGACAAGGCCTCCGGCCGCGTGGTTCCTGCCGCCGCCCTCGATCACCCCGAGCATTGGCGAGAGTAGCCGAGAGTAGCCGAGCGGAGCCGAGAGTGGACGGGCGGAGGCGAGAGCGGACGAGCGGGGTTGACGCGCAGCGCTCCGGATTGGACCCTTCCCCTCATGGACCCTTCCCCTGCGTTCCCTCTTCGATGATACTGAGCCTACTGATCACCATCAGGGAGGCCGCTGTGCGTCGAACAGCCTGGCTTTGTGGCGCTGTGTGCTTGCTGTCCTTCGGGTGCGGGGATTCCGGCGGGGACACGAACGTGAACAGCGCCTGCGCCGAGGGATATCAAAGTGACGGTCCCGCCTGCGTGCCGATCTTCGACAGCTGCCCGGGTGCGGCCGAGATCCCCGTGCTGGGCGGAGGGTGTCTGGCCGTGGGCGTGACCGCCTGCGCCACCGGGCTCTTCGAGTCGGACGGGCAGGGCGGGTGTGAGCCGATCCTGCCGGCCCAGACCTGCCCGCCGGGCACCCTGGGCGCGCTCGGCTCGACCGAGTGTCAGCAGGTGGGAGTGGGCCAGTGCGCCGCCGGGTTCCAGGGAGACGGGGAAGGGGGCTGTGACGCGGCGCTGCCGGCAGACCCCTGCTCAACCGGCTTCATCGCGACCCTGGGCCAGACCGCCTGTCAGCCCCTGGGGGACTGCGGCACCGGCACCTGGGGCAACATCGTCGACGACGGCGTGACGATCTACGTGGACGCCTCGGCGGACGCCACCGGCGCGGACGGCTCGGCCGCGGCGCCCTTCGTGACCGTGGGTGATGCTCTGGCCGCGGCCCAGCCGGGAGGGCAGGTCGCCCTCGCCGCCGGGGAGTATGTCGAGCGGCTGAACGTGAACGACGAGGTGCGGCTCACCGGCCGGTGCGCCGAGCTGGTGACCCTCCGCGGAGTGGTGTTTCTGGGCAACCCGGAGCCGCCGGTCACCCTCAGCGCCGGCGCCTCCGGGTCTACGGTGAGCGGCGTGACCCTCACCGGTCCGGAGGTGGGACTGGCAATCCAGGGGGCGCAGCAGGTTACAGTGGAGGAGGTGCAGGTCGTCGACACCCTGAGCTACGGCGTCACGCTGACCTCGGAGGCCGCCGCGGTCCTCCGCCGCGTCAAGGTGAGCGGCTGCAGAACCATCGGCGTCGCGGTGCTCGGCAGCGAGCTGGAGCTCGTGGACAGCGTGGTGCGCGGCTCTCTGCCGCGGCTCAGCGACGGCCAGCTCGGACGCGGCCTCGACGCCGAGTGCTCCTCCAGCGGTGCCTGCGGCAGCCTCCGCGTGTCCGGCAGCCTGATCGAAACCAACACCGAGCTCGGGCTCGTCACCATCGGTGTGGACTCTGTCGTGAGCGCCAGCGTGATCCGGGACTCGCGAGCGCAGAGCAACGGCCTGAACGGCCGCGGGCTCTCGGCCCAGTGCCATTCCGATGGCGTCTGCCCGAGCCTCGAGGTCACCGGCAGCGCGATCGAAGGAAACTTGGAGTTCGGCGTGGTGCTCATGGGCGCGCAGGCGTCCTTCACCGACACGGTGATCCGGGACACCTTGCCGTCCCAGGGCGACGGCGCCGTGGGCCGGGGCATTGACGCCTACTGCGATCCCGCGCTGGGGAGCTGCGGCAGCCTCGAGCTGGTCAATTGCCTGATCTCCGGAAACCGCCAGCTCGGACTGCACGCCACCGGGGTGGACGTCACGGTGACCGGATCGGTGATCCGCGACACGTTGCCGGGCAGTGACGGAACCTACGGCCGGGGGATCGATGTCGAATGCGATCCCGGCCTGTCCACCTGCGGGAGACTCACCGTGACCGACAGCCTCGTCACGGGGAACCGGAGCGTCGGCCTCGCCGCGCACGGCGCCGACGTCGCAATCAGCGGATCGGTGATCCGCGACACGCTGGCCCAGCAGAGCGACGGGCTGTACGGCCGGGGAGTCGTGGCCGAGTGTCACGTAGGCCTCGGCCGGTGCGGAAGCCTGCGGCTCACCGAGAGCGTGATCGCGGGAAACCAGGAGGTGGGGGTGTTCGTGTTTGGCGTCGACGCCGAGATCACCGCGTCCTTGATCCGCGACACCTTGCCCCAGGAGCTCGACGAGCGGTTCGGCCGTGGGATCGTGGCGCAGTGTGACCCGGCGCTCGGCGCCTGCGGCGCCCTCGAGGTGAGCGGCAGCGTGGCGGCGTCGAATCGCGACGTCGGCGTTTCACTGCAGGGCGTGCACGCGACGATCTCTCAGTCCGTGGTGCGTGACACCCTGCCCAAGCAGAGCGACTCAACCTTCGGTGTGGGGATCACCGCCCACTGCACCCCCGGCATCGGCCAGTGCGGCTCGCTCGCGGTGTCTCACTCGCTGATCGTTGGAAACCGCCTCCGCGGCATCATCGCCTCGGGCGTGGATACCACGGTCACGAGCTCCATCGTGCGCGACACGCTGCCCCAGGTGAGTGATGACTCCGGCGGCTGGGGGATCAACACCCAGTGCGACGGCCAGCACGGCATCTGCGGCATTCTGAATGTCGTGAGTAGCCTCGTCTCGGAGAGCACTGCCGCGGGCATCGTTGTCTACGGCTCCCACACCCAGGTCACGGGGACGCTGGTCCGCGACACCTTCCCCCGGGCCAGCGATGGCCGGTACGGCCGCGGTCTGGTGGCGCAGTGTGATCCCGACGTGTTCTACTGTGGGGACCTCAACATGGTCGCCAGCGTGATCCAGGGCAGCGAGAACGCCGGCCTCTTCATCGCCCGCGTGCCGGCCACGCTGGAGGGGGTGGCCGTGCTCGACACCCGCCCCAACGAGGCGGGCCCTTGGGCCGATCAGTTCGGTCAAGGGATCTGGGCCCTGTGCGACTCTAGCGACGGCTCCTGCGCCACGCTCCAGATGACCTCCTGCCTGGTGGAGTCGAGCACCAACGCCGGCCTCGCCGTGCAGGGCGTTTCCGGCTTCGTCACCACCAGCGCCATCCGACAGGTCGAGCCCCAGCTCGACGGCACCTACGGCTTCGGCGTCCAGCTCGAGGGGCTCGCAGGGCAGTCGCGGACCACCTTCAACGTGCTCGACTGCGCCGTCCGCGACGCCAAGCTCTCGGGGATCCTCTACTACCTCTCCGGGGGCACCCTCTCGGGCTCCGTGGTCTCCGGCGGCGAGTTCAGCGTGGTCATGAACGTGGGCTCCGAGCCCACCATCCTCGATGACAACCAGCTCTCCGGCACCGCGGAGAACGATCCCCAATGGACCACCCTCCTGCCGTCCCCCGCCCCGGAGCCGACCCTGCCCCAGGGGTTGTGAGAGGGCGGTCGCGGGTCTACTGCGGTGTCGGCACCGCGAGCGCTTCCAGGCGATCGCCCCGAAGGGTCACGCGCAGCTCGCGGTACCCGGAGCGCTTGAGCGAAGGGGCCAGCTTGGTGAGCCAGGCGAGGCCGGCGGGGGTGCGGAGCAGGTCGGGCCAGAGGCGCGCGGCGATGAGCAGGGAGCCGTAGGGGCTCAGGAACCGCACCAGCTCCTTGGCCTCGGTCGCCTGGGCCAGGATTCCGCGCGAAGGCGCGGCCTTGGTCAGGGCGGGGAGGGCCGATCCCTCGAGCGCCCGGATCAGCGTGCTGCCCTGGATCAGGTTCTTGCCCAGCAGTGATCTCATGGCCGGGCCGAGCACGCGCAGGCCGAGGGGGGTGAGCTTCCAGCGCAGGCGCAGGCCTCGACCGGTGCCGCGGGTCTGCAGGGTCAGCCGGAAGTCCCGGAGCAGGTCGGTGGACGCGGCCTGGAACCGCCAGGAGCGGAGGGAGGTGTCGACGCCGATCCCGAAGCGCTTGTGCACCTCTGCCGGGGCGCCCCCCCCGAGCACCTGGAACACTTGAATGAGCCCGTAGGAGGCGTCGAACCGCGCCAGCGCGGCGGCGTTCACGCGGAGCTCCAGATCCGGCAGCTTGGCGGTGCCGGTCGGCGCGAGCCAGCCGGCCGGGGGAGCGAGCGAAGCCGCCCGGCGCAGGAACGCCGCGGCGAGCTTCGCGCGCACCGTCGTGATGCGGCGCACCCGCGCCCTGAGATCCGCGGGCGCCGCGACCTTGCGCGGCCCGCGTCGCGCCTGGGGAGGCGGGAACACGAGGCGCTGCAGCTCGCCGTACTGAGGCACTCCCACCACGGGCCCGACCTCGTCACAACGCAGCCGCCGCTTGTCGGCGCCGACCACGGAACAGGCCTGCACGAGGGGCTCCAAAACGACCCCCAGCGGCCCCAGCGCTGCGAGCGGCTGGAGCGGGCTGTGCGCCGCTCCCTTGAGCTCCGCCGCGGAGGCGCAGCCGCCGCGAGACTCCTCGAGTCGCGCCCGGACCTCCTTGGCCAGGGGCTTTTTCTCCTCGTCCATCAGCCAATCGATGAGCCCCTTGCGCGCCTGCCGGCACACCGGCGACCGGGCAAAGGCCTTCTCAAAGGTGGCTTGGCTCGCGAGTGGGAAGTACAGACGCACCATGGCAAAGGTCGGAGGCCACCCGCGCGCCTGCTCCGCGTGACCCGTCGCGGGGGGCGCCTTGGCGGCGGCCAGCTCGGCGGCCCGGTGAATGATGTCCTCGAGGGACCTGCGCGGGGCCACGGCCACCGCCAGGAAGGGACCCTCGGCGCTCAGCCCCCAGCGCTCACGCGTCTTCGCCTTGCACGGCTCCAAGCCGAGCTGAGACACCTTGCAGCTCTGCGCGGCGAGCGCCAGCAACGGCCGCGGCTTGGGCGGAGGATCGTCATCGTCCGGGGCGCGGAACCCCGTCTTGGGCGGCGCCGGCAGCCCGATCCGCAGGCGGACGGCGAACGCCACGTCGGACGCCGACAGCGGCTCGCCGGCCCGGGCCGGACGCTTCGGCGTCGCCCTCCGCTGGGCCCGCGATCCGTCCGGGCTGGACGCGCTCTTACGCGCGGCTCGTTCGCACGACAGGCCGCCGGTGACAATGAGGCACAGCAGTCCAGCCACCGGCTTCGACATGTCGCGTCCTTTCTTCTCCTGGTCCGTTCAATGAGACGCTCGAAGGTAGCCCGTTGCTGCCCAGCGATCAACCATAGCCACGTGCCTCCGCCTCCGACTGCGCCAGGCGGTGGCGTCTGGACTCGCGTCCCCCTTCCCCTCACGCATCCCATCAACGATAATGCTGGCGATGCGAACGCCTGGGAGTCTGTGATGGCCATTCGACTGATGATGATCTGCGCCGTGCTGCTCGCGGGATGCGGAGGCGACGACTCGAGCGGGGGAGACTGCCCCGAGGGGACGCAGCGCCAGGGTTCGGCCTGCCTGCCCCTGCTCAACAGCTGTCCGGAGCCGGCCGAGATCCCAGTGTTGGGGGGCGGCTGTCGACAGATCGGTGTGACCGCCTGCGCCACCGGACTGTTCGAGTCGGACGGCGAGGGGGGCTGCGAGCCGATCCTGCCGGACCATTCCTGTCCGCCGGGCACCATGGAGGTCCTGGGAAGCACGGAGTGTCGGCTCCTGGGCGTGACCACCTGCGCCGACGGATTCGAGTCCGACGGCGAGGGGGGCTGTGACGCGATCCTCGCAACGGGTCCGTGCCCACCGGGGAGTATCGCCCGGCTCGGTCACACCGACTGCCGGCCCCTCGGGGACTGCGGCTCGGGGACCTGGGGCAACATCGTCGACGACGGTGTCACGGTGTACGTGTCCGCCACCGCGGACGCGACAGGAGCCGACGGCACGTCGCAGGCGCCCTTCGCGACCATCGGTACTGCGCTGGGCGTCGTCCAGGCCAATGGACAGCTCGCCGTGGCCGCCGGTGAGTACGTCGAGCGCCTGGTCATCAGCAAACCGGTTCGACTCACCGGCCGTTGCGCCGAGCTGGTGACGATCCGTGGAACGTTCTTCCTCGGCGAACCCAGGCAGCCCGTGTCCATCCGAGCAGGCGCTACGGGGAGCGTGGTCCGCGGAGTCACCCTGACCGGACCCGCCGAGGGACTGCTGGTCGAGGAGGCGGAGCAGGTGACCGTCGAGGACGTGGCGGTGGTGGACACGGCGAGCTATGGAGTCGTGGTTTCCCAACGAGGAGAGGCCAGCCTCAACCGGGTCAAGATCGTGGGCGCTACGGGAACCGGCGTGCTTTCCGTCGGCAGCACGGTGTACCTCTCGGAGAGCGTGATTCGCGACGGCGCCGCGGAGAGCGACGGAGAGCTGGGCCGGGGAGTCTCTGTCTGGTGCTCGTCCTCGGGCGCCTGTGGAGGCCTCGGCATCACCAAGAGCGTGGTGTCGGGGAACCGGGACATGGCCGTGTACATTCTCGGTGTGGATACGGAGATCACCGCCTCGGTCGTCCGCGACACCGAGGCGCGTGCGAGTGATGGGTTGAGCGGTCGGGGGATCCAGGTGGAGTGTGACCAGGCGGTGTCCACCTGTGGGAGCCTGGCGGTGGTGGGGAGCGTGGTCTCGGGGAACCGCGAGGTGGGGCTCCTCCTGCTGGGCGCGCAGACCACTGTGACCGACTCGGTCGTGCGTGACACACTGCCGAACGAGCGGGACCAGGAATACGGCTGGGGGCTCGGCGCGAAGTGCGACACCACCGGCCTCGCGTGCGGCAGCCTCAGCGTCACCAGGAGCATCGTGGCCGGGAATCGTGACGAAGGGCTCCTGTCCGAAGGCGTTGACGTCACGGTGAGCGACTCGGTGGTGCGCGACACTCAGGTGGCTGCGTACAACGGCTCGAACGGCATCGGGATCGATGTCGCGTGCGGAGCAGACGGCTCCGCCTGCGCGGACCTGACAGTCACGAGCAGCCTGGTCTCGGGAAACAGCACAGTGGGCATCTACGCGCGAGGCGGCGATCTCACGATCACCGACTCGGTGGTTCGCGACACCCTCCCGGGGGCCGGAAACGAGTACGGCCGAGGAGTCAGCGCCGAATGTGACGTCCCCGCGGCCGCTTGCGGCAGGCTGGAGGTCGCCCGCGCCGTCGTGGCCGGGAACCGGGAGATTGGTCTGTTCTCCCAGGTTGCCCAGACCGAGATCCGGGAGACGGTGGTGCGCGACACCGTGCCGGAGCAGAGCGACCTGACCTATGGGATCGGGATCGAGGTGCAGTGCGCCGAGCAACTGGCCGCGTGTGGTGAGGTCAGCGTCGTTTCGAGCTACATTTCGGGAAACAGCGACGCTGGGATCTTAGCGGTCAGTGTCAATGCAACGATCGTCGACACGGTTGTTCGTGGCACCCTCGCCCAGGAAGGCGACGGCATGTTCGGGCGCGGGATCAGCGCCCAGTGCGATCCCCGCCTGTCCTTCTGCGGCGCCCTCGAGGTGGACGGCTGTCTGATCGCTCAGAACACCGACGTGGGCATCTTCACCACCGTTTCGGAAGCCCGGATTGCCGACACGGTGATCCGGGGCACCCTCCCGAACGAGACCGGAATGTCGGGCCGCGGGATCAGCGTGCAGTGCAGCTCCACCGGTGTCTGCGGAAGCGTCCTGGTCACCGACAGTCTGGTCCGAGACAGCTTCAACGCCGGCATCTACCTGGCGGGGGTGAGCGCGACGCTGGAGGGGGTCTCGGTCGTGGACGTCGGGTCCGACGAGGCAGGGGAGTTTCGGGGGCAGTACGGCCAGGGCATCTGGGCGATGTGCGACGAGCGCTTCGTCGCCTGCAGCTCGCTGCAGATGACCGGCTGCGTGCTGATTACCACGCACAACGCAGGCGTGGCCCTGCAGGGCGTCTCGGGCTCCATTCGCGCCAGCGTGATCCGACAGGTGGATCCACAGCCGTTGGACGACAAGTACGGCTACGGCATCCAGATCGAGGGGCTGGAGGGGGCGGAGCTGCCCACGTTCCACATCAACGATTGCGACATCCGTGACGCCACGCTTGCCGGGGTGCTGTATTTCCGGGCGCGGGGCACCTTGAGCAGGACACTGGTGAGCGGCGCCGAGAACAGCGTGATCATGAACGAGGGGTCCGAGCCCGACATCCTGGACGACAACGACCTGAGCGGCACCGTGGAGGACGCGCCCACCTGGGCGAATCTCTACCCCTCCCCGGCGCCGCCGCCAACGCTGCCCGTGGACTTTTGAGCCCTCTCGGGATGATGGGGGCAGATCCCATCTCGGCCTGCTGGCCTGGATGGTGAGTTATTCCGTAGGCGGTCGACCCCCTACGGAGTTCAGGGGATGATGGGGGCGGAGGGGGGGGGGGCCAGCCGTAGGTGTGGATGCGGTGGCTCTTGCCGGCCATGATGTCCACGATGGGTCGAGCCGTGAGGCGCCGGGTCCGTCGGCGCGGGGCGTTTGCCCGCGGCAGTAAATGCCGTGAGGGGGTCTGACCCCATCACGGCATGTACTGCTGTTTATGGGAGCAGGTGATCGCGGGCTCGGTGTCGGCGTAGTCCTCGGACAGATAGTGATCGTACCCCTGCTGGCCGAGCAGGTGGCGCCGAAAGAACGAGACGACGTAGAGGTTCTGCAGCCGGGACGCCTCCTCGATGGGGAAAGCGTCCTCGCTGCAGGTCGCTGCGTAGGGCTCCACCAGCTCCGTGGCGCCGAGGGACGGCCAGGAGTCGATGCTGAGGTTGAGGTCGAGCAGCATGTCACCGATGGCGCACACGTTCGCGAAGTGGGTGTGGTTCGCGCCGATGACGTCCACCTTGTAGACCCAGGGGGCGTTGACCAGCTGCTCATAGGCGAGGGCGTTGTTCTCGATGGGCACGTTGACGTCCTCGGTGCCGCCGATGAGCATCACCGGCACCGTCACGCCGGCGAGCTGGTCCGCGGTGAAGCCCGCGTAGGGGCTGGGCCGGTCTTCGCTCTGCAGGTCGTCGTCGATGACGGCCGAGATGGGCGCGATGGCCGCGACCCGCGGGTCCGGGCCGGCGTTGGCCCAGCCGGTCGCCACACCCACGGCCGTCATGCCCCCGAAGGAGTGTCCGACCACGCCGACGCGCTCCTCGTCGAGCCGCCCGTAAAAGGGATCCTCGGGGTCGAGGCTGCGCTCGATCAGGGTGTCGATGACAAAGGACACGTCGGGGACCCGATTCTCGGCGGCCTGCTCGAAGTCATCGGTCATGGACGACTGCGCGTTCCCCGTGTGCTCCGGCGACGCCACGACGAAGCCGTGGCTGGCCAGGGCCTCCATGAGCTCGGTGGACTGGGTGTTGATCCCGCCGTAGCCGTGGGAGAACACCAGCAGGGTCTGGTTCTCCCGGGCCGACACGGGCAGCCCTTCCACCGCCACCTCGGACTCCAGGCCGATCCACGCCATCAGCGGATAGCTCGTCACCGGCGTGTCCCGCGCGTCCGCAGCGTCCACCGGATACCACACGTCCACCAGCAGCGAGCGATCCCCGCGGGCCGCGTCCACCGCCGTGAAGGACGTGTGCCCCACGGCGAGCTCGCCCAGCTGGTCGGGCGGCGCCACAGGGCCGTCCTGGGAGTCCTCGCCGCAGGCGACGAGCCCCCCGACGAGTGACGCCAGGATCAGAGCACGGGCGATCTTCGGCATGGCGGATATTCCTTCCTTGGTGGCTGGGGGATCATCGCCTCAACAGAGTCGCTGCGTCAAGGAGTCGCTGCGTCAGGCCTGCGGCAGAGCGGTTGCGGCAGAGCGGTTGCGGCAGAGCGGTGCGGCAGAGCGGTGCGGCAGAGCGGTGCGGCCGAGCGGTTGCGGCCGAGCGGTGATCTACCGGCCGGCGTCAGTCCTGACAGTTGGCCGGGTTCTGGCAGCAGGGGTCGTCGAGGTCCACGAGGCAGTCCTCGTCGTTGTCCACGCCGTCGTTGCAGAGCTGCTCGTCCCGGGAGATCTGGTTGCAGGCGAAGCGGGCGAAGGTGCGCGGGGGCGGGTCTGCGCGCCGCGCGATGACGATGTCCGCGTAGTTGGAGCGGGCGCAGTACTCGTTGTAGGTCACGTGCCAGCACCGCTCCACCGGGAGGTCGGGATCCCGCAGGACCGGGTGGCCGTTCTGGTAGGCCTGGCTGCGGTCGGTGTTGCCCTCGCAGAATCCGCTCGGGCACACCTCGAGGCAGTGCGGGACCCAGTAGTCCTGCTCCTCCGCCGTGCCGCGCTGCTGCGTCTCGCCGACCACGCAAGTCGGCAGGCAGACGTCGTTGCAGGCCCGGCCGTCCCCGGGCAGCCCGTGCTCCACCGCGGGATCGGCGCAGCCCTTCAGGGGAGTCGGGTAGCACTGGTTATCGAGCCGGTCCGCGAGCTTGTTCCCGATGCCCTGGAGCACCCAGCTGTAGTCTGCGTTGCAGACCGATGCGTACGCCCAGGCGTCGAGGTCCTCCTGTTCGTTGAAGGCGCTGACCACGTCGAAGATCCGGATCCCCGGAACGGCTCCGTCCACGGCCGTGGTGCAGCTGTACTGCAGGTCGGGATAGCCGTCATCGTCCAGGCCCACCACCATGTTGTGTCCAACGCCCGAGGGGCTCGGCGTGACCGGTCCGCCGATCGCGGCGACCACCATCATCTCCGGGTCCTTGATGGACCGCAGGAACTGGGTGTAGCGGCTCGTGGGGTGCAGCAGGGCGCCGGGATCCTCCCGGGGCACGCACTCCTGCCTGGTCCCCTCGGTGGTGCGGTCGTTGATGTCGCAGGTGACGCCGAACTCGAAGCACCGGAAAGAGGTGAGCGGCCCATAGGGCGAGTCGATGGCCGTGGCGCTGCGGTCGAACAGCGCCGTGTCACTGGCCGAGCAGTCGTCCTCGTCCGTGAGCAGGATCACGGCCAGGATCGCGTCTTCGCGCAGGAAGCCGGTGTTCGCGGTGTTGTCCGGCTGCAGGGCCTGATACAGGGCCTCCAGCGGCTGCTCGAAGCCGCAGCCCATGGTCCCCAGGTCTGCGATACAGCTGAACACGTCCGCCAGGGTTTCGCTCTGATAGTTGCGGCACCGCGGGCACCCGGTGGCAGAATCCTCGACAAAGGTCGTATAGGGCTCGTGCGCGCAGCTCGCCTCGGTGCAGTCGTGAGACGAGCAGGCGCCGTACGGCTCCCTGACGATCTCGCAGCCCTGCGGCTCCACATCGATGATGTAGCTGACCCCTGTCGGGTTCGCGCAGCCGCCCTTGAGCAGCCGCCCGCCGTCTCCCTCCTGATCGCAGTAGGTGATGTCGTTCGCACCGACGCCCAGATCCGTGCTCGTAACGCCGATGTGCAGGTTCGGCATGCCCCCGAGCATGCTCCACAGCACGGCGGGGAGTGGGTTGTAGTTCGTGCGCAGGTTGGCCTGCTCTCCGGCCATGGACCCCGAGTTGTCGATCACGAACAGAAGGTCCACGGCCCGCGTCGCGCTCTGGGGGAAGCTGTAGCCGTACCAACCCGTGAAGCACTCGATCGCGTCCAGGCAGTCCGAGTCGAAGCAGTCCGTGTCTCCGTCCCCGTCTCCGTCCTCCCCGTCCGCGCAGTCGCGTTCGAAGGGCTCCCCGGCGATGCAGGCCTCGAGCTCGGACTGCTCGTGGACGCAGAGCCCGCCCCAGTCGC
The DNA here is from genome assembly GCA_043825095.1 of bacterium. Lineage (GTDB taxonomy): Bacteria > Myxococcota_A > Polyangia > HGW-17 > JAJRWW01 > JBDRSE01. The sequence continues at coordinate 54,567 of JBDRSE010000232.1, forward strand.
CGGGGTTGGCCTCCTCGGCCGAGCGCAGGCACCCCAGCCACCGCTGGAGCGTGTCCCCGCACCCGCTCTGCCGCGCCTCCTCGGCGAGCCCCTCGCAGAACGCCATCGCGTCCGCCTCGTTGTCGAACCACTGCTCGCCGTCGTGGAGCCACCGGTGCGCGGCATAGAAGTGCTGCACCGCAGAGGCGCAGGTGATCTCTTCTTCGCAGCCGGCCGCCCCCACGGCAAGCAGCAGGCACATCGAAAGGCCGAAGGTTCGCTTCATGGGTCGGATCCCCCGCTGGTTTCTCCCTTCCCCATCAGGCTACCAGAATCCCCGTGCGGAATCATGTGCCTTGCGCGACCGGGCTCCGACGGCTCCGACCGATCCATTCTCCGTCTTTACGCCTGCGCCGTTCGCGGGCAATACTGGCGGGCAGTGCGGTCACGGAGGACGAGATGCGCCAGTGTTGGTTGTCGGGGCTTGCGGCGGGAGTGTTGCTCGGGCTCACCGCGTGCGGCGATACCGGCGGCGGCACCAACCGGAACGACGCCGAGTGCGCCGAAGGATACGAGAGCTGGGGGCCGGCTTGTGTCCCCATCTTCGACGATTGCCCGGGGGCCACGGAGATCTCGGTGCTGGGCGGCGGGTGCCAGGCCGTGGGCGTCACCCACTGCGCCACCGGACTGTTCGAGCCCGACGGAGCGGGCGGCTGTGAGCCGATCCTCCCGGACCACTCCTGTCCGCCGGGCACGATGGAGCAGCTGGGCCGGACCGAGTGCCGGCCGGTGGGTGTGACGGCGTGCGCCGCCGGCTTCGAGCTCGACGGGGAGGGCGGCTGCGACGCCGTCTTGCCCCCCGGGCCGGATCCCTGCCCGCCGGGGACCATCGCGCTGCTCGGCCACACCGAGTGTCAGCCCCTGGGCGACTGCGGCACAGGCACCTGGGGGAACATCGTCGACGACGGCGCGACCGTGTACGTGGACCAGACTGCGGACGCCACCGGCGCCGACGGTTCACTGTCGGCGCCCTTCGTGACCATCGGCGAGGCGCTGGTTGCGGTGCAGACCGGCGGTCAGCTCGCCGTGGCCGCCGGGGACTACACCGAGCGTTTGACCATCAGCCGGGCGGTGCGGCTCACGGGCCGTTGCTCCGCCCTCGTGACGATTCGCGGTCACGTGTTCTTGGGCGATCCCAAGCCGCCCGTGACCATCGCGAGCGGAGGGACCGGCACCGCGGTGCGCGGCGTGACCATGACCGGGCCCGGCGAGGGGCTGCTGATCATGGGCGGGCAGCAACTGGCCGTGGAAGAGGTGGAGGTGGTGGACACGGGCAAGGCCGGGGTTTTCTGCGTGGCTGAGGCCGAGGTCCACCTGGGTCGGGTGAAGGTGGCGGGCTGCGCGACGTCCGGGATTGTCTCGGTGGAAAGCAGGGTGGAGCTCTCAGACAGCGTTGTGCGTGATTCCCGGATCGAGCAGAGCAGCGGGCTGCGCGGGTTCGGGATCGACGCGCAGTGCAACCTCTCGCCGTCCACCTGTGGCGAAGTCAGCATCGCCAACAGCCTGATTTCGGGAAACACGGATTTGGGTATCTCCTCAGTGGGTGTGGACGTGACGATCACCGCGTCGGTGGTCCGCGATACCGCGAGCCGGAGCGGCGGGCTCTTCGGCCGCGGGATCTTGGCGCAGTGCGATTCGCTGCTTGCTGTCTGCCCCACGCTACAGGTCACCGACAGCCTGATCGCGGCGAACCACGACGTGGGTATTTTCACATCCGGCGGGACAACCACGATCACGTCCACGGTGATCCGCGACACCCTCCCGCGGGGCAGCGGCGAAGGCGGGCGAGGGCTGGGCGCGCAGTGCGACCCCTTTGTCGGGTCCTGCGGCGGTGTGACCATCGTGAGCAGCCTGATCGCCGGAAACCGCGGCCTCGGTGTCCACACCGCCGGGGAGGAGCTCACGGTGATCGACTCGGTCGTGCGCGACACCCGCTCGTGGGAGGACGGGAGCTTCGGCCGAGGGATCGGGGCCGAGTGCAACAACACGCTGGGTATCTGCGGCGGCCTGAGCATCACAAACAGCCTGATCGCGGGGAACCGGGATCTGGGCATCTTCGCCGAGGGCGTGGCGGTCACGCTGACCTCCTCGGTGGTGCGCGACACCGAGCCGGCGTTGCTCGACGGGGCTCTCGGACGAGGCATCGCGGTGCAGTGCGACGCCGACTTCCAGACCTGCGGCTCGCTCGACGTCGTGAGCAGCCTGATTTCCGGAAACGCGGATCTGGGCCTCCACGTCTTGGGCGCGGAGGTCGTCGTGACCGACTCGGTGATCCGTGACACCGTGCCGGCACCGCTGGACGGCCAGGTCGGCCGGGGCATCAACGTGCAGTGCAGCTCCGACGTCGGTGTCTGTGGCAACCTGAGCGTCACGGGCAGCCTCATTTCGGGCAACCGGGGCGGGGGAGTGGTCGCCCTCGGACCGGACGCCACGGTGACCAACACCGTGGTTCGCGACAACCTGCCCAGTGACGTCGGCGGCGTGGCGGGGCGCGGCATCTCGGCGGCCTGCTCCCGCTCGACCGGCGTCTGCGGCGAGCTTGTCGTGACGGACAGCCTGATCGCGGGCAACCGGGAGACCGGGATCATCACCTTAGGCGTGGACGCCACAGTAAACTCCACCGTGGTCAGCGGCACCCGGGCCATGGAGAGCGACGACACCGGCGGCTGGGGCATCAGCGCGCAGTGTTACCCGGACCTGGGCGTCTGCGGGAGCCTGAGCCTCACGCGCAGCCTGGTGGCGGGGAACCTCGATCTGGGGATCTTCTCCGAGGGAGTGGTCGCCACCCTCACGGACACGGTGGTCCGGGACACCTTCCCGCGCCAGAGCGACGGCGGCGGCGGTCGGGGCATCAACGCCCAGTGCCAGCCCGAGCTCGGCCTCTGCGGCAGCCTGAGCGTCAGCCGCAGCCTCGTGCGGAACAGCCGCAACGCGGGGATCTACATCTCCTCGGTGCCCGCCACCCTGGAGGGTGTGGCCGTGGCGGACACACGGCCGGACGAGTCCGGGTTTTGGAAGGACCAGTTCGGCCAGGGGATCTGGGCGCTCTGCATCGGGGACTACGACGCCTGCGCGCCGCTGAACATGATCTCCTGCCTGGTGGACGCCAGCTACAACGCCGGCGTCGCGCTGCGGGGCGTCTCCGGCTCCATGCACACGAGCCTCGTGCGCCAGGTCGCGCCCCAGGCGGACGGAAAGTACGGCTACGGGGTCCAGGTCAGCGACCGGGAAGGGGAGCCGAGCCCGGAGCTGCCCACGTTCAACATCAACGACTGCGTGATCCGGGACGCCACCCTGGCGGGGATCCTCTACTTCCGCTCCCGCGGCACCCTGGCCCGTTCGATCGTGAGCGGCGCCGAGAACAGCGTCGTCATGAACGAGGGCTCCGAGCCGACCATCCTCGAGGACAACGAGCTCTCCGGCACGGTCAAGGACGATCCCACCTGGGCGAACCTCTATCCCACCCCGGCGCCTCCCCCGGCCCTTCCCAAGGAGCCCGAACAGTAGCCGGGGCGGCCCAACGGGAAGCTCGGCGCCGGAGCGCGCCCACGGCCTGGCCGCGACTCCCCGGCGAGGCTCGCGGCCGCCGGACGGCACCGGTGGAGAGGAATCAGCGATGGGACGTGTCGTGGATTCCGGAGCCGTTGCCTTCGCGGTCGCGTCCAGTCATAATAGCCCAGCATGACAGTGGTGTTTTGCTGCT
>JBDRSE010000233.1:0-9395 GCA_043825095.1 bacterium
ATGTCTCCGTCCCCGTCGTTGTCGATGTTGTCGGTGCAGTCCGTCTCCGTGGTGGGGCAGGCCGGGTTCCCGAAGCAGTCGGTGTCGCCGCAGTCCACGTCTCCGTCGAAGTCGTTGTCCACGTTGTCGGTGCAGCTCGTCTCGGTGAGACACGGCAGGGCGGCCGCACAGTCGGAGTCGTCGCAGTCCACGTCCCCGTCCAGGTCGTCATCGATGTTGTTGGCGCAGTTGGTCTCCCGGATGCAGAGCGGATCCTGATCGCAGTCGGAGTCGTCGCAGTCGGTGTTTCCGTCCTCGTCGTTGTCCACGCCGTCGTCGCAGTCGGTCTCCGGCAGGCACACGTTGCTGTTCGCGCAGTCGGTGTCGTCGCAGTCAGTGGCCCCGTCGGAGTCGTTGTCCGCGCCGTCGTTACAGGCCGTCTCCGTGGCCGGGTGGCAGACGACCACCTGGGCACAGTCGGAGTCGTCGCAGTCGGTGTCTCCGTCCTCGTCGTTGTCCACGCCGTCGTTACACAGGAGCTCAGGGTTGCACACCGGCGACACGGCGCAGTCGTCGTCGTCACAGTCGGTGGTGCCGTCGGAGTCGTTGTCCACTCCGTCGTTACAGGCCGTCTCGTTGGCCGGGTTGCACACCGGATTCTGCTCGCAGTCCGTATCGTCACAATCGATGGCCCCGTCGGAGTCGTTGTCCACGCTGTCCGCGCAGTCGGTTTCCGGCAGGCACACCGCGTCGTTCGCGCAGTCGGAGTCGTCGCAGTCGGTGTCTCCATCGAAGTCGTTGTCCACGCCGTCGTCGCACACAGCTTCGGCCTGACAGGCCGGATCCGCGGCGCAATCCGAGTCGTCGCAGTCGGTGTTTCCATCCCCGTCGTTGTCCAGGCCGTCGGCGCACTCGGCCTCGTCCCCCCCGCTGGACGTGTCGTTGTCACAGGCCGCCGCGCCCCCGAGCAGCACCGCCAGCCCCACCAGTACGCTGAAAATCCTATTCATATGCATGGCTTCTCCCTCTCGTTCCGGTGTTCCGGTTCACCCATTAGTGACCGTAGCGTATCACCACTCGCTGCCAGGTGCCAACGGGGCCGTCAGAAAGTGTAGGCCACGGCCGGCCACAGGGCGGGGCCGTGCTCGACGAACGTCTTGGACCTGCTGTTGAGGCGCCAGACCGAGCCAATCACCCGGTACCCCACGCTCAGCTTCAGGGTCCACCGCGGCGCGAGCAGGACCCCGAGGCCGAGCAGGGCCGCAAACCCGAAGCCGAAGTTCGAGATCGTCGTGGCGGTGGTGGCCGACGGCAGCTCGTGCACCGAGCCGCTGAGCGCCAGGCCGAGGTCGAAAAACAGCGGTCCGGCCACGTACCAGCGCTTGAGCACGCCGAGGTCCCAGCCGAAGGCGAAGTAGGTGGACGCCACCACGAGCGTTGCACCGGGGAACTCACCGAGGATCTTCTGCCGGATGACCGTGCCGTCGGTGGTGGCGCCGAACAGGAGCCCCACGAACAGGTACAGCTCCGACACCTTTACCGCCGGGCCGAAGTTGTACTCCAGCGTGATCCCCCCGCCCACCCCGACGTTGCCCTCGTAGAAGCCGACGCTGCTGGTGAGTCCGCCGAACAGCCCGAGACTCAGGCCGACGGTCTTCAGCTTTTGGGCCGTCATGCCCGGCCGGAGCGGGTCGCCACGGAGCTGCTGAGTGACCGCGGTCGTGTTGCCGGAGGTGGCGTCGGCGTCCCCTGGGCACCCCTGCCGGAGCTGTCTCACCTTGAGCAGGGAACGGCCTGCGGTGAAGAGGGTGTCCAGCCGCGTCGTACCGCTCCGGAGGCAGAGCGTCACCCGGCGGCCGCTGCTGCCCAGGACTCGGCCCTGGTCAGTCGTGCCGACCGGGACGGGCCGGGGGCGCGCCAGGGGTGACTCGACCGGGGTCTCGCGCCTGGGCGGGGCGCTCGAGAGGCCGACCGCGGCGTCCACGGCTTTCTTGAGCCTGACGCGGAGCGCCCGGGCGGTCTCCCGGGTGAACTTGAACTGGGCAAAGGGGACCTTGATGCGCTCCACCATCTTCCCGGTGCCCCCGTCGAACATGCCGAGCTCGAGCTGGTCGCCCTTGACGAACAGCACCGCGGCCATGTCCCACCGGGCGCGCTGCGCGATACGCCGGAGGTTGTCGGGCCGCCAGAGCGCGCGCGTGATGCCGAGCTCCCGGGCGGCCTCGCGAAAGCTCTCCTCCGGGACGTAGTGGTACCACTGCTCCACGGCGAGCTGGCAGAGGGTGGCGGCCTTGTTGAGGCCGGCCGGCGGCCCGCGGAACTTGACCACCACCACGCGCCGCTTGGCGGGCTGGGCGGCGGCGTTGGGGCCGACCACGCCGAGCAGCAGGAGCACAACACCGGCACGCACGAGCATGGGAGCGTTCCTCTCGGAATCGAAGATCAATCTACCAAGACAATACCGAACTTTCGGGGCGTGTCGAAGATCTTCTTGCGTCCATTCCTTTGCGTCGGCCCAAGCACAGGGAAATGTGGACAAGGGGAAGCAGCTGGAGCCGGGGGAAGCAGGAACCCCTTCGGAGGTGTCAGGGTCGGCCTTGACCAACGCGCCGTGGAAGCACGATACTTCTTTATGCTTCTCAAGAGGTCCCAAGATCGCCCCGGAAGCTCCTACGTACGGTCCGCGTGCGATTGCGCCGGCGGTTGGACGATCTGTTGGACGATCCGGCCTGACCGCTTGGCCGATCGCGAAAGCCAAGGGAATGAAGCCACCGCGCTTTGACTGGCTTAGGAGCAGGGCGCCGGATGTAGGATGCGCTCGGACGCAGTCGCTGCGGCTCGCCGGCGGGTTGGCCATTGCCATCGCGGCGACGAGCGGCTCGCCTGCCTGGGCCCAGGACGGCAAAGCGTACCGGCTGCCGCCCCGGGCGGGCAAGGTGCTCGAACGGGCATTTCAGCGGGCGCCGGAGCTGGTGCTCAAGGGCGCCCGGATCGAACCCGACCGGGTCACCGCGCGGGTCTGTCGTGAGACGCAGTGCTTCTCTCTGACCTTGGATCGCCCGGCCGCGTCCTGCCCGGGGCTGTCCGCCGGGCCGTGGTGCGTCGGCTGGTCCGGCCCCGCGCCCCCGATCCCGGTGCTGAATGCGCTCCGCCGCGCCCTGGGACCGGACAGGCTCACCGATGTTTGGGTGCGGGCCGGCCCGTCCAGACCGGCGCAGGTGCGCCCCCCCCCGAAACCACCGACGCCGCGCTCTCCCGTGGGAATTCCCCAGGAGGCCCTTGGCGGCTTTTCAAGCGACACCATCGCCTACCTTGTCGCCTTGATCTATCTCGTGTTCCCCCTTGGCTTTGGTGCGCTTCTGGGTCTGGGTCTTCGTCGCTACCGACCAGGCCGGTTTGCGTCGCGGTGGGCTGCCCTGGGACTGCTGCTCGGCCCTGCGCTGCTCATGGCCCTGCCGGCGAGCCAGCTGCGGGCAGGGTTCTGGGATCTGCTCCTACTCAGCCTGCTCCTGGGCGCAGGCTTGTGGTTTGGGGCGCACCCCGCCGCCCGCCGCATGGACCCACGCAGCCTCGCCGTGGTCGGGATCGCATCGTTGATCGGTCTGGTGATCCTCGAGCTGGGTGTGCGCTGGCTGCTGCCCACGCCTCCGACGTTCCCACCGGCGCGCCAGGCAAAGCTGATCCCGACCGTTGTCCGCTGGTCTGCCGAAGATGCGAAGACCTGGGCGTACGTTTACCCCGACCAATACCCGGACGCCTTTGCCCGGTTGACTCGCGAGGCGGGCGGCAAGCGTTATCGCTTTGCGCACGTCGGGGATTCGATGGTGGCCGGCTCCTTTGTGGCGCGTCAGCTGCGATTCACCGCCCGGCTCGCCCGGTTGGACCCGGGCGTGGCCCATCTCAATGGTGGAGCGCCGGGCACTGGAAGCGACTTTCACTTCATGCTGATCAAGGCTTGGGTTTCGCGGGTGCCCATCGATCACGTGGTGCAGTATGTTTTCGTGGGCAACGATCTCGTGGACGTGGATCAGCCCTATGCGGCCTGTGACGACGGACCGATTCTCCGCTACGACCGCGGCCGCGCCGAGCCACGCTGCCCCACTCCCCGCTGGGGAAAATCTGTGACGCGGTTGCTGTACTCGGGCCCCGCACCCTATCCGCTCCGGGTGGCCACGAGCTTTTCGCACGCTGCGCGTCACATCTACGCGTTGCTGTGGCGGGTGGGCCGCGGCCAGCTGTTCTACCGACCTCCCATCGATCAGTCCTGGCGCCGGTTCGAAATGTCGCTCCAGGCCACCCGGGATCTGCTGCGTAACAAGCGCCTGCGGCACACGTTGGTCCTGTTGCCCTATCGGGCACACCTCGAGCGCAGCCAAACGCTGGACAAAGTCGAGCGGCGTGTGAGGCCGCGGACGCGTGAGATCTGCCGGCGCCTCGGCGTGCGGACCCTGGACGCCTGGGACCTGTTTCTACCCCTGGTTCGAAAGCACGGCAGCCGCCGCTACTTCATCAACGATCCGCCAGGGGACGTTCACTTCAGCCCCGAAGGTCATGCTGTTTTGGCACAGTGGTTGGCAACCCGGCTCGAGCTGACCCACCAGGCCCCGCGTCGTCTGGACAGGTAGGCTCCCGGAAGCACGGGCTGCCTGAAGGACAGGTTGCATCCCCGAGGGGCTACGGTCCAGATTCGTCGACCCCGTGCGCGTCTCGTCTCTGCTATGATGGCCTCGGCGTGGAGGTTGTCCGATGCTCTCAGCGACTATTCTGGCGTTCTCGCTGCTCGGTTCGCCCGGCGCGCCGTCGGTGCATCAGCGCGAGGCCGAGCGGCAGCGGGTCACGCCGCGGGTCCCGGCGGTGCCCCGGGCGGCGGGGGTGAAGCACGGCCGACCCAAGGCGGTGGTGCGGGTGGTGTACGGCTACTACCGGGGGGCGGATCCGTTCCTGGCCAATGTGCGGTGGGAGGCGCTCACGCACCTGGCGTGGTTCTCCGTAGGGCTGGATGAGTTTGGTGGAGTGACCGGGACGAACGGGTGGCCGGACGACACCACGGTGCAGGCCGCCCACGCGGCGAACGTGCGGGTGGACCTGACCTTCACGCTCTTCGACACTACGGCCATCGGCGCCCTGCTGGCGGATCCGGCCCGGCGGGCCACGGCGATCACGAACATGGTGGACCTGCTGGAGCAGGGCGGGGCGGACGGGTTGTCCATCGACTTCGAGACGCCCCCCGGCTCGGCCCGGGCAGACTTCGTGGCGTTCTGCGCGGAGCTGCGCGCCGAGCTCGATGGGCGCGGGCTGACCACGGCGGAGATTACGATTGCGGGACCGTCAGTGGACTGGAACGGCGCCATTGACTTGGGCGCGCTACTGGACCACGTGGACTACTACTTCATCATGGGCTACGGCTACTTCTACTCCGGCTCCGGCCGGGCCGGGCCCACGGGGCTGCTGCGGATCACGGCGGACTGGGCGCCCTATGCGAACCGCTCGGCCCTGCGGAGCATCGCGGACTTCTCGCTGCTCATCCCGGCCCACAAGCGCCGCCAGATCATCTACGGCGTGCCCTGGTACGGCGTGCAGTGGACCACGGCCTCGGGCGACGTGGGTGCCGCGGCCGGCGCCTTTGATCAGTACCGCCACTACAAGCACGCCCGGGAGGACCTCTTCGGCGGCCAGTCCCGGCTGTGGCACGACGGGATCAAGAGCCCCTGGTACACCTGGCAGGACGCGGGCGGCTGGCACCAGGTGTGGTACGAGGACGAGGAGAGCCTCGCGCACAAGTACCAGCTCGCCCTGGATCAGGATCTTGCCGGCGTGGGCATGTGGGTCATCGACAGCGCGGGGATGTATCCTGAGCTCTGGGACGGCCTCGAGGACGCGCTGTCCGTGGAGCCCACGCCTCCCCCGGGGCACCGCGCCAACCCGATTCCGATCGATGTGTTTCCGTTTCACGACGCGCGCGACACCACGGCCGGCCCGAGCAGCTACTTCAACTTCTACTCCTGCGACACGGCGCTGCCCGAGTTCGGCCGGGAGTGGGTGTACCGCGTCGACGTGTGTCAGCCGGGCATCCTCGCGGCCCACGTGCCCGAGGATCCGGCCATCGATCCGGACCTGCACCTGCTCAGCGCCGCGGATCAGGACGCGTGCCTCGCGCGGGCGCACCTCGATCTCACCTACACCCTCGCGCCGGGACGCTATCTGCTGACGGTGGACACCTGGGTGGACGCCGACGGCGTGGAGTTGGAGGGGCCGTACACCCTCGACGTCACGTTCACCCCCGAGGCAGGCTCCGAGGGGTGCGCCGCGCACCTGCGCTGCAACGCCGGGAGCTGCGAGTGCGCCGACCCGGCGCTCACGGACTGCGGCAGCGCGTGCGTGGACACCCAGTCCGACGACGCCCACTGCGGCGGTTGCGGCAGCCCCTGTACAGGCGAGGAGCACTGTGAAAACGGCGCCTGTGTGTCCGCACCCACGGGCGATGCGGGGGTCGACGCCGCCGCCGACGCCTCGGAGCTGCCCTGCTGTGACGACTGCTCTGACCAGGGCTGCGGCTGCCGCGCCGGCGGGACGCCGGACGGCGGATTCCCCGTGGTGGCGCTCCTGTTGTTGGTCGGTGGGCTCCTCCGGCGTCGCCGGAGAGGCTGAGCTCACTGGCAGTAGATGATGTTGCCGTTCCAGATGCGGGGGGAAAAGACGCCGCCGAAGGGGTAGCCGACCCCGATGCCCTCGAAGAACTGCAGGTGGCTGTCCGAGGCGTACAGGGAGCCGATGGTGCCGCCGTTGGTGTAGTTGATGCCGGAGACAGTGGTGGTGATGTAGAAGGCAATCGTCTGGCCGGCGGCCACGGGAAGGTTGAGCGTCAGGTTGAGCGGGGTGGCAACCCCGTCGCCGGCCGAGACCACGCCGGGGAGGGTGGCGACCTGGGTCCAGTCCCCGGGCGTGGTGTTGTGCCCGACGTAGGTGCCCATGCGGTACCAGACCTCCAGGTCGTGGGTGCCCGCGTTGAGGTTCACGTCGAAGGACGCGATCATCACGTTCTGGATGGCGGTGACGTCGAACATGTTGCCGGACTGGCCGTTGCCGCCGGCGAAGGTGGTGGTCAGCGAGTCGGTGCAGATCTCGGACTGGCACCCGGCGTCGCAGCCGTCCCCGCTGATGTTGTTGCCGTCGTCACAGGTCTCTCCGGCCGCGAGGTTCATCATGCCGTCGCCGCACGACACGTCCGTGCAGTCGCTGTCGCAGGTGGTCGACTCGCCGCTGGTGTCGCAGGTCTCGCCGAGGCCCGTCTGCACGATGCCGTCGCCGCAGAACTCGATCACGCACACCGCGCTGCAGCCGTCGTTGTCGGTGTTGTTGCCGTCGTCGCACTGCTCGCCGCACTCGACGTTTCCGTCCCCACAGTTCGTCAGCGGCTCGATGACGCAGTTGGCGTCGCAGCCGTCGCAGTCGATGTTGTTGCCGTCGTCACACTGCTCGCCGCACTCGAGGTTACCGTCCCCGCAGTTGGGGGTGGGCTCGTCCTGGCAGCTGGCGTCGCAGCCGTCGCAGTCGATGTTGTTGCCGTCGTCACACTGCTCGCCGATGCCCGGTGAGTGGATGCCGTCGCCGCAGAACTCGGTCTCGCAGTCGGCGTTGCAGCCGTCGCCGTCGGTGTTGTTGCCGTCGTCGCACTCCTCGCCCAGAATCGTCTGGAGGGTGCCGTCCCCGCAGAGCTCGTTCTGGCAGTCCGCGCTGCAGCCGTCCTCGCTGAACGTGTTCGAGTCGTCGCACTCCTCGCCCAAGCCAGCCTGCACGACGCCATCGCCGCAGAACTCGTCCTCGCAGACGGAGCTGCAGCCGTCCTCGTCGTCGTCGTCGCCGTCGTCGCACTCCTCGCCCAGGCCCGCCTGCAGGATGCCGTCGCCGCAGTACTCGGCGCGGCACCCCATGGAGCAGCCGTCCCCGTCAACGCTGTTGCCGTCGTCGCACTCCTCGCCCAGGCTCGGCTGCACCACCTCGTCTCCGCACCGCTCGAGCTGGCACGTGGGGCTGCACCCGTCGTCCCCGGCGGTGTTCCCGTCGTCACACTGCTCGCCGCCCTCGATCATGCCGTTGCCGCAGGTGCCGGCGGCCTGGAAGGTGCAGCTCGGGCTGCAGCCGTCGTAGGGCACGGTGTTGCCGTCGTCGCACTGCTCGCCCTCCTCGAGCTCGCCGTTGCCGCACACCGGATCCGACGGCGAGCTGCTCGTGGGCCCGCAGCCCAGGCCGCCGACGGCCAGGGCGAGCGCCACCGCGAGCCCGCGCCGGATGTCACCTGCGCACATCCACTCGTTCCGTCTATTCCTCATGAGCTGCTCCCATGCGTTTCGTCCTCGGACCTCTACTATACAACAGTCCGTGGCGCCCGGAACAGAAGGGCGGGCAAAGGCACGGTGATGTGCTAACATTTCGCTGGAAGCTTTTACCGTTGAGGGAGTAGGACGTAGGCATCAGTCCATAGGTTTGGGTCCGTCCACGGTTGCCGGGGCGGCCCCTGCAGTTGCCGTTCGGCGGCCGCGCCGAAGCACCACCGGGGAGTATCATGAAGGCGAAGATTCTGGGAACAAAAGGGAATTTGTTGGTTTTGGCGGCAGTGCTCGGCCTGCTGGGAGGCTGCGGCAGCGATCCGATCGGCGGAAACCAGAACAACGAAAACACCAACAATACGAACGGCAACGAGAACAACCCGGTGTGTGGCGACGGCGTGATCGACCCCGGCGAGGAGTGCGACGGCAGCGTCCTCGGCGGCGCCACCTGCCAAGGCCGCGGCTTTGACAACGGCGCCCTGGCGTGCGGCGACGGCTGCACCTTCGACGAGACGGGCTGCTTCGACGATCCCCGCTGCGGCGACGGCAACGTCGACGCCGGCGAGGTGTGCGACGACGGGAACAACTCCAGCGGCGACGGCTGCGCCGCGGACTGTCTGTCCAACGAGACCTGCGGCAACGGCGTGCTGGACGTGGCGGCCGGTGAGACCTGCGACGACGGCAACACCACCGGCGGCGACGGGTGCAGCGCCACGTGCAATCTCGAGTACTGCGGCAACAACGTGCTGGACGCGAACGAGATCTGCGACGACGGCAACAGCGTCAGCGGGGACGGCTGCAGCGCGGACTGTCAGTCCAACGAAACCTGTGGCAACGGCTACGTGGACACGGCCGCCGGGGAGGCCTGCGACGACGGGAACACGAGCCCCGGCGACGGCTGCGGGCCCACCTGCCTGCTCGAGAGCTGCGGCAACGGCGTGGACGATCCCGGCGAGGTGTGTGACGACGGGAACAACACCAGCGGGGACGGCTGCTCCGCGGACTGCCAGTCCGGTGAGATCTGCGGCAACGGCTACGTGGACAACGCCGTGGGCGAAACCTGCGACGACGGGAACGTGGTGGGCGGTG
>JBDRSE010000234.1:0-50933 GCA_043825095.1 bacterium
CGCGAGCCGAGCGAAGCGAAGGCGAGATTGGCGGGCGGGCGCGATCCCCGGAGCGATTGGGCGAAGCGGAGCGGGCTTCGCGGAACGAACGCGTTGGGATAATTAGGGACAGCCCCTAGTCAGTATGAAGTGACCGGCTCCGAGTTCGCAAATCCGTAGGTTACACTGCGAATTCGGAGAAACCCGTAGCGCAGAGCTACATACGAAAAGGAGCCGGTCACTTCATACTGACTAGTCCGGCGGGGCGATGCCGGTGACCCAGCGCTGGTAGGAGACGACGACCTCGTAGGGGGGGTTGGAGAAGTCCTGCTGGAGGAACACGATGGTGTTGGCCGAGGCGCGGTAGTCGAAGCCGTTGATGCGGGAGCGGGGCAGGGCGAGGAAGGTGGAGGGCTGGGTGGTCTTGTCCTCCTTGGCCACGGCGAGGCTCACGCTGATGGGCGTGTGGTGGAGCACCACGGGGGAGGCCGAGCCCACGATGTCCTGGATGATGAGGGAGAGGGTGGCGGTGAGGTCGGTCTGACAGATGGAGCCCACCTGGCCGCCCACGCCGGCGACGGTCTCCTCGTAGCCGCGGCTCCAGTCCCCCAGGTCCGAGCAGTTGGGCGTGGAGCCCGGAACCAGGATGCCGTGGGCGATGGCGTCGTTCTCCGGCTGCTGCAGATACGCCACCTCGGCGGCCACCAGGGCGTCGCAGTCGGCGTCCCAGGCAGTGGAGCCCTCGGAGACCGGGCAGGCGGAGCTGTCCTTGAACTCCTGGGCCGGCTCGTCGGTGACGAAGATCACCACCAGCTTGGCCTCGGGTCGCACCTTGTGCGGGTCGTTGGCGTTGCGCGGCGTGTGGGCGTCGATGGCGTCGCGCATCTGGGTCAAGCCGTACTCCGAGCCGCCGCTGGCGGTCTGGGAGCCGGCCGGGTCCTGGATGCAGTCGAGGAACTGCGAGGACTCGTTCGGCCCGAGCCACTGGTCCCCTGACTGATTGGCGCCGGTGCAGCAGCCGGTGTTGCCGCTGGTCATGTCGTAGACGCACATGCGCCAGTCGAGCCCGGAATTGTTCGCGATGGACAGGAAGGTGTTCCCGGCCTGGGCCACCCGGGCCTGGTCGTCGTCCATGGAGCCGGAGTCGTCCACCACCCAGATGATGTCGGCCACGGGCGAGGACTCCACGAGGTAGCTCTCGCACTCGATCTCCGTGGTGGCGCTCGTCTGGGCCAGGCTGGTGCCGTTGGCCATGTCGTCGACGTGGTAGCCCACGTGCTCGCCGGTCTGGTACTGGTTGGCCAGGGCCACGGCGCCGATGATGATCGCCTGGGTGCCGTCCCGCTGCTGCGCGGCGTAGCTCACGATGAACTCGGAGCCGGTGACTCCGCTCAGGGCGGTGGAGAAGCCGGTGAAGTCGGAGAGTGAGCGGCCCAGCAGCGCGGCGATGATCTGGTTGCGCACAGCCCCGAGGGACATCGATCCCGAGGTCAGCCGCACCACCGCCCCCACCACGGTTTCGTAGCCGTCGTGGCTCGTGGTGGTCGAGCCGCTTGTCAGCGGGGTGGCGGTGAAGCCGCCGACGCCGTTGAGCTGCTGCACCACGGTCTGTCCCTCCTGGGTCGCGCCCCCGGCCACGGCCGGGCGCGCCACCACGAAGCCCGCGGTCTCGTGATTCGCGTCACTGAGGCTGAAGGAGGCCGCCGCCTCGTCGTAGCCCACGTTCGTCGGGTCGACCTCCATCCAGGTCGCGGCCTCCTCGATGGCCACCTGGAACAGCCCGGAGGCGTGGCTGCGCCGCAGGATCGGCTTGCGTCCGTTGGGGTTCTGCTCGGACCGTTCGTTGCAGATGAAGGTGGGCTCCTGCCCGTCCGGGATGCCGTCCCCGTCGGTGTCGGTGGAGCCGGGGTCGGTCTCGCCGCCGAGGCAGGCGGGGTTGATGCAATACCCGGAGGAGGGCGAGCAGTAGTCGGACACGTTCGGGCAGGGCTGAGTCGAGGAGCACGGCGTGTTGCAGGTCCCGACGATGCCGTCGCCGTTGCGGTCCTCCTCGCGGTCGGGCACGCCGTCGTTGTCGCTGTCACCGTCGAGGAAGTCGGGGATGCCGTCGCCGTCGGTGTCCCGGGGCGGGGTCTGCGGGTTCTGGTCGCCGGCCTCGAGAAAGTCCGAGATGCCGTCGTTGTCGCTGTCCGGGTCCAGGTAGTCCGGCAGGCCGTCTCCGTCGGTGTCCCGATTGAACTCGCACGCCTCGTCGTGGTTGTTGATGGAGTCGCCGTCGTCGTCGGCAAAGGGCTCACAGACGTTGGTGGCTCCGTCCGGCGGCCGGTAGGTGTTGTCGTTGGTCCCGTTTTCACCGACCGGTCCGCAGGCGAGCAGTCCGGCGGTCAGCCCGAGGAGTCCCAAGATTGCTATGGTCCTATGCATGAAATCCACCTCCGGTTTCTCTACCTATACAGTATGTCGGGGGGGTTCGTGAAGGAAAATCCCGACAGGTGGTTTCTGAGAACCCCTGTGTCTTTGACGACTTGCGTCATTTGCACGGGGCGATGATGCGATTCGGGGATGAAAATGTCCGGTCGGGGAACTGGAAAATCAGGGCTTGATCCACCGCGCCGAAACCAGGTTGGAGATGATGCCGCGAGCGAATTTCGTGCCCCGGAGGCCGCCCTCCAGCCGGACTTGGAGGGGGCCTTCCGGCTTGGTCTTCAGCGTCACGGGGAACTGTATCCGGGCGTCTGTGCTGCCGGGAGGCAGCGGCAAGACGCGGTCCTGGGCGTAGGGAGACTGGTGGTAGACGTAGCTCTGGCGTGCGACCAAGCCGCCCTGGGGATGTCGGACGATCACGGTGAAGCCGTCGTAGGCGGACTGGAAATTGGTCAACACGCGGAGGGGGCGGCCGGTGTTGTTGACCAGCGTTACGTCGCAGGCGACGACGAGCGTACCGTTCGTCCAGGATGCCGTGGCCTGACGAACCCGGACCGCTACTGCCGGGGGACGCTGTCTTGTCGGGGGCGCCTGCGCTCGCGCGGGGCGAGGCGACGTGGGCTCGGTGTGGCAGCACGGCAACGCCGCGAGCACAGTCAGGGTCAGGCAGACGGATCGGAGGCGTTGGTTCATGGTCACTCCGGGACGGCTACCCTAAGGATGCTAGCAGGCGCCAGGCGCCGGGAAAAGGCGCGGCGGTGGGTTGTTACAGGGCTGTTACTGATTTGCTTCGTCGGGCGGGTGCAGATGGGGCAGAAGGGAGGAGTTTTTCTCTGGCCCTTGTGATTCCTGCGGGTTTGCGCTAGTTCTCGCCGGTGAGACGACCCATGCGACGATGTACCCTTTCGATTTTGGCCGGGCTGTTCGTTGTGACCTTGGCGACAGCCTGTAAACAGCAGCGCGCGGGCTCGGAAGATCGGGCCGCAGCCTCGATGGCGCCCGGAACGGTCACGCCCCCGGGTGCCATGGAGCCCACCGCCCCGCGGCGTGTGGATTCCATGGCTGCCGTGAAACCGGCGGTCATGGGTACGCAGCCCGTGCGTCCGCGGCCGGTGGCGTCCAATGGGCTCCGTTTGGGCCCGATCCCTGCCGACGCCGATCTGGGACCCGAGGCACGCCGGCTGTTCGATGCGCTGTTTTGTCGGGGTCGCAAGATCGACCGGCCCTGCACCAGCCTGAACGAGGCGGTGGCCCTGTACCGCAAGAACTACCTCGCGCCCATGCGGGCGTGGCTGGCCAAGCGGATGCCGCAGTCCCTGCCCATGACTCTGCTCTATCCCTTCTCGGGCGCGGACCTCCTCAGCGCCCTGAGCGTGTATCCGGCGCAGCGGCAGTACGTGCACCTCTCGCTCGAGCACGGCGGCCCGCCGGTTTCCCTGGCCGAGATGAAGCCCTTTGTGGTGAGCCAGGCGCGCTTCAAGTTCACCTGGATGGCGCGGCTCCTGCTCGCGTCCGGGGAGAGCTTCAGCGTGGACCTGCAGAAGCAGGAGCAGGCAGGCCTGCCGGGCACGCTCCCGCTGTTTCTGATGGGGCTGTACGTGCACGGCGGAGTGGTCACGGGACTCAGCTACCTTCGCGTGACCCCTGCCGGCAGGCTGGAGCGCTACACGAGGAAGGAACTCTCGGCGACTGGCCCCCGGGCCCGTCGGCACTTCTTCGGCTGGAAGAATCCCCGGTTCAGCAAGCGGTACTCGAACCTCGAGCTGCGGTTTCGACTCCCGGGTGAGGCGCAGGAGCGGTCGATCATCCACATCGCGGCCAACCTGGCGAACAAGGGGTTGGCGGCCCGGCCCGGGGTGGCCAAGCTGCTCGGCAGCCTCGGGCCCAAGGCCGTGATGATCAAGGCGGCCTCGTGGCTGATGTGGGGCAACGAGTTCTCGCGGATCCGGGAGCTGATCTTCCACGGGACGCAGTTCGCCATCACGGACGTGTCGGCGCCCTACCCGGCGTGGCTCCGGAAAAACGGCTTCAAAGTCGAAACCTACGGTCGGTTCGAGTGTATGCCCAAAAAGAAGATGCACGTCATGTCCCTGGGCTGGCGCTTCAAGTTCCGCCGGCCCACCAGCCGCGCGCTCCCCTTCCGGTACGGCTACGTGGACTGCAAGAAGCACAACCACCTCGTGCTCCTCCGCCGGTCTCCCGGGGCGCCCGCGCTCAAGCCCAAGATCAAGCCCGCGATCAAGCCGATGGCCAAGTCCGCGATCAAGCCGATGGCCAAGCCCGGGACCGGCCCTACGCCCCCGATCAAGCCCGCGATCAAGCATTGACAAGGCCTTGGGACCTGAGCAGACTGGCTGGTCTGCCGGGGTGAGCAGCAGCCTTCCCTGGCTCGCACGACCAGGAGACGCATTGCCATGTTCGACGCAATCAAGCAGGCGGCAGCTCGTGATCTCCCCCGCTGTCGCGACTTTCTCAAGGATCTGATCGCCACCAAGAGCCTCAGCGGTGAGGAGGCGGCGGTGGTGGCCCGCATCCGACAGGAGATGGAAGCGGTCGGCTTCGACGAGGTGATGGTCGACGGCTTCGGCAACATCCTCGGCCGCGTGGGATCGGGCCCGCGGGTGATCGCCATGGACGCCCACATCGACACCGTGGACGCCGGCGACCTGAGCCTGTGGGGGGATCGCGATCCCTGGGAGCCGGTGGAGAAGGACGGCATCCTGTATGGGCGCGGCGCCTCGGACCAGAAGGGCGGCATGGCCGCCATGGTGTACGCCGGCAAGCTGCTCAAGGAGCTCGACCTCACCGGCGGGTGCTCCGTCTGGATGGTGGGCAGCGTGCAGGAGGAGGACTGTGACGGCCTGAGCTGGCAGTACATTCTGCGGGAGAAGGTGATTGCGCCGGAGGTGGTGGTCATCACCGAGCCCACCAACCTGAACCTGTACCGCGGACACCGCGGGCGGATGGAGCTGGAGGTGGAGACCAAGGGGCTCTCCTGCCACGGCTCGGCGCCGGAGCGGGGCGTGAACGCGGTCTACAAGATGGCGCCGATCATCGCGGGCGTGGAGAAGATGGGGGCGAGCTTTGCCGAGGATCCGTTCCTGGGCCAGGGAACGGTGACCATCAGCCACATCCGATCCACGTCCCCGTCGCTCTGTGCAGTGGCCGACTCGTGCACGATCCATCTCGATCGACGCGTCACCTTCGGGGAGACCGAGGAGAGCTCCGTGGAGGAGCTGCGGGGGCTGACCGGCGTGCGGGCGGCCGGCGCCGAGATTCGCGTGCTGGAGTACGACACGCCGACCCACACCGGGCTGGTGTATCCGACTCGGAAGTTCTACCCGGCCTGGGTGACACCCGAGGACCACCCGTCCATCCGGGCCGGTGTGGCGGTGTACGAAGGGATCTTCGGGGAGACCCCCGCGGTGGGGCGCTGGGTGTTCTCCACCAACGGCGTGGCCACGGCGGGCATGTTCGACGTACCCACCCTCGGGTTCGGCCCGGCGAACGAGCAGTACGCGCACAGCCCCCAAGACCAGATCCCGGTGTCACACCTGGAGTCGGCCGTGGCGTTCTACACGGCCTTCCCCAGCGTGTATGTGAAAGGAGCATGATCATGTTGACCGATTCTGTAAGAGGCAAGGACTACATTGTCACGCAGGACTGGACAAAGGACGAGCTCGAGCTGCTGCTGCAGACCTCGACGGACCTGAAGGCGCGGTTCAAGGCCGGGGAGTCGCACCGAATCTTGCCCGACAAGACGATCTTCCTGATGTTCTTCGACAAGTCCACGCGGACCCGGAACTCCTTCGAGGCGGGGATCACGCAGCTCGGCGGCCACGGGCACTTCGTGGACGTCGAGACCTCCCAAATCGCCCACGGCGAGAGCCCCAAGGACACGGGGATCATCCTCTCGCGCTACGGCCACGGCATCGCCATCCGGCACGACCTGTTTCCCGGCGAGGGCAACAGCTACATGCGCGAGGTGGCCGAGCACGCCGACAAGCCGGTGATCAACATGCAGTGCGATGTGGATCATCCCTGCCAGACCCTGGCGGATCTCATGACCATCCGGGAGAAGTTCGGCGACAACCTGCGCGGCCGCAAGATCGCCGTGTCCTGGGCCTACGCGCCCTCGTACGCCAAGCCGGTGTCCGTGCCCCAGGGGCTGATCACCCTCATGACCCGGTTCGGCCTGGACGTCACCCTGGCGCGACCGCCGGAGTTCGAGGTCATGGAGGACCAGCTCGCGATCGCGAAGCAGAACGCCGCCGCGGCGGGGACCAAGTTCGAGGTCACCGACGACATGGACGCCG
Source organism: bacterium (assembly GCA_043825095.1). Lineage (GTDB taxonomy): Bacteria > Myxococcota_A > Polyangia > HGW-17 > JAJRWW01 > JBDRSE01. The sequence goes on from JBDRSE010000234.1 coordinate 6,720, forward strand.
CCTTCGAGGGCGCGCACATCGTCTACCCCAAGAGCTGGGGCGCCCTGGGCATGTTCAAGAATCCCCAGGAGTCCCTGGAGCTGTCCAAGAAGTACACCGGCTGGATCTGCGACGAGCGGCGCATGTCCCTGGCGGCGAAGGACGCCGTGTACATGCACTGCCTGCCCGCGGATCGCGGCAACGAGGTGACGGACGCGGTCATCGACGGCCCGCAGTCCATCGTGTACGACGAGGCCGAGAATCGGCTGCACACCTGCAAGGCGATCATGGCCTTGACCATGTAGCGCGCCGATCCCGCGGGTCCGGGTCCGGGTCCGGGGCTGGGGAGCGTCTGGAATGAACGTCATCGGCTTTCGCTGCGTGCTCTGTGACCGCGAGCTGCCCGCGGAGCACCCGGGCTATACCTGCCCCGACTGCGGCGCCGAGGGCATCCTCGACGTGCAGTATGACTACGAGCGCGCCCGGGCCGAGCTCACGGCCGCGTCCCTCGCCGCGGATCCGCGCCGGGACATCTGGCGCTACGCCCCGCTGCTGCCGGCTCCGCCTCCCGACCCTTGGCCCGGGCTCCCGGTGGGCGGGACCCCCCTCCTCAGTCCCGGGCGCCTCGCTCAGCACCTGGGCCTGCCCGGGCTGCTGCTCAAGAACGACGGCCAGCTGCCCACGGGGTCCCTCAAGGACCGCGCCTCGGCGCTGGCGGTGGCCCAGGCGCTCGAGCGCGGCGTCACCACCGTGGCCGGCGCCTCCACGGGCAACGCCGCGTCGTCCCTGGCCGGGCTCGCCGCCCCGGCGGGCCTCCGCGCGGTGATCTTCGTGCCGGCCGACGCGCCTCCGCCCAAGCTCGCGCAGCTCCGCACCTACGGCGCCCTCGTGGTCGCGGTCCAGGGCAGCTACGATCAGGCCTTCGACCTGTGCCTCGCCGCCACCCGCCGCTTCGGCTGGTACAGCCGCAACACCGCCTACAACCCGGTGCTCGGCGAGGGCAAGAAGACCGTCTCCCTCGAGCTCGCCGAGCAGCTCGGCTGGCAGGCGCCCGACTGGATCGCGGTGCCGGTGGGCGACGGCTGCATCATCGGCGGGGTGGGCAAGGGGCTGCGCGACCTGCGCGCCCTCGGGCTGCTCGACCGCATGCCGCGCCTCCTCGGCGTGCAGGCCGAAGGCTCCGCCGCGATCCACAACGCCTGGAAGGCCGGGAAGGACCGGGCCGCTCCGGTGGCGCCCGACACCCTCGCCGACTCGATCTCCGTGGGGCAGCCGCGGGACGCGGTCAAGGCCCTCCGGGCGGTCCGCGACTCCGACGGGCAGTACGTCACCGTGTCCGACGCCGCCATCCTCGAGGCGGGGCGCCTGCTCGGCCGCCTCGCCGGCGTCTTTGCCGAGCCCGCGGCCTCCGCCTCCCTCGCCGGCGTGCTCGCCCTGCGGGAGCGCGGCGAGATCGCGCCGGGTCAGACCGTCGTCGCCCTGATCACCGGCGTCGGGCTCAAGGATCCCCAGACCACGGCCCGCGGCACTGCCGAACCCCTCACCGTCGCCCCGGACGAATCCGCACTCGACGAGGTCAACGCCGCGCTGGTCAAGGCCGCGCTGGGAGATTAGACGGGATGGCCGATTCCTCCGCGAACGCGAACGCGAACCCGAACCGCCTCGCCGATCAAGAGCGTGCCCGCGACGTCGAGCTCATCACGGCCGCCATGCGGGCCTCGGTGTCCTATCACGGCAAGGCCATCGCCTTCTTCCTGGCGCTCGCCGTCCTCTCCGGCACCATCGCCGTGCTCCGCGAGATCTACTGGCTCGCCGTGGTGGGCTTCGGCCTCTTCGGCGGCCTCGCATCCCTGGCCTTTTTCATGACCGGGAAGTCGGACCCGGATCGCTCCCCCGTCCTCCGCGCGATCCGTTCCGCCCCCGACCAGGTCGCCGAGGTGAAGTACTACCAGGCCTCCAGCAGCGCCGGCACCTTTGTCACCCACTGGCTCCGCATCGAAACCACCGACAAAAAGTGGCAGTCCATCAAGGCCGCCGAACCAGACCTCCCCCTCCTCGCCGCAGCCCTGCACCGCTGCTGCCCCAAGGCTAAGTTCGACGTCCCGGGGTTCGAGCCACCTCGGTAGTTTTGTTTGGCCTCACCGGCAATCTCCGCGATGGCGTCTACGAGGGAGGGCCAGGCAGGTTCGCGTACGTGCTCTTGAGCGATGCGCGGCTCGGACGAGTTGACGGTGCATGCAAAGTGCAGTACATTGGCAATGGAGGAAAAAACATGGCCGGCTCAGCGACGAAAACACTTCAGGCGCGGCTCGATGCCGAGAGCAAACGGATTGTGGAACAGGCTGCCCGGCTGCGCAAGGTTGGGCTGTCGGACTACATCCGATTGGTCCTGGTGCCGACGGCGCGCCGGGAGGTTGAGCTGGCAAAACAGCAGATCCTGCAGCTGACCCCTGAAGAGCAGGAGCGCTTTTGGCTGGCGCTGCAGGCGCCGGCCAGACCCACAGAAGCACAGCGCAAGCTCGGCCAGGTCATGCGGGGCGAGGTTTGACGACGGTCCGTTTTCCCGATGGTTTCCATCTGGAGCAGCTAGAAAAGAAACACCGGAGGGCAACGCTTCGATGTGGCGAGGAGGCGGTCGACCGGTGGCTGAAAACGCAGGCGCGACAGGCGCAAGACAAGCGTTTGAGTGTTACCCGCGTGCTGCTGGATGCTGTGGACACCATCGCGGGTTACTACACGCTGGCCTTGGGGCAGGTGCATTTCGACGAGCTTCCCCACGAGCACGCACGCCGACTTCCGCAAACACTGCTGCCCATCATCACCCTCGCCTGGTTGGGCGGAGAGCAACGCTACCAGGGCCTCGGGCTCGGAACTCGACTTCTGGCTCAGGCCCTCACGGATTGCCATGCTTCGGGGCAGGTAGTGCCGTTCGTCGCCGTCATCCTCGACTGCCTGGGCCCGGCGGCCAAATCGTTTTACCAGCGATATGATTTCAAGGAGCTTCCCGGTCATCCCATGAGGCTGATGCTGCCGTGGTCGTTGCTCGATGCGATGATGCTCAGCAACGAAAGCGCGTAGAAGCGATCCAATCCCCCTGAAGTGGCGTCGGCGTGCCGTCCTCGAGCAGACGAGAATCGCACAGCCTGGCTCAATCTGGGAGGCAGGTTCGGGGGTCCGCGGTGATTTTCAGCCCCGCGCCTCCCCCGCAATCTCCGCAATGGCGCCGACGAGGTAGGGCCAGGCGGCCTCGGGGAGGTCGTGGCCGAGGCCTTCGATGAAGCGAGTGCGGCCGCCGGGCACGGCGCGGGCCGTGGCGGTAGCGCAGGCGGGGAGGAGGAGCGGGTCGTCCAGGCCGTGCACAGCGAGGGTGGGGCAACGCACCCGGGCGAGCCGGGCGGTGCGGCTGCCCGTGGCGGCGATGGCGGCCATCTGGCGGACGAAGCCGCCGGGATCGAAGCTGCGGTCGTAGCAGCGCCCCCAGAGCTCGGCGGCGTCGGCCTCGTCCCAGGGGAGGCCTTTGGAGCCGGCGACCCGGAGAAAGTGCATACCGTTGTCGATGGCCTGTTGGCGGTTTTTGGCGGGGGGGCGGAACAGGGTCGCCAAGGCGCGGGGCTTGCCCAGGGGAAAGAGGTCGCCGGTGGCCGAGGCGAAGGAGGTGAGGCTGCGTACGCGCGTCGGGTGCTCGATGGCGGTCATCTGGGCGATCATGCCGCCCATGGACATGCCCACCACGTGGGCGGAGTCGAGGTCGAGGGCGTCCATGAGGCCGACGGTGTCGGCGGCCATGTCGCTGAGGGTGTAGGGCGCCTTCACGGGGAGCCCGAACACGCGTCTGGCGAAGCTGAGGTTCGGGTTCGGCGCGCGGACGCCGCGTAGGTGGGTGGAGAGGCCCGTGTCCCGGTTGTCGAAGCGGATGACCTGGAAGCCGCGAGCGGCGAGCATTTGACAGAAGCCTGAGCGCCACAGCAGGAGCTGGGCGCCGACGCCCATGATCAGCAGGACCGGCTCTCCGCGGCCGAAGGACTCGTATTCGATTTCGATCCCGTTGGATTGTACGCGTGGCATGGGTCGAGTATCTGCACGGCGTTGGGATGCGTCAAGGCGGCGATGTTCGCCGGCGTGTCCAGCGCTGCAGCGCGAAACATTCGTATGATATATTTTGAGAGCTAAGTTTTCGGACGGAGGACAGGATGAGCTGGCGAATGGGAGTGCTGTGCGTGGTCGGTCTGGTGATCGGCGGCCCGGGGGCGGCCCGGGCGGCGGACTACTACGTGGCGACTGCGGGGGACGACACGACCGGGGACGGCTCGGTCGGGGCGCCCTGGGCGACGATCCAGCACGCTGCCAACTCCATCCCGACCGCCGGAGGGGACACGATCGTCGTGGCGGACGGGATCTACGAGGGGAGCACGTATCTAGGTCACGGGTTCGACGAGCGGATCGTGATCCGCGCGGAGAACCCCTACGGTGCGGTGTTGACCAATGTGGCGGGGGGGATGGAGGCGCTGCGCATCTACGTGAACGGGTCTGCGAACATCACGGTGGAGGGGTTCGAGATCACCAACGCGCACCAGAGCTATGACTGTCCGAACGGCCGGGAGTCCTACTATCTGATCCACATTCAGGACGCGTCGGATGTGACGATTCGGGACAACATCATCCACGGCAACAACGCGCCCGGCACGTGCAATGAGGTGATCAAGATCAACCGCGGCAACGACGTCTACTTCCGGAACGTGGTGATCCAGGGCAACGTGATCTACGACCCGGCCAACGCGGGCGGCTCGGATCTCATCGACTCGGTCCGGCCGGGGGAGCTGGATATCCTGGACAACATCTTCTGGGGCAACCCCAGCCAGGATGGCTCCCAATCGTTCATTACGTTGAAGCGACAGGCGCCGGTGATTGGCACGCCCCGAACCCCGCGGTACCGGATCCGAAGGAATGTGTTTCTGAACTGGGGCGGCGCGCCTGATCAGGCCTTCATTCAGCTCGGCGAGGACGGCACTGCCGAGCCGGAGATCAACGACTGCGAGATCGAGAACAACCTGTTTCTCGGCAACTCCACGGCGCCCATCGTGGGGGCGATGCAGCTCAAGGGGCCTCGGCAGGTGTGGGTGCGCCACAACACCGTGGTGGGAGATCTCCCGGGCAGCTCCTTCGGCTTCCGGGTCGGGACCGAAGGCGACAACCCGACGGTCCAGGACCTCGAGGTCACCGGGAACATTTTTTCGGATCCCCTCGGGAGCATGGGGCGCTTCTGGAACGGTTACGGCGACGTGGACATGACCACGGTCACCCTTTCGGGGAACCTGTTCTGGAACGGCGGCAACCCGTTGTCCACCGACGGCGATCTGCTGCCCTCCGAGGACCCGCTCGCCGTGGTCGAGGATCCGGGCCTGGACGCGGACCAGTCGGCGTTGGTGCTGCCCCGGTGGGACGGACCCAGCGGCACTTTCGAAAGCGGGACGACCACCATCCGTGAGGAGTTCCTGCGCCTCGTTGCGACGTACGGCGCGCTTCCCGCCGCCAGCCCCGCCATCGACGCCGCCCAGGAGCCGGCGCCGCTGGACGACATCCGGGGGCTCGCCCGGGACGACGCGGCGGACCTGGGCGCGTACGAGCACGGCGCAGAGGATCCTGCGCCAGACGGCGGCGTGAGTGACGGCGGCGTCTCCGCCGGGGACGCGGCACCGGGGAGCGACGCGGGCACGCCCCCGACCACGGACGACGGCGGGTGCGGTTGCCGGACGACGGAGGGCGCCGCGCTCCCGCCGCTGCTGCTGGCGCTGCTAGCGCTGCTGACGCTGCTGACGCTGCTGCATCGCTCGCATGTCCGGGGATGGGCGCGGTTCTCTACGATCTGGGCTGCGGGCAGCTCAACCTCCGCGCGCAGCGCGGGTTCCCCCGGAGGGGGCGGAGGAAGCGAAGTGAGTCGCGAAGCGACGGATTGATCTCCGGGAAGTCGATGAACGCCGTCGTTTGGTAGTTGGCGGCTCGTCCGGCTCTTTGGACCATTACACCGGGGTGAACCGGACCCGACTCGCGGGAACCAAACCCGCCTTTAGGTGTGAAGCTGGGATTTGTTCCCGGTTTGTGTATGATGCGGCCCACACGGCCGTGCGCAGGGAACCACCGGCCAAGAGGAGCTCATGAAACCAAGAGGGTTGGCCACGCTCATCGGGAGCTTCCCCAACGTTGATCCCGACCGGGCGCTGCGGTCGATTCTCGAGGCGGTACCCGAGGCGCCTGTCTGGCCCCAGCTTCCCAACCGGGACTGGCGGGAGGGCTTCTTGCCGCAGTACTCAGAGGGGCTTCCTGGTCGTATCGCCCAACCGGACAAGGGCAAGGTGTTCTTTGACACCAAGGCGGACCTGAGTGCGGAGCTGACCGCTTTCTACGAAGCGGCCCTCGGCGCGCCGGAGACGGGGGACTTCTCCCTGTTCGAGATCAGCCCCGAGGCGAGCGCGGGCCTGCCGGCGGCGCTGGAGGTCTTCGCCGCGCTCGGGTCGCGGCCGCCCTACATCAAGGTGCATACCACCGGAGCGCTGTCCTTCTCGCTGACCGTGTTCGACCGGGCGGGAACGCCGCTGTACTTCGATGACACCTTCGCCGACCTCACGGTGCAGAGCGCGGCGCTCAAGTCCCGGTGGCAGGTGCGGCTGTTTCGGCCCCATGCTGACCGGATCATCTGCTTTTTAGACGAGCCGGCCCTCTCGGCTTTTGGGTCGTCCTGCTACCAGAACGTCACCCGGAACGACGTGGTGGATCGGCTCGGCCGCGTGGTACGGGCGGTGCAGGAGGAGGGCGCGCTCGTGGGCGTACACGTCTGCGGGAACTCCGAGTGGACCCTCCTGATCGACGCGGGCGTGGACATCATCAGCTTCGACGCGTTCGGATACGGCGAGTCCATCGCCCTGTACGCCCCGGCGGTGCGGCCGTTTCTCGAGGGCGGTGGGGTCATCGCCTGGGGGATCGTGCCGACGAGCGCGGAGATTCACAATCACGACGCCGCCTCCCTGGACGAGAAGCTGGGCCACCTGGTCCACCATCTGAGCGGGCACGACGTCGACCGGGAGCTGATCTGGCAGCAGTCCATGCTCACCCCCACCTGTGGTATGGGCACCATGACCGTCGACGATTCGGAGCTGGTCATGAGGCGGCTCGGCGAGCTTGCCGCGCGGGTCCAGGCGCGAATCCGGAACGACTGATCCGTGCGCGACCGAGCCGTGCGGGATCTGCGGATCCTGCGCCGCCAGCTCGGATTCGATCCGCGCTTTTTCCTGGGTCCGGTGCCGCGGCTGCTGCAGGCCGTAGGCCTGATCCGGCCCGTGGATTCCCAAACCTGGGAGCTGACCCGCCGCGGGAAATTCCAGGTGTGTCAGTGGTGGGGTGAGCTGATCTTGAATCGGCTCTCCGAGGCGGCCGCGTCCGACACGCTCCTCGAGCCGCGCGCCGGTGCTTGTGCCGAAGGGTCTTCGCAGCAGTGATCTTCGGGAAGCCTGGGCTCAGCCCGGCTCGGGCTCAGTCTGGGTCCAGCTCGTCCGGGTCCAGCTCGTCGGGGTGGGGGGTGGCGCCGGTGAAGTCGGCGTCTTCCAGGTTCGCACCCTCGAAGTCGGCGCCGTCCAGGGCCGTGTTGCGCAGGTTGGCGCGGGTGAGGTTGGCGTTTTCGAGATCCGCGTCCACCAGGCTGGCCCCTTCGAGGTTGGCGTCGGTCAGGTCGGCCCCCTCGAGGTCGGCATCCACGAACAGCGCCTCCCGCAAGTCGGCCCCGGTGAGGTTGGCTCGCTCGAGATCCACATTGCTGAGGTTCGCGTGCTCCAGCAGGGCGCCGGAGAGGTCGGCGCGCTCCAGGTCCGAATCCTGGAGGTTCGCCTCTCGCAGGTCCGCGCCGTGCAGGTCCGTGCGGTAGAAATCCACGTCCCTGAGGTTGGCGCCGCGCAGGTTGGCGCCGCTCGCGTCCGCTGCCTCCAGGTCGGCGCTGACCAGGGATGCCCCCTCGAGATTCGCGCCCTTGAGGATGGCGTTTTCGAGATCCGCGTCGTCCAGGACGGCCCCCTTGAGGGTCGCGCCGGCGAGGTTGGCGTTTTCGAGGTCGGCGCCGGTGAGGTCGGCGCCGGTGAGGTCCGCCCCTTGCAGGTCCGCCTCGGGAAGGTCGGCGTCCCGTAGATCGGCGTTGCGCAGGTCAGCCCCCGGACCGATGGTGAGCTTTTTGTCTGTCATAATGAGAACCCCAGTCGAATCAGGTAGTACCATCCAATGAACCGCGGGATGCGGCTCAGGGTCGCAAGGGCGAGAGGCAGCGGAGCCATCCGGTACAGACCGGCCAACCAGCACACGATGGAGAACGGCACGGGCGTGAGCCCGGCGATCACCACGGACCAGACGCCGTACCGCTCGAAGAGCGCGTGCCCCTTGCTGAAGCTCCTGGCCAGTCGTTTCTGGATGAACTGCGTCCGGCCGATTTTCCTGGCCAGGTAGTAGCCCGTGTTGCCCGCTGCGATGGACGCCACGCAGATGACCGCCAGGGCGGTGGGTGCGTGCAGGCTGGAGCCGTGGTGCGCCACAAAGGCCAGCACCACGTCGGGCGAGATGGGCAGGGTGAAGGTATCGATGAGCCAGATGGACACGAACACCCCGGGATAACCCACGGTTTCCGTGAGAAACCGGCTGGAGGTTGCGAGGTGCTGTCCCAGGTGTCGTTGAGCCAGGAAGGCCAGGGCCACGATGACCACGACGCCCACACCGAGATAGACCAGGTTCCGGAGGAGGTAGCTCCGGGTGTCGATCTCGTTCGGCTCCTTGACGAACGTCTCTGTTGAGGCAATCGGATCCGGCTCGCGAGTCATCGTTTCCTTCCGGCCCAGGGCGGTCCGAACTGTCCATGAATGTAGCCGTTTCCGTGCGGTTGACTAGGCCAAAAGAGCCGGGTCTGGAAAACACAACGCGCCGGGGGAGAGTGTGCGATCCGCGCTCCGGCAGCCGTGCTCCGGCAGAAATTGACAGAATCCCCCCTGGCCGACACAATTCAAACCGCATGTCCCCTGAGCTCTACCAGATCGTCTCGGCGCTGATCGCGCTGTACGGACTGGTGCTCTGTTTCGCGGGATACCGGGTGTTCCGTCTCTTTCTCGCCGTCGGCGGGTTCGTCGCGGGGCTGTGGCTGGGCGGGCTTGCCGGCCGGGAGCTGCAGCTCGAGCCCCTGTGGGCGATGTTGCTCGCCGGGGGGACGGGGCTGCTGCTGGCCTGGCTCGCCGCGGCGGTGTACTACGCCGGGCTCTTCCTCGCCGGCGGGGCGGCCTGTGCCGGGATCGCCCTGACCGTGGCGTCCCTGCTGGGCAAGTCGCCGTCTGCGCCTGTGTTCGCCGGCGTGTTTGCCGTGGGCGGCGCGCTGACCGCGCTCTGGCACCGCCGGCTCATCGTGTACCTCACCGCTGTGGCCGGCGGGTTGTTGGTCATGGTGGGGCTGTCACCGCTGCTGGGCCGGGCAACCGTGCCCGAGAAGATCAGCCTCTCGTGGCTGCAGGGACGCCTGGGCGCGCTCACCGCCGAGCAGCTCGGCATTGCCCTGGTGATCGCCGTCGCGGGCGTCATCGCGCAGCGCCGCTGGACCGCGCCGGGCCTCGTCTTCAGCTCCAGCCGGGCCGAAACCGTGGTGCTGGACGAGGACGCCCGCCCCCCCGACCGATCCTACGCTCCGGCCGCGGGCCGCACTCACGACGTCGTCTGTCCCCGCTGTGGGGAGCTCGTGGATCCCGACGCGCTGTTTTGTCACCGCTGCGGCAACGACCGCTGGGATTGACGGGGTCGAAACGCCAGCCCCTCAGAAAGCGTGATCCACATCGATGTACACGCCGAGGTTTCCGTCCGCCGGGGAGTAGGCGAAGTCGGCGCCCACGAGAAAGTGCTCGCCCCACTGAATGCGCAGCCCGCCGCCCACTCCGACCTTCAGGCCGAAGTTCAGGCCGTCGAGCTCGCGCCGGGTCTTACCATCCGTCCAGACGCGCCCCGCGTCCACGAAGGCCACCCCGCCGACGTTGAAGCGGTGCGTCTTGATGCGAAAGTGGAAGAACTTGGAGCGGAGCTCCGCGTTTAGCAGCAGCTTGATTTTCCCGAGGAACCGCTGCCCACCCACGCCGCGGATCGATTTCCCGCCGCCCGTGGTGTCCCCGGCGCCGAGCCCGCCGTGGCGGGAGAGCTCATAGAACGGCGGGTCGCCGACCAGGACGTCCAGCAGCCCCCGGGCGGCGAAGACGAGGAACTCCTTGTACAGCCTGGTGTAGAACCGAAAGGTGGCGTTGAGTCCACCGTATCCGAGGTTGGGTCCGAGCCCCGCGCCGCCCCGCAGTGAGAGGTCGTGCAGCATCCCCTTGCTCGGCGTGGTTTCGTGGTCGCGCGAATCCCACAGCACCCCGGCGGTGACCACCAGCAGCCCGTGCCGCTCCGCGCCGGCCAGCATGGACTGGACCAGCAGGCCGCTCGCGCCGGCCAGGTCCTCCTCCAGCTTGCTGACAAAGTCCACGGGGTGAACGCGCCCTTTTCGTAGCCGAAGAGCTCGCTTTCCAGCAGGGTGTCCGGCAGGGCGGCGCAGTGCACCTTGACCAGCGGCTTGTCCGCGCGTCCGCTCTGCTCGTGGATCGACCGCGCCACGATCTCCTTGCCCGTGCCGCTCTCCCCCCGGATGAGCACCGTGGCGTCGGTGGTCGCGGCCCGGCCGACGAGCCGACCGACCTCGATCATTTGTGGAGAGTCTCCGATGAGCTTCGTTCCCTGCGGCGGCGGCGGAGCCTCGTCGAGGCCGGGCGTGGTGCCGGCCAGGGCCTTATGCACGACGTACAGCAGCTCCTCCCGGTCGAAGGGCTTGAGCACGAACTCCGCCGCCCCGGCCTTCATGGCCTGCACCGCCAGCTCGACGGTGCCGTAGGCGGTGAGCATGACCACGGGTAGCTCGCCGTGCCGGCGCTTGATTTCAGCGAGCAGCTCCATGCCGTCCATCCCCGGCATGCGGACGTCGCTGATGACCGCCTCGTACGGTCGGCGCTCCAGGGCCGCGAGGGCCTGGGCGCCGGAGGTTACGTGCTCGGCCTCGAGGCCGTCCTGCCGCAGCAGGGTTTCCAGCACTGTCCCCACGGCGACGTCGTCATCCACAACAAGTATGGTGCTCTTGATCATCCTGTCCCTTCCTCTGGTGCGGGGTTGTCAACGGGCAGGCGCAGCGCCACGGTGGTGCCCTTTCCGGCAGCGCTCGAGATCGTCATGGCGCCGCCGTGTGCCTGCGCGATCCGCTTCACAAAGGACAGCCCCAGCCCCGAGCCGGTGGCTTTTGTAGTGTAGAAGTCGTCACACGCGGGGTCATCGGCGAGAAGGTGAGATCCACGTACTGCCAGGTCGTCGCGCCGTGGATCCGGTGGGCCCAGGTGGCGAAGTTCCAGATGAACATATCGAGGCAGAGCAGGCCGAGCGGCAGGGAGAGGGAGTTTTTCAAGCCACGCAGGAGCACCAGAAATCACAGGGCCAGATGCCCCACGCACGCCAGCAGGTATATCCACTCCTGAGCGTTCATCCTACCTACCCCTCGCGGCCGAGGTTTGCACAAGTGCTGGGCTCTGCATAGGGCATTGTCTCCAATTCACCAGGCGGCTGCTCGCTGCTTGCCGTGGAATGAAACAGCATGAGCAACGGCTGGGCCAGGTTCGGGAATGCTCGTGTTCCCGAGAGGTTGCGAGGGTGGCACGGACGAAACCAGACGGTGCCGCAGCGGTCTGTGCAGGCGCGTGCGCATGTGACTGTGCAGTATTCTGCTCACTGTGCAGACCGCGGCGCGGCGCGACGAGCGTCCGCTTGTGCGGGTGGAGATTCCGTGCCAGGCTCTGCTGAGAACCGACAAGCTAGCTGGAGGTGATGGCGATGAGCCCGGCGCGATGCTCGACCTCGTGTTTGGCGTTGGCAGCGGCGCTGATTGTCCTGGGATGCACCGGTACCGAGGAGCGACACCGCTTCGTGATGCACCATCAGGTCGCTTTGGCGGGCAGCTCGAAGACGGCGCTGTTGGTCGTGGGGTATCGGCTGGTGCTCTTCGGGATCGGTGGACAGCGGTTCGATCCGGGAGACCGGGGCCGCCTCGGCTACCGCGTGGACGTGGTGGAGCTCGCGGCGGAAAGGCGCCCCACGACCGTGCTGGTCGGGTACCTCACCTCCACCCGCCTGCGCGGGAGCGAGGAGCAGACGTGGCGGACGGCCAAGCCGATCGCGCTGACGCTCACCTTCGAGCCGGGGCAGGTGTACTTTGCGCGAGGTCGAAAACAGGGGCCGAACGTTCGGGTCTGGATCGAGAAGGGCGGGCCCCGGGCGCTGACCAGCCCCGATGGGAAGCGCACGCTGCGGCTGGCCAAGATCTGCCGAGCGAAACAGACCTCGGGCGCCTGTCGGTACTTCTTTGTGGTGCGCTCCGGCGCGGAGGAGGCCCGGTATCCGCTGTTCGGCTTTCCCTACAACGATCCCCAGTACAGCCGGGACGGACGTCGGGTCGCGTTCTTCTCGCGCACGTCGCGTGGCATCTTCGCCGTCGTGGACGGCGTCCGCGCAAGCGAGACGGCGTCCGTCGGCGCCATCGTCTCGAACTGGGCGAACGTTCCGGTGATCGTGTTCGGCCCGCGCAGCAGGCGGCTCGCCTACTGGGTGGAGACCGGGAGCAAACGCGTGGTGGTGGTGGACGGCGTCAGGGGAAAGGCCTACGACTCCATTGCCCCGCCCCGCTTCAGCCCCGACGGCTCGAAGCTCGGGTACGCCGCGTACAACTACGCGGTCCGGGGAAAAGAGCGGTATTTGAGCGAGAGCTTCGTCGTGATCAATGGCGTGGAGAGGAGCGCGGTGTTTCCTCCGGTGGACTCACCTCGATTCAGCCCGGACGGCAAGCACCGGGCCTACGTGGGCGTGAAGTCCGGCGCCGGAGCGGTCGTGGTGATGGACGGCGACGCGCGGGGGCGATTCAAGCAGGTGCGTTCCCACACCCTGCGGTTCGATGCGTCGGGGGAAGGGCTCTCCTTCGAGGCGAGGTCCGCGGGGGATACCTGGCAGACGGTCACCTTGCCCCTCCGGTAGGGGGACGCTCAGCCCCGGGCGGCGTAGGACAGCGCCCGGGAGTACTTGCCGGATCGGGCCGGCTCGGCGGTGACGCCCAGCCCCTCCAGCAGTCGCCTGAGGGTGAGCGTCACGGCCGCGATCTCGAGGAGCGCGACCGCGTCCTCTGAGGTCGGTGCGTCCAGCTCGAGCTCGAGCTCGTGGTCGACCTGTCCGCCCTCGAAGACCGTTCGGTCCAGCAGGAGCTGGCGCGGCGCGTCGGCGAGCGAGAGCCCGAACACGGTGCGGCGATTGGCGAAGCCGAGGATGCGGCGCAGCGGACCCCGCAGGTCGAGCTCCCTGGCGAGAAACGCCATGGGGGGGCCGGCCAGCTCTCGGCATTCGAGGTCCCTTGTCTGGGCGCGTTCCCACAGCGCACAGTCCACGGGCCCCTCCACCTCGGTGCGCCGCACCGCCCCGGCAATGATTGACGACGGCCCCTTGACGGTGACCAGACAGGTCGGATCCCCTGACTCCGGGACCTCCCGGCGGAGGCGCAGCGTCCAGTGCCCCGCGGCCAGCAACCGATCCGGAGTGTCGAAAAACAGGTTGTGCTGCTCCAGCTCCCCCACCCGGTTCGGCAGCTGTTCCCGGAGGTGCTGATAGTCCTCGGCGGTCGCGAGAGTCAGCTTGATTTCGCACTCCATGGAGTGAGGCGCGCTGCGCATCATGGGCCGGGCAGGAGTCGATACCGGACGGCGGTGCCGGACTGGTCCGGGTCCTGCCCGCTCTCGTCCTCCCACATGGCCACGAACCACGTGCCCGCGGCGCACACCGTGGGACTCAGCTGGCTGTTCCAGAAAGTCGTGTTGACCTGGAAGTCGTCGCCCAGCGGTGAGAGGTCGTTGACGATGGGCGCGGCGGTGAGATTGAGCAGCCGCCCGCGGACCGAGGCCCCGGAGCCGTCCTCGCCGCTCCAGTCCTGCCAGACCACGAGGAAGCGCCCGTCGTTGAGGGACGCCAGGCTGGGGAGCTGCTGCCCGGCGGTGTGGGTGGTGTTCACCTGAAAATCGGCGTCCGTGAGGTTGGCGCTGTTGGTGCGGCCGGCTCCGTCGAGATCCAGCAGCCGTGCGCGGATGCCGTAGTGGAACAGGTCGGTGGCCTGGCTGTCGTCCGTCCAGACCACCACCGCCCCGTACCCCGGTTGGGACGCCACCCGGGGGGCCGCCTGCAGACCCGAGGTGGTCGTGTTGATCAGGAAGTCCGTGGCTGGCCCCAGGAAGTTCCCCTGGAGGTCGAGGAGCGCGCCCACCACTCCAAAGGAGGAGCTGTCCAGCTGGCCCGAGCCGTCGGCCCACACCACCAGATAGCGATCCCCCAGGTACGCCACGTCGACCTGGAACTGTGTGCCCGCCACGACCTGGTTGATCTGGAACGAGCCGCTGTCAGCGGTCTGGGCGTTGACCTGGGGGAGTGCGTACTGATCGAAGAGGCGTCCCTTGATGCCGTAGCCGGCGGTGTCCGGCCCGGCCGGGTTGTTGTCCACCCACACCGCCAGGAAACCGCCGTCGTCGGCAACGGCCACCGCCGGCGTGGCCTGGTCGCCCGTGTCGTCGCTCGGGAGGAGAAAATCCGGTCCGAGCCCGGCGCCGTCTGCCGCGAGCAGCCGCCCCCGTACGTCCGGAGCGAGCCCGGTGGCGTTGCTGTCGTCGGCCCACACTACGATGGAAGTGCCGTCCGAACGGAGCCCCACCCGGGGTGCGGCCTGGTGGCCGCCGGCCTCGGTGTTGACCGTGAATTCATAGTCGTTTCCATGGAAGGCCGTTCGCGGCTGGCCGTCAGTGCCGAACAGGCGCGCGCGCACCGCGGCCCCCGCCCCGTCCAGCCCGCTCCAGTCCGAGAACACCGCGATCACTCCGCTGGCGTCGCAGCTGAGCGCCGGCTCCTTCTGGTCGCCATCGGTAAAGAAGCTGCCCACCACGTCCCAGCGATCGTTCAGGGAGCAGGTGGAGTTGCAGCCGTCGCCGGACACCAGGTTGCCGTCGTCGCACACCTCCCCCTGTTCGACGTCTCCGTTGCCGCAGACCGGGGGGCCGGCGTCCACGGGGGGGAGCGCGTCCGGCAGCACCCAGGCGTCGCGGGCAGCATCGGCGATGGCGTCGACCGTGGCATCCTCGGGGTCGGCGTTGGAGCTGGGACCACATCCGGACCCCAGGGTGAGGGCAACGACGAGCAGGCTGATTTTGAGTCGAGGGGGCATCGGATCCATTCTACCATAACCCACGAAAGACGTGTTGACGGGCCGAGTCTGCTTTCTTACCCTAAGAGGCCAGCCGCATGGACGCGCGGCAACCCGAAGGAGAGAGCCATGCCGATCCCCGAATTGGGTGAATACGCACACGTGGAGGTGGTGTCCACCTGCAACCTGCAGCTTCCCGCGGAATATCAGGGGCCCGGTGGGCTGAACACCGACAAGTTCCTCGAGGCGGCTATCTCCGGCGAACAGTTGATCATGCTCTGGCAGGACGGAGTGGTCCTGCACAACATCGAAACCGGTGCCGTTTCCTCGCGCTGGACCAACATGGGCGTTGGCCTGGACTTCGGGGACTGCTCGCCCCTGGGAATCCTGCTCCTGACCCAGGCGGACCGCCGCGACGCGCCGGACGGGAGCGCTCAGCAGGTGACCCTGCTGCACCCCGAGACCCTGGCGCCGGTGTTCTCGAAACCGGCCACCTCCTTCACCCACGAGCGGCTTCCAGGGGATGCGCCGCTCTCCTTCGAGCGGGCGTACCTGGCCAACGACGGGATCATCTGGGCGATCTCCCACGAGTTCAAGAGCGGCGCCGATCGGTCGGTGCTGTATGAGATCACGCGGGAGGGCAAGGCGCTCCAGGTGTATGTGCTCTCCGAGCCGGTGCCCCAGCTCAAGCAGGTGCGGAGCGTGGACCACCTGGGAGAGCGGATGCGCAAGATCGCCCTGTCCCAGCTCACGTGCAGCGCGGACCGGCGCTGGGTGCACCTGATCGGTAAGTTCGACCTGTGGGAGATCAACATTCACACGGGCCAGGGCGCCCTGGACAATCCGGCCCTGCTGCGGCCCATCATGAAGCTCACGACCTTTGTGCGGGACATGAAGATGGAGCGGATCTTCTGGGACATCGCCAACCGCTTCCTGCTCGTCACTCCGGATCGAGGCAAGGAGTTCGTGATCTTCCATTACCATCCGGATCCCAAGGTGGACGAGAATTCGCTCCAGATCGCCAAGATCGGGGTGTATTGCGGCGAGTTCCAGAATCAGGAGGCCGGGCTGTACGTGTGGGAGAAGGGGAAGGCCAAGCCCTTGCTCTACAAGGAAAAGAAACTCGATCGGACGCAGATGTTCTCGTCGGGAGACGGGCGGTATCTGGTGATCGGGGACTTCGGTGAAGAGATCCCGCTCGTCGTGTTCGACACCTACACCTGGAAGAGCGTGCGCATCACCGAGTCTGACCACCCGGAGATGATTCCGGTAGGGCTGACCGCGGCAGACGAGATCTGGGGCCTGGAAGAGGACAGGTTGCTCAAGGTCAAGGTGGAGAAGGGGGAGCCCCCGAAGAAGACGTCTTTGGGCACGATCCTGTTGCTGCTCCTCATCGCCGCCGCGGCCGTCGCCGGCGTCTTGTACTACTTCCTGATTTACAAGAAGGGTTAGCGGGAGAAGCGGGTGGACTTCAGCACAAAGAGGAAGTCCTTCTCCAGGCGGGCGCCGACCTCGACCGGGGCAACCAGGGAGAGCACGTAGGCGAACTCCCCGCGCACCGCGTAGATCTGCCTGACGAGGGTGGCGCCCTTGACGTCGGCGGCGACCACTTGCACCGCCAGCAGCTTGCCCAGGCGCGTGGAGGACGGCTCGCCCACCTTCCACTTTCGGGCCTTCAGCACCGCGGCGTTCTTACGGGCGAGCTCCGGCGCGGTTTCGGACAGCTTGCGCCGCCGGACGGCGAGCACGAACCGGGCCTTGAGCCGTGGGTGCTTGAACGTCGCCAACACGCCGGGAAAGGCGGATCGGATCTGCCGGACCCACTCCCCGGGCATGAAGATCTGGATGCCGGCTGTCTTGTCGCGGAAAGACGTCCGGGAGGTGCGCCTGGCGGCGGCCTCCCGGGTCGGCGGCAGGCCGATCAAGACCAGGAGCGCGAGGGCCGCGAGGTGTCCCGGAGAGGGTCGCATGTGCCCAGCGTGCCACAGCGGGGCCGAGGCGACAACCGGTTCAGTCGGATTCCGACCCTTCCAGGGCCAGCGTCATTTCGTGTCGGGCCGTCGGATCGGTTTCCCGGGCCAGCGCAGCTCGGAGGTGATCACGGCCAACTCCGAGCTCGCCCAGCGCCCAGGCCGCGTGCGCGCGGATCTCCGGCGCGCGATCCCCCAGCGCCCGCGTCAAGGCCGGCGCGCTCGCCGGATCGCGCGCGTTGCCCAGCAGGACGCACACGGTGCGGAGCAGGGTGGTCCGGTGCAGCCAATCCAGCGCCGTGCCTGCCAGGGCTCGCCGGAGCGCCCGCTGACCGAGGCCCAGGAGCGCATGGAGCTGATCCAGGCTCCGGTGCGCGTCGCCGTGCAGGGCGGCCGGAGGCGCGAGACGGGGGAGCCGGGGTGCGTTGTGGGGGCACGCGTCCAGACAGGTGTCACAGCCGTAGAGGCGATTTCCGAGGGGGCGACGCAGCGGCCGGGGAATGGGCTGCCGCGTCGCCGTTGTCCAGTATGAGAGGCAGAGGCGCGCGTCGAGACGTCCGTCCGGTCGAAGCGCACCCGTGGGGCAGGCGTCGAGACATTCCCGGCAGACGCCGCAGGGATCGTCCGCGCGCGGTCTGTCGGGCTCCAGGGCCAGCTCGGTGAGCAGCACTCCGAGCACCACCCGGGAGCCCTGACAGGGAACGATCAGCTGGGTGTGGCGTCCCACCGCTCCGAGCCCGGCGGCCACTGCCAGGGAGCGCTCCAGGACCGGAGCCGTGTCCACGGCTGCTTTTGTCGAGCCGTTCCCGTCGAGCAGGCCGGCCAGCTCGGTCAAGATGTCTCGCACCACCCGGTGGTAGTCCCGCCCCACCGCCAGGGAGCAGAGCAATCCCGGTGGAGCAGGGGCGCCCGGATCACGGCAGCCGGAATACGGGACGGCGACTGCCACCACGGAGCGGGCCTCGGGGAGGAGCCGACGCGGATCGGCTCGAAGCGCGGCGTCCCGAGTCAGGGCCCCCATGTCCGCTCCGTACCCGTCCCTGAGCCAGGCGTGAAACCGGGCGTGGTCGGCCACGGGCCCGGCCGCGGTCACACCGAAACCGCAGCAGCCCAGGGCGCGGGCGCGCGCTGCCAGCTGACGCTTGATCGATATCGTTGTCGCCCTCCTCGCGCTGTGGCAGCGGCGTCTCGGCGCCCGCGGCGCTTCGAACTTCTTCTTGCGCGAACCCTATGGTATCGCGTTGAGTGAGCCATGGCCATGCAGACTCGAGCAGAAGATCGATCCGGAGCCGACGCGCCACTCGATTGGCGCTGGCAGCTTGCCCATCGCCTTCGGTCCGCCGAGGACCTGGCCTCACGCCTCCGACTGACACCGGCGGAGCGCGAGGCCTTTGCCGTCGATTCCCTGCCGCCGGTGGCGGTTACACCGTACTACCTGTCGCTGATGGATCCCGCGGACCCACGTTGCCCCATCCGGCGGCAGGCCCTCCCCCACCCCGAGGACGTGCGGTGTGGCGCGGGTGAGCGGGTCGACCCGCTGGGAGAGCGGGAGCGGAGCCCGGTCCCGGGAGTCATCCACCGCTACCCGGATCGCGTGGTGCTGCTGGCCTCCACCGACTGTCCCGTTCGCTGCCGCCACTGCAACCGGCGAGCGCGGTCCCCCTCGGAGTTTCTCTGCAGACCGGATCAGCGCGCCGCCGCGGTGGCCTATGTGCAGGACCACACGGACGTGCGGGAGGTCATTCTCTCCGGCGGCGATCCCCTCACCCGAACGGACGCGGAGCTCGCATCGCTTCTGGCTCCACTGTGGAGCGTGCCGCACGTCGAGGTGCTCCGAATCCACACGCGCGCGCCGGTCACATGTCCCATGCGGATCACCGACGAGCTGCTGCGGGTGCTGCGCGGGTCCAAGCCGCTGTTCGTGCTCACGCAGTTCAACCATCCCCGAGAGGTTACCGCCGAGGCCCAGGAGGCCTGCGCGCGACTCGTCGACGCCGGCCATCCCGTGGCCAATCAGTCGGTGCTGCTGCGGGGGATCAACTCCGACGGCGAGATCTTGAAAGCGCTGTCTCGGGCGCTCTTGCGTATCCGGGTGCGCCCGTACTACTTGTTTCAGCTGGATCCGGTAGTCGGGACCGAACGGTTTCGCACCCCGGTGCGTGCCGGACTCGAGCTCGTCTCGCAGCTGCGTGGACAGGTCTCCGGGCTCGGGATTCCCACCTTCGCGCTGGATGCCCCGGGGGGATTCGGCAAGGTGGCTGTTGCGCCGGAGGGGATCGTGTTTTCTGGCCCCGGCGAGGTTCGTGTCAGGACCTGGCAGGGGCAAGTGGTGTCGTACCCGGACACCGGCAATCCGGACCTGTCTTGCCCTCCCTGGCGGGAGGCTACACGGTCGTAGACGGGCAGTGGGGCGCGAGCGGGCAGCGGTCGCAGTGGCGTGTGCGGGCGCTGCACACCCGACGGCCGTGCCAGATCAGGCGGTGACTGAATTCGATCCACTCGGCCTCGGGCAGCAGCGCCATCAGGTCGCGCTCGATTTTTTCGGGTGTGGTCTGTGAGGTCAGCCCGAGGCGGCCCGCCAACCGCTTCACATGGGTGTCTACGACCACACCGGAGGCGATGCCAAAGGCGGTGCCGAGCACCACGTTGGCGGTCTTCCTGGCCACGCCCGGAAGGGTCACGAGCTCCTCCAGGGTGCGGGGCACCGCCCCGCCGAACTGGTTGGTGATCGCCTGCGCGGCGCCGACCAGGGAGCGTGCCTTGTTCCGGAAAAACCCGGTGGAGCGTATCAGCTCTTCCACGTCCTCCAGGTTGGCAGCGGCGAGGGAGGCCGGATCCGGGTAACGGGCGAACAGCTTGGGTGTCACCAGGTTGACCCGTTCGTCGGTGCACTGCGCGGAGAGGATGGTGGCTACCAGCAGCCCAAAGGCGTCCTGGTGGACGAGCGCACAGGTCACAGCCGGGTAGAGTTGGTCGAGTCCCTGCAGGATCGCCTGCAGTCGCGTTTGGAGCGCGGCGGGGGCTCCGGCGCGGCTGCGGTTGGGTTTCGAGCGGGCGGCCTTGCACTTCGCGGTCCTACCCTTTGCGGTCCTGCCCTTGGTCGGTCGGGCAGGGCGCGGCGATCTGTTACTCGATTTCGAAGAGCCCGTGGGCATCGTTCACCTCTCTGGCGACCGTCAGGAAGCTGTGCAGGATGCGGCCGGTGACTCCCCAGATGGTCCGCTGCTGCCAGCGGTACTCGTAGAGTGCGTACAGCTTGCCGATGAACTCGATGTCCGGCACGCGCCGCTCGTTCTCCGGGTTGAGCAGGAAGGGAAGCGGGACCTCGAAGATGTCCTGGGTTTCCTCCGGGTCCGGGCGGTACCGAGGCGGCTGGAGCACCGCACCCACGACCGGCGTCACGATGTACCGACTGATGGTCGCGTTGTCATCCATGAGTCCGAGGGGGGTCACGGTATCCGGGTGGATGTTGACCTCTTCGTGGGCCTCGCGCAACGCGGTGGCGATCTCGTCGACGTCGGTGGCCTCGCGAGCCCCCCCCGGGAAGGCGATCTGCCCGGAGTGGGTCGACCCGTCCTCGGTCCGCTGCATGAAGCTCACGTGCAGCCGATCCGAGCGACGGACGAGTGGGATGAGCACAGCGGCCGAACGGAATCCGGGGATCCGGGCGCTCCGACGCCGACGCTCGGCGAGCCGTTGTGCGACGAGCGCGAAGAAACGATCGATGGGTTCGACCGACGAGGACGCACCGGGGAGCGGGATGGTTCCGCCCTGCGGGCCCGGCTCGTCTGCTTTCATCGGCTGGATTGCACGGGCCGGGCTCGCGCCTACGAGGGTTCGAGCTCCAGGAGGCCGAGCTCCTTGAGTCGCACCAGGATACGTGCGGTTTCGAAGCGGGTCATGCCGCTGATGTCGATCAGGTCCTCCACGGTCATGGTGCCGTCGATGCGACTGAACAGGAAGGCAGTACGAGGGTCGAGATCCATCGCGCTGAGGTCGGCTTCCGCGGGTTTCGGCACCGCGATCATGTCCAGGTTCCCCAGCGAGTCGAGCAGCTTCTGCTCGAGGACGCGGCGGTTGGTGTCGATCAGATCTGCGAGCCCTGTCAGGTCGGGGTAGCGGGACTGCAGCTGTTCCGCGAGGCGCATGCTGCGGTCGAAGTCACCCGTGTCGCAGAGGTGTCGTGCAAGCGCCAGGCCGCGTTCGGGGTGAAGGATGGCTTCGAGCTCCTCGCTGACCTCTGCGGGGCGCGATGCGTCCTTGGGGCGCTCGGGGATCACCAAATCCTCGGGGGAAGAGCTCTCTGTCCGGGGGACGTCGGACAACGGCATCGGCCGGATCCGCGGTTCCGCTGGAGTGCCGGCTCGCGCCCGGGTTGGGATGTCGTCGGAGAAGGCGTCCTGGCTCTGGGCAAAGTCGCTGGGATCGTCCGAGCGGATCACCGGCGGTGCGGCATCGCTCGCGGCGCCCGGCCGGGCGTCTTCACGAAAGGAGCTCTGCTCCGGGAGGGTTTCGTCCGGTGGAGGCCGGCCGCCGGCTTGGGTTTCCGGGCGCGCCGAAGCCTCCGTGCGCTCGTCTTTGTCCACTGCGGCGAGCTCGGCGTCCTCTTCTTCCGGCGGAGTGCCGAAGTCGAGGGACGGCGCGTCTCCGGCCAGGTCGGAGTCCTTGAAGTCCGCAAAGAGCATCTTCGGGCCGACGCCTGCCAGGGTCGTGCTGGGCGAGATGTTTCGCCCGGCGAGGCGGCGCATCATCATCTCCGCCTGGGCGCGAGGATTGGTCGCTGCCTCGTCGAACGTGATCGACGCCTTGGCGCCGAGGATTGGCGATCTCGGGGAGGCGCGCTGTGCGGGCGCGGAGGGTGGGAGCGGCGTTCCCCCGCGGGCCGGAGTCGCCTCGTCGTCGGGCGCCTTTGGTGCGCTCTCCTCCGCCTCGTCGTCTTCGTCTAAGAGCTCCTGGTCGAGGGCCCCCGCGAGTCGCTCGATCGCCTGGGGCTCGAGCTGCTCCGACGTCGTTCGAAACACCACGTCGTCCCGCGGCTCCTCGACGGCGACAGCCTCCTTCGGAGCCGCGAGGGGCATCTCCGGGGCGTCGAGGGCCTCGGGTGGCGGGGGCAGGTCGGCGGGATCGGCGGAGGGCTCTTCGTCGACCAGGATCTCCATGGCCGCGTACGCGGCATCGCTGCCCACGCGCGCCGCCTCGGCCGTGGGCGCAGTGTCGCTCGTCGCAGCTTGTGTCCGCAGCTGGGGCTCCGAAATCGCCGCGCTCTCGGCCTCGGCTTCGTCCGTCGCCGGCCGAGGCTTTTTGGGGGCCTTCCGGGAAATCGCACGCTGGGTCCCTGTGATCTCCATCTCGACGTAGGGCGTGTCGTCGGTGGACGCGGCGCCCTCCCCGTCATCCGATGCGGCGGCCGCAGCCTGGGCACCGTCCCGCGCCTCGCCGGCGTCGTCGCCGACGGTCGGCACGGGGTCACACAGCCCGGCTGGGGGCGTCGGCCACTCCTCGGGGAAGTCGATCTTCTGACCTTCTTCCGGCGAGTGCCGACCTAGGTGGACGGCGATACGAATCCGGTTTTTCTTGATGTAGTCGAGGTAGCTGAGCGCGGTTTCGTTGGTTTCGTCGATTCCAAGCGCACCTTCCCAGGACTTGAGGGCAGCGCTCACCTTCCCACAACGAAGATGACGCACACCATCCTGGATCAGGCTACGTAGTCGCGCTTGGTCGGTTTCCGCGGTGCCCATGTCCGAGCCGTCCACTCCGCAAGTCCATTCCTCAGCAGGCTCCCAGAAGGCCCCGAGCTAGAGCTAGCCCAAGCGAGTCTTCGAAACCACGCCCTTGAACATGTTGTGCGTCCTGGTGAGGGCTTCGACGGACTCCTGTATGGCCTGCACGTCCTTCATCTCGATCGCGGCAGTGGCCCGTTGCAGGACGGCCCGCGCTTTGCGCATGGCGTCCTGTCCAAAGTCGCTGCCCGCGATCACTTCTTCCACCTTGGGGAAGAGCTGTTCGATCTCCTCCACGATCCGCTCCGCCTGCTGGCGCACTTTCTCGAGCTCTTCCGAGTCCCGCCGATCCACAAGCAGGTCGCGGTTTTCGTCGATCATCTTCGAAATTTCGTCCTCGGTCAGCCCCGAGGTCGCGGTCACGGTGATCGACTGTTCCTGCCCGGTTTCTTTGTCCGTTGCGGAGACGCTGACGATTCCGTCGGCGCTGATTTCGAAGGAGACGTCGATCTCCACCTCGCCCTTGGGCGCGCGTCGGAGGCCGGTGAGGATGAACTCGCCGAGCAGCTCGTTCTCTTCGGCGCGCTTGGACTCACCCTGCATCACGAGGATCTTGACCGAGGTCTGGTTGTCCCGGATCGTCGTGAAGGTGTGCGTGCGCGAGACGGGGACCGTCGTGTTTTGTTCGATCAGGGTGTAGAAGTCGCCGCCGGCCACCATGATCCCGAGGGAGTGCGGGGTGACGTCCAGCAGGAGGATGTCGGACTCCTCCTCCAGTAGCGCCACACCTTGAATGGCCGCACCGAGGCCCACCACTTCGTCGGGATGCACCCCCTTGCAGGGCTCAGAGCCGAAGTACTCACCGACCATCTCCTGGACCTTCGGCATCCGCGTCATCCCGCCGACGAGGATCACGTCATCGACGTCCCGGGTGGCCAGGTTGGCGTCCTCCAGGGTGCGACGGCAGATCAGCATCGTGCGCTCCACCAGGTCGATGGTGAGCTCCTCGAGCTTGTCTCGGGAAAGGGTTCGCTGCAGATGGAGCGCGTCGGCCTTGCCCGTGGAGATGATGAAGGGCAGGTTGATCTCCGTTTCGGTCACCACTGACAGCTCGCACTTGGCTTTTTCGGCGACGTCCTTCAGCCGCTGGAGCGCCATGCGATCTTTTCGCAGGTCGATCTTGTGCTCCTTGGCGAAGCCGAACACCAGCCAGTCGATGATGCGGCGATCGAAGTCTTCGCCGCCGAGGAACGTGTCACCGGCGGTGGAGATGACCTTGAACACGCCGTCGCCGATGTCCAGGACGGAGATGTCGAAGGTGCCCCCCCCCAGATCGTACACTGCCACCCGTCGCTCGATGTTCTTGCCGAACCCGTAGGCGAGGGCGGCCGCGGTGGGCTCATTGATGATCCGGATCACGTCCAAGCCGGAGATGCGCCCGGCGTCGCGGGTCGCCTGGCGCTGGCCGTCGTTGAAGTACGCCGGCACGGTGACCACGGCCTTGGCGACCTGCTCTCCGAGGTAGTCCTCGGCCACCACCTTCATCTCCTGGAGGATCTTGGCGCTGATCTCCGGCAGGGAGTACACCTTGTCGCGCAGCTTGATGCGGACGTCGTTGTGCGGGCCCTCGGCGAGCTCGTAGGGCATCGTCTCCGAGGCCGCGCGAATCTCCGGTGAGTTCCATTTGCGCCCGATGAGGCGCTTGGCCGCGTACACCGTGTTTTCGGCGTTGGTGATCGCCTGCCGCTTGGCGATGTGTCCCACGAGCTGCTTGCCGTTTTCGGCAATGGCGACGATGGACGGCGTGGTTTTGTACCCGCCACGATTCGGAATCACAACCGGCGTGCTGCCTTCGACGATGGCGACACAGGAGTTGGTGGTTCCGAGGTCGATCCCGATCACTTTCACGGTCACAGCGTGTATCCTCCAGCAGCGCGGGCCGGGTCACTCGGCCCGCTTGATATCTTTCAACAGGGACTTGGCGACTCGGTTGTCCGAATCCAGCGTGAGGGCGTACTCCACTTCTCGCCTGGCATTCTTGGGCATTCCCGCCATGAGGTACGCGCCCGCGAGCGAGAGACGCGCTTGTACGCTGTTGGGATCCAGCTCCTTCGCCCTTGTAGCATAATCAACGGCGCGCTTCAAATCATCCCCTTTGCAGAGGGCGTCGGCCGCGTTACAGAGATTGTTGATGGTCGGGTTCCGCTCTACAGCCATGCAGTACAGGCGCGCGGCCTCGCTCCAATGTCCCACCGACTCCTCGAAGGCTGCGCGCTTGGCGTAGGCCAAGGCCGACCCCTCGCGGGCGCGCCCCATGGCGAGCTGCTCCTTTTCCCGGTACTCCTCGTTCTTGGGGTCGAAGGTGGTGGCGAGCTTGAGGTTCGACGCCGCGGCGGGCCAATTGCTGTCCAGCAACGCCTTGACACCCTCATCATAGTGTCGCTTGGCCTTTTCCTTGCGCTGCATGAGCGGCGTGAGCATCGTCTTGGTCTTCTGACGCCGGTCGGACCGGATACGACGCTTACGTTCCGCTGAGATTTCAGGTGCCTTGTCGGTCCTGAGGGCGCCCGGCGTCGGCTTGTGCTGCTGCGCGGCCGCCCTGATTTCTCGGGTGGACATGCCCAGTACGCCGCTGAGGCGGCGGAGCCGGTCCTCTTTGGTGACCCGTCGCGGCCGCGGGCTGGCCGGGAGCTCGTCCAGGGTTTCCGGGTCGCCGGCCGGTCTGGGCGTCCCAGACGAGGCCGAGCTGAGCGAGGCTTCGTAAGTCGCCCGCTCGTCATCGTCGGAGAGATACTCGGCCACATTGCTCAGATGGCGGAAAATGGCCTCCAGCTTGTTTTTGTAGCTCCCGAGCTCCTTGCCGAAGAATCGATCGGGGTGGTACTTCAGCGACACTTTACGGTAGGCGCGCTGGACCTCCCTGACCCCGCAGCCCGGGTGGAGGCCCAAGAGCTCGTAGAAATCGAGCTCGTCCAACCGCACGTAGGTATGGTGGATCTCCTGCTGCTTCTCCTCCGACAGGTCGCAGTCCGCCTCTGCCACGAAGGGCTCGTACATCGGTTCCGCGGGCACGCCCGGGTCCGAGATGGACTCGGGGGGCGGGTCTGGCTCAGCATCCCGCGCGGGCTCGGGCGCTGGTGCACCCGGGATTGCGATCAGCGCCGTGGAGTGGAGCTTGGCAAGGGTTTCCAGGGTCCGGGTCTTCTGCAGTCCTGTGACCAGGCAGATCTCCTCGATGGTCGAGTGTCCGTCCACCCGGGAGAGCACGAACCCCTCCTCCGCGGAGAGCGCGATGTTCTCGAAATTGGTCGCCTGCAGCTTCGGTACAGCGCTGTGATAGGTGTCGTCCTCGATCCAGCTCACGGAATCGTCCTCTCACCGTGGATGAGGTCCTCAGAGGTCCTCGGAGGTCCTCGGTTTCCGCGGCCCCCAGTCGCCTCGCTCGCGCGCTCTGGCACCCTGGAGCCATGCCCGTCCGCACGATCCCCAACCGCAACAGGATATCAGTAAAAGTATATATATCAAGGCATGTTAAGGGAAAAAGCGAGACCCTTGCCGAGGGTGGCAATTTTCTCGTCGCGGTGCTGCTGCTGGTCTCGTGCGCAGAACTGTAGACCGGCTCACAGGATGTATCGGCTGAGATCCTCGTCCGCGATGATGTCGGTGAGCCGCTGGTGGACGTAGTCGTGGGTGACGACGATTGTCTGCCGGGGGATGTCGGGAGCCTCGAAGGAGAGCTCCTCCAGCAGCTTCTCCATCACCGTGTGTAACCTTCGCGCGCCGATGTTTTCATGGGTTTCGTTCACCTGCGCCGCGATCGAGGCGATGGTCTTTATCGAGTCATCACGAAATTCCAGAATAATCTCTTCTGTTTCCATGAGCGCGGAGTATTGCTTGGTGAGGGCGTTCTCCGGCTCGGTCAGAATCCGCACGAACTCCTCGGCGCCCAGCGATCCGAGCTCCACGCGGATCGGAAAGCGCCCCTGGAGCTCTGGGATCAGGTCCGATGGCTTCGAGACGTGGAACGCGCCGGCGGCGATGAAGAGGATGTGGTCGGTCTTTACGGGGCCGTACTTGGTGGTGACCGTCGAGCCCTCGATGATCGGCAGCAGATCCCGTTGCACGCCCTCCCGGGACACATCCGGGCCGTGGGTACGCTCGCGTCCGGCGATCTTGTCGATCTCGTCGAGAAACACGATGCCCGACTGCTCCACCCGTTGGATCGCGTCCCGGACCACCTTGTCCATGTCGATGAGCTTCTGGGTCTCCTCAGCGGTCAGGAGCTCCAGGGCCTCGGGGACCCGCACCTTGCGCTGCTTGGTCCTTCCGCGCATGCCGGGGAACATCGAGCCGATGTTGAACCCCATCTCCTCGACGCCGGAGCTCGAGATGATCTCCACCATGGGATTCGTGCTGTCCTGGGTTTCGACCTCCACCTTGCGTTCGTCCATCTTTCCCGCCTTGAGCAGCTTTCGAAGCTTCTCCCGGGTGGCGTCGGGAACGTCGGGTTCGCGGGCCGGTTCGACGGCTTCTCCGGGGCGGTCCGTGAAGGAGCGAGCCTGGGTGGACGGGCCGGGCAGCAGCAGGTCGAGGATCCGCTCTTCGGCATTCTCCCGCGCCCGATCGATCACCTCGACCTCCTCCTCCTGGCGGACGAGGTTGACGGCGATCTCGGTCAGGTCCCGGATCATCGAATCCACGTCCCGGCCCATGTACCCGACCTCGGTGTACTTCGAGGCCTCGACTTTCATGAACGGTGCCTGAGACAGTCGCGCCAACCGACGTGCGATCTCGGTTTTTCCGACGCCCG
This sequence comes from bacterium, assembly GCA_043825095.1. Lineage (GTDB taxonomy): Bacteria > Myxococcota_A > Polyangia > HGW-17 > JAJRWW01 > JBDRSE01. Next base: position 34,497 of record JBDRSE010000234.1, read on the forward strand.
TGGGGCCGATCATGATGATGTTCTTGGGGGCGATCTCGTCCCGGAGGTCGTCGGGCACCTGCTGGCGGCGCCAGCGATTTCGCAGGGCGATGGCCACGGCGCGTTTCGCCGCGTCCTGCCCGATGATGAACCGATCCAGCTCCTCCACGATGGCCCGCGGTGTCAGCTGGCTGGGGTTCTTCGTCTTGAGCTCGTTCATCGGTAACTTCCTTGCCGTGCGGGCGTCATTCGACGTGGTCGATCTCCATCACGGTGATCGAGTCGTTGGTGTAGATGCAGATCGAAGCGGCGATCAGGAGTGCCTCCTCGGCGATGGTCTTGGCGTCCATGTCGGTGTGCCTAAGGAGCGCGCGGGCGGCCGCGGTGGCGTAGGAGCCGCCGGAGCCGATGGCCACCACGTCTCCGTCGGGCTCGAGCACGTCTCCGGTGCCGGAGATGAGGTAGAGATGCTCTCGGTCGGCCACCAGCAGCAGCGCCTCCAGCCGTCGCATCACCTTGTCCATGCGCCAGTCCTTGGCGAGCTCCACCGCCGCGCGTGTGAGGTTCTGGTTGTACTCTTGGAGCTTGGTATCGAGCTTCTCGAACAGCGCAATGCCGTCGGCCGCCGAGCCGGCGAAGCCCGCCAGGATCTTCCCGTCTGACAGGGGGCGCACCTTGCGGGCGGTGCCCTTGACGATGGTGTCTCCGATGCTCACCTGGCCGTCGCCGGCGATCACCACCTTGCCGCCGCGGCGGACACCGACCACGGTGGTCGAGCGAATGCGGGGATGAAGCGGTCGTCTCATGGGCTTGTACCTCACCTTGGGGCGCGGGGGTGGGGCCTAACGCGCCTTCTTCTTGGCCCGGGGATGTGCGTCGTCGTACACGGCGAGCAGCCGGCTGACGCTGACATGGGTGTAGCGCTGGGTCGTGCTCAGGCTGGCGTGACCGAGCAGCTCCTGGATAGAGCGCAGGTCGGCCCCGCTGTCGAGCATGTGCGTGGCGCAGCTGTGGCGCAGGGCGTGCGGGGTGACGTCCGGGCTCAAACCGGCCGCGGCGCGGTGCCGATCGAGAACCCGGGCCACACTCCGCCCCGAGAGCCGACCGCCGCGGCAGTTGAGGAACAGCGCCTCCACGGGACCGTTCCCCCGGGCCTTCTCGAGCAGGCGCGGGCGCAGCGGAAGGTAGTCGTGGAGGGCGCGGGCGCCTTTGCTCCCGAGGGGGACGAGGCGTTCTTTTCCACGTTTGCCGTGCCGTACTCGGATCACGATGCGATCGTCCTGCCGAATCAAGTCGTCCAGGTCCAGCGCAACACTCTCGCTGCGCCGCAGTCCGGCACCGTAGAGCACCTCCAGCAGGGCGCGGTCCCGTGCCCCCAGGGGGGTGTCCCTCAGAGGCGCCTCCAGGAGCGCCGCCACGGGATCAGCCTCGGGAGCGACGGGCAACGGCTTGGGCCGTCGCGGCATGGAAACCAGCCGTGCCGGGTTCTGCTCGATGACCTCCCACCGCACAAGGTAGCGACACAGGCTCCGCAGCGCGGAGAGACGTCGCCCGATGCTACTGGGGCTCACGCGACCGGACAGGCTGGCAAGGTAAGAACGGATCACCAGCGTGTCAAGGCGCTCAGGCGCCACCGGTGGCGATCCCAGCCCTTCCCAGTGGCTCAGGAACTCCTCTAGATCATGACGATATCCGCGAATGCTGTGGATGGAGCTGCGCCGTTCACCTTCGAGATCGGTCAGGAACCGTTTCAGCCATTCGCGCATGGTCGGATCGTAGCATCTGCCAGAGGAGGGGTGTACTTTTCGACGGATGGACCCCGCGATTCCCCGCAGGGATGGTGACGCGCCCGCGCTGGAACGGCGACCGGTTTGAGCTCCCGTCGCCGGATCGGGCGGCATACGGACGTTTGCGGCGTCGTTCCTCAGTCAAATATGGCCCGATATTCTCCCTCGTCTCTCCTTGCATTCGTCCGCATGGCGCTCCGCCCGGCTCGGTCAGCCCAAACCGGTCGCCGTTCTAATTGTGATGTCGCATGGCGACCACGGGCTTGATCCGCCCGGCCTTCAGCGCCGGATAGAAGGACACCACGAGACACACCAGGGACATCATGAGCATCGGCATGTACACGCCCTGAATCGAAAACACCGCCTTCCACACCGGGTTGATGAACGTGCCCTGGGCCGTGAAGCCGCCCGTGATCCCCGACATGTCCAACCCGTGCACCACCAGGTATTGGTCCAAGCCGACCCCCGCGCCGCCGCCCAGGGCCGCCGCCAGGACCGCGAGAAACAGCGTCTCCAGCACGATCAACCCGAACACCTGCCGGGGCCGCATGCCGATGGACTTGAGCACCCCGAACTCGCGAATGCGCTCGAACACCGCCATCAGCATGGTGTTCATCACGGTCATGCCGGCGATGATGAAGATGATGAACAGCATGATGGACATGAACATGTTCTGCATCGCCACGAGCTCTTTCATCTGCGGACGAATCTCGTCCCAGGGCCGCACCAGCGGCAGCAGCCGCTCAGAGGCCGCCGCCGCGAGGTCCTCCGGGTTCATGCCCTTTTCCGGCAGCAGGAGCAGCTCGTGCGCCCGCGCGTTGAGCGTCGGGGCGTCCACCTGCTGGGCGGGGTAGTAGGGCATCACCAGCTCGGGCTGTTCGGCTGCCCAACCCCGGAGCAGGCCGACGACGCGCGCCGCACGCCAGCGGGTGCGGGCATCCTCATCCCGGACCTTCAGGAGCAGCGTCGCGCCCACGGCCACGCCGAGCCGTTTCGCCACGTGGTTCGGCAAGAGCACCGGCCAGTCTCCCTCGCCCTGCCGGCGGCCCGTCGGCAGGTACTTGCCGACGGCGACCTGCCGGTGCAGCGCCGAGAGCCGGCGCTCTCGGTCCGGCTCGACCCCGACCAGGCGCAGGGACGTCGCCTTTCCAGGAATCAACAGCGACATCGCGCCGGCCTGCACGCCCTGCTCGTCGTCGTCCACACCTTCGCTTGGTGCGGGGGCCAGGATCCGCGGTATTTGCGCCGACGGCGGCGACAGTCCGTCCGCAGCCGCCGGAACCGAGGGGGGTGGCAGCGGCAGGAGCCCGGCAATGGTCAACCGGGCACAGCCGATGGCGTCATCGCCCACGGCGCTCGACGGGAGCACCCTCTGCCCCACCCGGAGACCCCAGCGCCGGGCCAGCTTTCCAGGGACGTACACTGCGCACCGATCCTTGGACAAGGTGCCCACGAGCTTCTGCAGGCTCGCCTCGGGCAGCTGCACGATGTGCACCTTCAGCCTGCGCACCGGGGAGACATCGGTCTTTCCGTAGACCCGCCGGGCCACGGCGTGGAGCCCCTTCAACCCATCGAAGCGACGCTGCAGGTCGTCGGGAATGAGGAGCCCGGCGTCCCCAGCCCGCGGATCGAGGATTGTGATCGGCGCCGGGAGAGGTCGGCTTCCCGCCCGCAGACCCTCACGCCCGGTGGTGATCCTGAGGCGGAGCTTGGAGATGCGCTGCCGCACCTCCGCCACCAGAGGCCCCAGCGTCTTCTGGTCTATGCCGATGATCACGATCTCGTGCGCTCTGTTGCCCAGAGACATCACTTTGCGGGCGTCACCGATGTGTATGAAGACGCGGGTGCGATCCACGCTGTCCACCCCGGTCTTGTAGATGCCCACGACCTTGAAGTTCTGATAGAAGGCACCGCTCGCATAGTCGAGGGTCGCAGTCTGGACAAAGACCTTGGCGCCCACCCGCAGCCGCATGATCCGCGCCAGACGGAATCCCACGACGATCTCCCGGGCCGGCCGGTTCGCGAGATAACGCCCCTCGGTGACCCGCTTGGCCATGAACGTAACGCGGCGCTCCTGGGCGGGATCCACGCCCATGATCGCGATGGGCGAGGTGTTGCGGGAAATTGCCTGGGTGAAGCGAGTCGTGGCGAAGGCGCGCTGCACGTCCTGCTGGGCGAGGCCCACTGCCAACGCTTTGTTTTGCCGCTCCGCTGCCGATCCCAGGGGTCGTTTCAGCAGACCGACAATTCGAATCCGCTCGCAGGCGCCACCCTGCCGGGCCGCCTTGGGCGCGAGAACGGAGCCCACCACCACGGCGTGCTGCTTGGCGCTCTCGTTGTCCACCAGGGCCTCACAGTCAAGCGCCGAATCCCTGCGCCAAGGGGCCGTCGACTTCAGAGCGCGGCCGAACAGAACGGCCTCGCCTCGGAGCGCCGGATGCTCCGGAGGCAGCGGGACGAGGGACAGGGGAACGCGCACGTCATGGGAAACCAGCCCGAACCCGTAGACCCGATCCGATGCCGCCACCACGCCGCGTATGGCGCGGATCGCTTCGAGCAGGAGGTCCGGCCGTCGGAGCGTGCTCTGCATGGCCCGGCCCCGGGGATAGGCGGGATCGTGGAGTTGAATGTGCCCGAGATCCATGCCGGTGATGCCCTTCAGAAATTGGGCGCGCACTCCCAGAATCAGGCCATAGGTCGGGATCGCCATGGCGAGGCTGACGGCCATGGCCGACGCGGTAATGAGCGTCCGGCGACGTTGGCGAAACAGATTGCGCCACGCTGTCCTGATGAGTAACCACATGCGCTATCCTCCGAGGCGACTCCGCCTCACTCCCCGTGGGGCCTGCCCAAGCCGGACGGCAGAGAGGTTGCCTCTGCTGCGGGAGCGGTGCCAGACGATACCAGATTTTCAGCGCTCGGTGCGCTCCCGGACGTCGGTGTCCATCTCTTCGAGGAACATGACGATCTCACGGTCTCCACTGATGAGCTTCGAAACGATGGGCATCTCGTTGGCAACCGTGAGCCCAATCTGGAGCCACCGCCGAAGCTGCTCCTTGGGCGACGGGTCGCCCTCGAACACTTTGCTGAGACGACCCAGGTAGAGCTTCTTCTCCTCGGCGATCATGTGCAGCAGCTCGGCCTTGCTCTTGAAGTACAGGTATACCGTGCCCTAAGGGCGACTTCCGCCGAATTGTCTTTTTGTGTGATAAACTGCTTGGGACGGGATGCATTTTTCCCTATTCTTCACTATTAGAGGTGTAGAATATATCCACCCCTGCTAGCAGGGGTGGCGTACAGGTCAACCAGCGAGGTGTAGAATGGCGCGCTTCTCGTTTAATTTCGGCATATTGGCTCTTCTGGGCCTTGTGGTCACCGGCTGTCCCGGGGAGGTCCAGTTCAACAACAACACCACGCCGGATGCCGCCTGGACCAACCCGTGTGAGCCCAACGACGACGACGACGGCGACGGGATCCTCAACCATCACGAGGGGTGCATGTACGGCACCGACACCGACGGCGACGGCGTGCCGGACTATCTCGACCTCGACAGCGACAACGACCATATCCCCGACTCCATCGAGGCCGGCGACAGCGTGATCAACTCGCCGCCCACCGACTATGACGGCGACGGCATCCCCGACTTCCGGGACCTCGACAGCGACAACGACGGCGTGCCGGACGGCGAGGAGGACCGGGACTACAACGGCATCGTGGGCGACTGCGGGGTCTACTGCCCCAACCTCGACCCCGATGAGTGCGGCCCGGGCCAGGCCTGCCTCGCTAACGGCCTGTGCGACCCGCCGGTGACCTTCGAGTGCGCCCGGGGCGAAACCGACCGGCTGAACCCGGACACCGACGGCGACGGCATCCCCGACTCCCAGGAGGGCTCGTTCATCTGCAACCTGCGCAGCGAGTCCAACCCCAACGGCCGCCGGGCGGTGCAGTACCACACCCCAACGGCCGGCATGTTCCAGATCGGCGTGGAGGAGATCGCGGTGGTCCGGGATCAGATCATCACCAACCGCAGCACCGAGCTCTGCGGCAACGGCAGCGACGACGATGGGGACGGCTTCGTGGACTGCGCGGACCCCGACTGCGAGAACACCAGCGACTGCGACGGCGTCTCCACCACCTTCGACCTGGAGGACCCCAGCTCCAACACGGCCGGCTTCGCTTTCACCCGCAGGCCCCAGGCCAGCTCAGTGGAGGACGAGAACGCGCTCATCGTGCAGCAGCTCACCACCGTCCTCGGCGACACCCACGTGGTGATGCGGGCGTCGGGCTCCGTGCAGATCCTGCTCGAGGAGTATCCCACGGTGGTGCGCGCCATGATCGATATCACCGGCCTGTCGGCCACCACGGTGTCAGAGCTGCGCAACCTGGTGGTGTACACCCTGATGGGCAAGCTCGAAAACGAGTTTACGAACCTGCCGTTGGCGTTCGGCGGGGGCATCTCCAACTTCGTGCTCGCCTTCTCCGTGCAGCGTCGGGAGCCCCAGGGCGCCGACCCGTACATCGTGGTCATGGGCGCGGTGAGCAGCACCGTCGACTACAGCGACGCCAACAAGACCACCGGCTTCAACGTGGACGACGCGGCCAACGGCAGCGGCCTGGCCGCGCCGGGAAACGGCCACGAGTCCGAGTGCGAGACCTACCTGGTGGCGACCCAGCCCGTGGCCGACATCATCTGGGTCATCGACGAGTCGGGCTCCATGTACGAGGAGCAGCAGTCCGTGGCGGCCAACGCGGTGAACTTCTTCAACCGCGCCATTGCCTATGGGTTGGACTTCCGCATGGGCGTCGTCGGTGTCGGAATCGTCAACAACGGCACCTTCTGCACCGGTCAGGGCCAGTCCAACGATCACTTCCTGACCTCAACGAACCTGGCGCAGTTCCAGGCGTGCGTCCTCGAGCCCTGGGGCTCGGGCCAATCGGAGGGCGGCACCGAGCACGGCATCACCCAGGGCTACAACGCCATCGTGAACCATCTCCCCCGGGCCGTTGCGCCCAACCGCATCCGGCCGGACGCGCAGCTGGTGATCATCTACGTCTCGGACGAGCGGGCCCAGGAGCTCAAGGACCAGTGCGGCGCCGGCGAAGGCAGCGGCATGGCGACCATCGACCCGGCCTGCATGCAGCAGGTGATCGGGCCCACCACCAACCTGCTGCTCGGCATCTCCAACCCGGAGGGCATCGGGAGCGCGCACGCCATCGTGGGCCCGCCCCCGTCGGGCTGCTCCACCGCCAGCCAGGTGGGCCAGGGCTACATCGACGTCGTGAACGCCACGGGCGGCCAGATCGGCTCGGTGTGCCAGTCCGACCTGGGCTCCACGCTGCAGATCATCATCGAAGACATCGTGGCCAACTCCTCCCCGGTGGTGCTGCACCACTATCCCATCTCCGTGAGCGTCGCCGCCGCCAAGGACGGCATCGCCCTGGAGCGGAGCCGCAGCGACGGCTTCGACTACCGCTCCTCGGCCAACACCATCGTCTTCGTGAACCAGGACTTCGACCCGATCCACCCGTCCGAGGTGCTGGTCAGCTACGAGCGCTGGATCACCGACGTGATCCCCCCCGATTGATCCCCCGTTCCCCCACTCCCACATTCCGCTGTTCCGCTGTTCCACCGTTCCAGGCACACCTACACGTGCTCGCGCACCCTTCTTCCCTCCTCCCGGACAGCCGTCCCTCAGTCCAGCGCGAGCTCCGCGCGCACGACCTTCCGGAGCTGCTCCGGCGTGAAGGGCTTGGAGATGAAGGTCAGGGCCTTGCCGGAGCGTTCCAGCTCCTCTTGGGAGGCGTCGGCGTAGCCGGACATCAACACGATCTTGAGCTCGGGCCGCACCTCCACGGCGAGGGAGCTGAGCTGCAGCCCGTTCATGCGCGGCATCACCACGTCCGTGAGCATCAGGTGGATGGGGCCCGGGTGCTCCTCGCAGAGTCGGATGGCCACCTCCGGCAGCGCCGCTTCGAGCACCCTGTGGCCGTCCCGCTCCAGGATTCGCCTCGCCACGACCCGCACCGGCTCCTCGTCCTCTACGAGCAGGATGGTGCGCGCCCGGCGCGGCAGCGGCTTGACGATGGGGACCTCCCTCTGGGAAGTTTCCGCCTTCATGCTCGCCGGGAGGTAGATGTCGAACACGGTCCCCTCACCCGGACGACTCCTCACAGAGATATCACCGCCACTCTGTTTCACGATGCCGTACGCGGTGGACAGCCCGAGCCCGGTCCCTTTGCCGCGGCCCTTGGTGGTGAAGAACGGGTCGAAGATCTGGGACAGCACTTCCGGATCCATGCCCGAGCCCGTGTCGGCCACGCTCAGCAACGCGAAGGGCCCGCCGTCGAAGGCTTCGAATCGACCCGGGGGCATGTTCTCCGCCGTCGAAGACGCCGTCCGAATGGTCAGTCGCCCTCCCCGCTCCATCGCGTCACGGGCGTTCACGGCCAGGTTCAGGAGCACCTGCTGCATGTGCTGGTAGTCCACGAGAACGCGCCTCATGTCGGACTCCAGCTCCACGACGACCTCGATGTCCTCTCCCAGCAGCCGCGCGAGAACGCGGTGTGTCTGGGCGACCAGCTCGTTGAGATCCACGTGCCGCGGCTTCAGGGGCTGCCGCAAGCTGATGGCCAGGAGCTGCTTCGTCAGCTCTGCGCCGCGTTCCGTGGCCGCGATGATCTCCCGGAGGCTCTCCTCGGTTTCCTCCGGCGAGCTCGTTTCCTCCACCAGCATCGTGGCATAGGACTGGATCACCGCCAGCAGGTTGTTGAAGTCGTGGGCGACGCCGCCGGCAAGGCGTCCCACGGCCTCCATCTTCTGGGCATGGCGGAGCTCCTCTTCCTTGCCCCGCAGCTCCTCGGTCCGCTGGAACACGCGATGCTCCAGCTCTTCGGTGAGGGCGCGGATCCTCGCCCCGGAGCGCCGGCGCTCCGTGACGTCTCGAATCACGCCGACGTAGCCCACCGGCTCCCCGCCCTCGTCGAACAGGAAGTGGTTGGTCACCTCGGTCCAGACAACCGACCCATTCTTGCGCACGTGCTGCTCGTCGAGCACGAGGTGGCCGGCCCGGTGCCGGTCCAGCTTGCCGGACCGCGCGAGGGCCGAGGACCGCTCCAGCACGATCCGCACGTTGGCGTAGCACTCCGGCGTGAGCAGCTCGCTGAGATCTTTGCGCAGGAACTCCTCGCGGGTGTATCCCAGGAGCCGCTCGACCGACGAGCTTACGTCGGTGAACCGGCCGTCGAGATCCATGGTCCAGAACACATCGGACACCGTGTCCAGGACGATGTCCAGGCGCTGCTTGAGCGCCCGCAGCTCCTGCTCGACGTTCTGCTGCTCCCTGTCCGATCCCTTGGTGTTCAATGCACTCCCTGCCACCACCGCGCGGACACTCGTTCCCCTACGGTGGACCGATGCCCATAGACACTATACCTCCACACTCTTCCAGCTGGCAATCAGCAGTGCATCCTACCCTGTCCAACCTCCCGCCGGCCCGTCCACCAACTCCATCACTCCCCGGATTTGAAATCCCCCCTGTCGGCCCCGCGGGGCGTTATACTGAATTCCACAGCACGAGGAGGTCAGGGCACCATGTGGCGAAGACCCGGTCGGTTCACTGCGGTGTTTCTCTGCGCCGTTCTGGCGGGGGGGGCCTGCGGGGACGATGATTCGAATCCCGACGCCGGCCTGGACGGCACGGCGGACGCCAGCGAGCTCGATGGCGGCGACGCCGCCCAGCCCATCGGCCCGCCCGCCGAGTTCGACCGGTTCTGCCGCGGCCAGGACTGGACCGAATCCTTGACGCCGGCCGTGGTCGAGGAGCTCAGCGGCGCCTACGTGGGTGTGTACCAAGACCTGCCGGTCGGTACGCAGCTGACCATGAAGATCGTCCCGAAACACCCGTTCCGGCTCTCCACCGTGCGCGCCGCCTTTGCCGGAGACCCGGGCACGGTCCGGGTCCACCTGACGCACTCCTACGGTCGGTCCTACCCGGACATCTATCGGGAGGGCGGCCATCTCATGAACGCCTTCGACTACCTGGTGGACGACCCGGACCCCGAAACCTGGCTCGACATCGATGTCTCGGCCGCGAACCTCTTCCTGCTTCCCACGCAGCACTACGTCATCACGATAGAGGTCCGCGAGGCGAATCCATACCTCGCGGTGGAGGATCTCCCCGCCGGCGAGTTCTCTCGGGCGATGATGCACATTCCGGGCGACAGCATGCCCTACGGCAGCGACGGCAACTTCCGCCTGCAGCTCACGGGGAGCTACTTCTGCGCCTGGGACGACGGTGACCGGCTCTTCGGGGAGGACACGACCCAGCCCTGGGGGGAGGTCGCATCCGCCCGCGCTGCCATCGCGGACCTCAACAGTGACGGCCACGACGACGTGATCCTCAACGCCGGAGGTCCCCTCGCCTTCTTCGGCGACGGCCAGGGCCACTTCAGCGCCCCGGGCTTCGACCCGTTCCCCGACGTTCCCAAGGCCTCCATGCTCGTGTTCGCCGACCTCGACAACGACGGCCACGTGGACGCCTTCGCCGCCAACTACGTGGGGGCGGACGACGACGGCGACGGATTCACCAAGGCTGACGGCGACTGCAACGACGCCGACGAGAACGTCCACCCGGGCGCCACCGAAGACCTCACCAACGGCCTGGACGACGACTGCGACGGCGTCACCGACGACGGCAGCGACCTCAGCGACACCGACGGCGACGGATTCACCATTACCGCGGGGGACTGCGACGACAACCGGGACGACGTCTACCCCGGCGCCCCCGAGCTGCTCGACGGCCGCGACAACGACTGCGACGGCGAGGCGGACGAAGACTTCGTGAACCGGATCCTGCTAAACGACGGCTCCGGCCGCTTCGCCGCCCTGTCCGGATCCGGCGTGGAGGTGCTCGACCACTCCACGGCGGCGGGCTTCGGCGACGCCAACGGCGACGGCGCCCTGGATCTGTACTGGGGCAACTGGCTCGTCCACTACCCGGACGACCCGGCGGTGCAGGACCGCTACTTCGAGGGCAACGGCGACGGCACATTCACCGACGCCCACGCCGCGGCCGGGCTGACCCTCGCCGAGCCCCTCTCCTGCTACGGCGTGATGTGGAACGACTACAACAACGACGGTTTTCAGGACATCTTCGTGGGCAACTACCACCTCTACGCCAACCAGCTCTGGCAGAATCAGGGAGACGGCACCTTCGTGGACGTGGCCGCCGCGGTGGGCGTGGCCTACGACGACATCCCGAGCATGTACCCCACGTGGCCGGGTGGGCACACCTACGGCGGGGACTTCGGCGATGTGGACAACGACGGTGACATGGACTTCTTCATGGCCAACCTCGCCCACCCCCGCGTGCAGCCCTGGAGCGACCCGTCGATGTTCGTGATCAACTCCGGCCCCCCCGACTACACCTTCGAAAACCGGATCCACGACTATGGGTTCATCTACGATGAGGGCGATGTGAACGCCACCTTTGCGGACTTTGACAACGACATGGATCTCGACCTCGTCATCGCCACGCTCTACACGGGGCACTATTCCAAGTTCTACCGGAACGACGGCCCGGACGGCTTCACCGACATCACCTACGAGACCGGCACCGCGGTCCACGACGCGGTCAGCGTGGTGTGGTCCGACGTGGACGAGGACGGCGACCTGGATCTCATCATCGCCGACCGCGCCGGCGCGCCCTACGTGCACCTCTTCCTCAACCGGTTCGGCCAGGACAACAACTGGGTTCAGCTCGTCCTTGAGGGCACTACCACCAACCGCGGCGCCATCGGCGCCCGGGTCACCCTGACCGCGGGCGGGGTCACGCAGATGCGCGACATTCGCGGGGGGGGCGGCCACTCCAACACCCAGAGCTCCCGGGTCGTGCACTTCGGCCTGGCCCAGGAGACAACCATCGACTCGGTCACCGTGCGCTGGGTCGGCGGCTCCACCGAAGCCATTTCAGGGCTCTCCCCCAACGGCCGCTTCCGCGTCGTCGAAGGCACCGGCACGGCCCAGGCGCTGTAGCTCCGCGGTTTCTCAGAGACGGCTGCTCCCCGAGCTGCACGCTCGAGTAGCCCGGCTACTCCGACGGATCCTGTGCCAGCTCCACGGCGATCCCGGCGGCCTCGGCGCCGGCCTCGAGCACGAGCAGGCGGACCCGTCCGGAGGCCACCAGGCGACCACGGTCGTCGTGGACATGCGCCTCCCACACGTGGGTACGGCGGCCGCGGACGAGAGGAGTGGCCGTACAGCGAAGCGTGCCTTCCCGAACCGCCCGAAGGAAAGAGGTCGCGTTGTCCAGGCCGACCGTCGTGTTTCCCTTGGGCATCTCGTTCACCGCCGCCCCGGTGCTGCACAGGGTTTCGATCATGCCCGAGTACACCCCTCCGTGCACGAGCCCATAGGGCTGCAGATGGTGCGGCTCGATCACGAGCTCCGCGACGAGCTCCTCGGCCGTCGCCGTCACGAACGTAAGCCCCATGGCACGGTTGTAGCCGCCCATATGCTGGTTGATGAGCTCCGCATGGTCCTCGAGTGGTTCTGTCATCACTGATTCCTTCGACTCTTGGGCTGCAAGGCCCTATGGTCACGGCGTCGTCCCGGACCTCGATACGACCCGCCTCCCCAGAGCCCGACGCTCGCTCCTCGCTCCTCGCGGAGCGAACTGTACTGCATCCCCTGGGCGGGTGAAAGTGCGTAGGCGCGTGAATGCGTCGACGAGTGAACAAGGTTACGAAGGAAGAATAATGCGGTGTAAGCAACCCTGCGCCCCGCCGTTCCCTTACCACGGGGGGCAGTGGCACCGGTGTGCCCGCGCGCGTGCACTTTTGGTAGGAACGTAACGATTTCATAAAAGTTCAGATCGTCGGGAGGCGCGATGCGTCTAGTGCAGATGGGTCGACAAACAATCAGCCGCAAAGAGGATACGTCATGCGAAAAACCGTTCTTCCCTTCATGGCCGCGATCTTGGTGGGTATGTGTCACCACGGCGCGCCGCCCGAGGAACCCCACGCCCGGCTGCAGCCCGATCAGCCCGGCCGCGCACGGCTGACAACACCCGCCGGGCCGGGCTGGGTGGCGCAGCGCGCCCCCCGTCCGAGCAAACGACTGTCCGGCACGCCCAGCGCCAAGAAGCTCACCAAACGCATCCAGAGCTACTTCGCGGGCCGCGTCGGCCGCCGGATCCATATTCAGCTGGACAAGCCCCTGTACAAGCCCGGTGAGACCATCTGGATCAAGACCTGGAACCTCCAGTCCCGCGACCTCGGCAAGCCCCTGGGCAGCTACGGGCTCAACTACCAGCTCGTCAGTCCCCGCGGCTCGGTGGTGATGCGGAAGCGCGTGCGCGAAGAGAACGGCATGGCCACCAACGACTTCCAGCTGCCCGCGAGCATCGCAGGCGGCGAGTACAAGCTGCGGGTCTACACCTTCGACGGCAAGCACGCCGAGCGGCCGGTGGTCATCTCCAGCTACGAGGCCCCGCGCATCAAGAAGAAGCTCGAGTTCCTGCGGAAGGCCTACGGCGCCGGCGATGAAGTCACGGCCACCATCGAGGTGAAGCGCCCCACGGGCGAAGCCCTCGCCGACAAAGCCCTCAGCGGCATCATCAGCGTGGACGGACGCTCGCTCCCTCAGGTGAGCGTGACCACCAACGCCGAGGGCGGGGCGGTGATCCGGTTCAAGCTGCCCAAGCGCATCGTCCTGGGAGACGGCATGCTCACGGTGATGGTCGCCGACGGAGGGATCACAGAGTCGGTGTCCAAGCGCATCCCCATCCTGCTCAACAAGGTGCAGTTCGCGATGTTCCCCGAGGGCGGCGCCCTGGTGTCCGGCCTCAAGTCCCGCGTCTACTTCTCCGCCAAGAACATGATCGGCAAGCCGGCGGACGTGGAAGGCCAGGTGTTCGATGACCACGGCAACCTGGTGGCCCTGTTCCGGAGCCACTTCCACGGCATGGGCCGGTTCACGGTGCGGCCGGCCACGGGCCGCAGCTACCACGCGGTGATCACCAGGCCGGTGGGCATCACCGAGAAGTTCTCCCTGCCCTTCGCAAAGCCGAAGGGGTGCGTGCTCAATAGCTACGACGACCCCGACAGCGAACGATCCGCCATCGTCGTCCGCGTCGCCTGCACCAAGACCCAGAAAGTCATCGTATCGGCCATGATCCGGGAGAACCTGATCGACGCCGCCACGGTGCGGGCCCGCCAAGGTCACGCCGCCATCGTGCACCTCCGGAGCCACACAAAGAAGCTGAACCGCGCTCAGGGCGTCGCCCGGGTCACCCTGTTCGACACGAGCCTGACCCCCCTGGCTGAGCGGCTGGTCTACCGAAACCGCAAGAACAGCCTCCGGGTGAAGGTCCGGACCTCCCAGAAAGCCTACCAGCCCCGCAACAAGGTCGCCCTGAAGGTGCGGACCACCGACTCCTACGGCCACGCTGTGCAGGCCGAGCTGGCCCTGTCCGTGGTGGACGACACCGTGGTGAGCTTTGCCGACGACAAAACCGGGAACATGCTGAGCCGGCTCTACCTCGAGCCCGAGCTCCCCGGCGAGGTGCACGAGCCCAACAAGTACTTCGACAACAAGAACAGGAAGGCCGCCCGGGCCCTGGACCTGCTCGTCGGCACCCGCGGCTGGCGCAAGTTCGCCTGGCGCCAGGTGCTGACGCCTCCTCCGAAGTACCGATACCACCCCACCGGCTCGGGCAGACCCGGCCTGGGTGGAATGCGCGGCCGCCGACACCTCGTGGTCGTGCAGAAGAATCAGATCATCCTCCGACCCGAGGCCGCCCCTCCGCGCCCCGGGCGCATGGCGGCCCGACGCCCCGCGCCGGTCAAGGCGGCCCAGCCCGCTCCGATCGTCGCCAAGGACAAGCGCGAGCCCCGGGCCGATCGGCCGGCACAGCCGCGTCTCCAACGCATTCGCGGGAATCGCCAGGCCCGCGCCCGGTTCTGGCGCGGCCCCATGGCGGCGCCCATGGCCCGCGACGAGGAACGTCGCCCCTGGCGTCAATGGGCGCTGGTCCGCGTGTTCCCCGCCCCGACCTACAAGGGCGACTACGACGGCCCGCGCACCGACTTCCGGGAGACCATCCACTGGGCGCCGCGGCTCAAGACGGACAAGAACGGCAACGCCGAGGCCAGCTTCTACCTCTCGGACGCCGTCACCTCCTTCCGCATCTTCACCGAGGGCGTGGGCGGAGGCCTGGCCGGCCGGAGCGAGACCGTGCTCAAGTCCAGCCTGCCCTTCTCCATGCACGTCAAGCTGCCGGTGGAGGTGAGCGCGGGTGACCAGCTCAACCTGCCCCTCACCCTGACCAATGAAACCAAGAAGCCGCTGAACGTCGCCATTCACGCCACCTTCGGCAAGCTCCTGCGGGCCGACCGATCCGCGACCCTGCGCACGATCCGGCTGGCCGCGGGGCAGCGACAGAGCCTGTTCTACCCGGTGCGGGTCACCGGCAACCGCGGCCAGAGCAAGGTCACCTTCCTCGCCAAGGCCGGCTCTCTCAAGGACGAGTTCACCCGCGCGGTCACCGTGGTACCCCTCGGGTTCCCCCAGGAGATTTCCGCCAGCGGAGAGGTGCTCCAGAAAAAACTCCACAGCCTCGACCTCGGCCAGGTCATTCCCGGGTCCGTGATGGCCAGCGTACGACTCTACCCCAGCCCCGTGGCCTCCATGACCCAGGGCATGGAGGGCATGCTTCGCCAGCCCAGCGGCTGCTTCGAGCAGGCCTCGTCCAGCAACTATCCCAACGTCATGGTGATGAGCTACCTCAAAGAGCACCGCATCAACGACGTCAAGCTCCTGCAGCGCAGCGCCCAGCTTCTGGAGGCCGGCTACCGCAAGCTCACCGGCTACGAGTCCAAGAGCCGCGGCTACGAGTGGTTCGGCAGCAACCCCGGCCACGAGGCCCTCACGGCCTATGGGCTCCTGGAGTTCGTGGACATGAAGCGGGTCTTCCCCAACGTCAGCCGGCCCATGATCGCCCGCACCGCCCGCTGGCTGAGGGACCGTCGCGACGGCAACGGCGGCTACCTCCGCAACGCTCGCGCCCTGGACAGCTTCGGCCGGGCCTCCAAGCAGGTCACCGACGCCTACATCACCTACAGCCTCACCGAGGCCGGCGAGCGCGATCTGGCCAAGGAGCTCCGGGTGCAGCTCGGCCTGTCCAAGTCCGCCAAGGACGCCTACCTGCTCGCTCTGGCCGCCAACAGCCTGCTCAACACCCCGCAGTACCGCGCCGCCGGGGAACGCGCGGCCCGCCGCCTCGCCGCCATGCAGGCCGACAGCGGCGCCTGGACCAATGCAAGCCACTCCATCACCCGGAGCGGCGGCAACAACCTCCTGATCGAAACCACCGCCCTCGCCATGACGGCGCTGATCAAGGCCGGCGACCACAGCGGCAAGGTCCGCAAGGCCATGGGCTGGCTCAACAAGAACCGCGGCGGCTGGGGCCAGTGGGGCTCCACCCAGGCCACGATCCTCGGCCTGCGCGCCATGCTCGCCTACGCCAAGGCCAACCGGAAGACCAAGCACCCGGGCGCCGTCAGCATCAAGCTCGGCGGGCGCACCGTGGGCAAGTTCTCCTACAAGGCCGGCCACCGCGACCCCATCCTCTTCGCCAACCTCGGCGATCGCTTCGCCCGCGGCGCCAACCGC
>JBDRSE010000235.1:0-26532 GCA_043825095.1 bacterium
TGCAGCCCTGGTGACAATCGACACACTCCTATGGCGCTCGTTTAAGCTGTCACCATCCCGGCTGCAGGGACCCTCTCCCGGGCTGACGGTAGATGTCCGCCATTCGGCCACAGAACGATATCCGGACCGACATTCGGACGAGCTCGGTCAACCTGGGATGGGCATATCGGGAATTCCAGGGTAATTCAACCTGTCACTAGGAATCGAGCTTGAGCAGCTCTTCCACGTCTGCCCGGTCTTTCGCGCGGTCCGTGGAGCCTTTGTTCTTCAGGAGTGCGTCGCGGCCCAGAATTCGCGTGGGCAGCTCGTCTAGCTCGGTGACGACTGCCCCTACCCAGGCTTCGTCGAATTCCACGCCTGAGATTTGCGTGAGGATATCGATGCGATTCGGCGGTTGGCCAAGCTGTACGACTTGACCTGGGCGCGTGAAATCGTCTTCCGTCAGACCCGCGCCCCCAAAGCCGAAATCAGACAGGACCGCCAGCATGCGCGCCGCGTTGGCGGCGGACGGTCTGATGAAGAAGTCGATATCACCGGTGTATCGGGGGTAGCCGTGGAAGGCCACCGCGTGTCCCCCGACCAGGAGGTACTCAACTCCGTGAGAGTTCAACAACGCGATGAACTCTCTCAAATCGCGTTGCAGCTTCATCCATGGTCTCCTGGTGCTGACGCACTATGTCGAGCAAGAGGTTGAGTCGTTCCTGGGGAGTTAGGGACCGATAGTAGGCGTGGTCGGCGGCAGAGGCTTCGTCGTGACTGGCAAAGGTCTGAACGGTTTTTTCCACCATTGCTCGCCCAGTATAGCAGTCTCGTGGCGGCTTGGCAGCTAGCAAGACTACCGCGGAGTGGTCGGCCACCAGGCCAGACACCGGACCCGGGAGCCTGGAACATCACTGTCTGAAATCACCAACGAGGCGCCGGGACGTCGAGCACCTCGGGAGCCGACCAGTTGTCGGACACAACTGTGCAGCGCCGAGCAATTGATGTCCCCCGCGAGCTGAGTTAATTGCTTTCCACGTCATTGACGGAGATGACGTGATTTTGTGGGCGTGGCTGCGCTGGTGTACATAATCTCCCGTTATTAGCAAGTTATCAACGAATAATGAGAATTATGAAATCCTACGGGATGACTTGACGAGAATTCTGGACAAGGGTCGCGGCGAGGCGGTGGCGGCGGTGTCCAAGATCCTCGTTCAGACCTACTGGGAGATGGGCCATAGGCTGTCGCGTGAGCGGGCATCACTGGGGTCGCGCTCGTAGAAGCGGCTGGCGAGGAAGAAGCAGAGGGTGGCGAGGAGGCCGTAGAGGGGGAGCGCGTAGGAAGCTCCATGGCGATCCAGGGTCTTGTTGAGGAGTATCCTTCGTGAGGAGATCGTCCGTGAAGACACAGTTGAAAGGGGTCGCGGTGCGGCTGGCGTGTTTGTGGCCGAGTCCTGGAGAGCCGAGTCCTGGACAGATCCGGGCCTCGCCCCCGAGCAGCCCCTTCACCGCCTCTGCCGGGCGGTTCATCGTCCGGGTCATGGCCTGGTTCACCGCGATGACCCGGCGGTCCTCGTTCACCACGAGCACCGGGTCGTCGTAGCGGCTCAGATACTCGCCGAGGGACTGGCCCTCCCACTGGCTCACGAAGCGCTCCTTGCAGGGCACGCACATGCCATGGGTGATGGTGTCGTCGTCCAGCGGCGCCACGGTTCCCAGCGGTTTCCGGCAGTACGAGCAGATACGTTTCACGGTCGCTCCTTCAGGGGGCAGTATAGCAGGCTCTGTCGAGCTTCCGCCGGATTGAAGCGCGGCTGGGGCGGTGGGCCGGGGGGGGACGTTGGAGGGGGGGGACGTTGGGGTGGGGACGTTGGGGTGGGGACGTTGGACGGTGGGGACGGTGGGGGGGGGACGGTGGGGTGGGTCGACCCGGCCTATTGCTCTTGCTCTTGCTCTTGCTCTTGCTCCACCTGCAGCTCCACCCGGTCTACGCGGGCGAGGTCGCGCTCGTAGAAGCGGCTGGCGAGGTAGAAGAACAGGGCGGCGAGGACTCCGTAGATTGGGAGGAAGAGTACGGCGGTGGGGAGGCCTGTGTGATCGCTGAGCAGGCCGATGAGGGGGGGGGACCAGGCGTCGCCTGCGGTGTGCTGCACGATGACGCAGAGGCCGTAGGACAGGGCGCGGAGGCCGGGGTGCACGACGTCCTGGGTGACGGCGACGGCCGGGGCGAGGAAGAGGGTGAGGGCGATGCCGAACAGGGAGAGGAGGCCCATCTGGGCGACGCCGGGGGGGACGAGGAAGGCGAGCCAGAGGATCGCGGCGGCGGTGAGGGAGGTGCAGGCAGGGAAGAGGAGGCGGCCGCGGGGTTGGCGGCGGTGCCACAGGTCGCTGAGATAGCCGCCGAGGGGGGCGCCGACGAGCACGAGGGCGAAGATGGGAGTGGCGTAGGCGCCGCCTCTGCCCTGGGCGGCGAAGCCGGTGCGCTCGAAGTAGGTGGGCAGCCAGGTGGTGAGGGCGGTGGTGATGGAGACGTTCATGGCAAAGCCGAGGTAGGTGAACAGCGCGGAGGGGGTGCCCAGCACGGCGAGGGCGTTGCCCCAGAAGCCGCGGCGGTCGATGGCGGAGCCCGGGTCACGCACGGTCTTGTAGTCGGGCAGGCGCCAGGCGTACACGGCGAGCAGGAAGCCGGGCAGGGAGACGAGGCCGAAGGCGTGCTTCCAGCCCCACTCGCGGGCGATGAGCCCGCCGCAGAGCATGCCCACGCCGATGCCGAGGGGGATGGACATGTTCCACAGGCCCATGACCCGGGCGCGCTTCTGCTTGGGGTAGGCGCCGGCCAGCAGGGCGGTGCCGGCCGGGGCGTAGCCGGCCTCGCCGACGCCGATGAAGGCCCGGGCGACCAGGAGCTGGGCGTAGTTGCGGGTGAACATGCAGGCCAGGGTGGCCAGGGACCAGAACCCGGTCATGATCGCGACCATCTTGCGGCGGCTCCAGCGATCGATGAGGAACGCCGCCGGGATGGAGAAGACGGTGATGAAGACGATCACGATGGAGACCAACCAGCCGGCCTGCTGATCGGTGATGTGGTAGTCGTCCTTGATGAACCCGATCATGCCGCTGACCACCATGCGGTCGGCGTAGTCGAGCAGGTAGATGAGGAACAGCACGGTGAGCACCGTGCGGGCCTGCTTGGGTCCGACGAAGCCGGCGTCCGCGGGGGACGGCGTGGACGATGCGGACGATGCGGACGATGTCGAGGGTTCCGAGATGGTCTGCCTCTCGTGGGCTATGCGCTAGGGCCGGGCCGGGCGGAAGCCGCGGGCTTCCAGGTGCAGGGTCGTGCCCCGGAGCCGGAGGTCGGCCTTGATGAGCCCCACGACTCGACGGCTGCCGTCACGCGCGAGGAAGGCGATGTCGTCGATTCGAACGGTGACGCGATGGCGGGCCACGCTGGCCAGCTCCTTGCACACGTGGGGAAGAGCCTGCCGGGCGCGGCGCACGCCGCGGAGGAACGGCGCGGCCAGCCGCCCGGTGACCCCGAGCCGCTGCGGCGCGGCTGCAGAGGCGATGGGGAGCTGCAGGCAGCGCCCCTGCGCGACCGCCCGCACCAGCGCCCGGGCGGCGGTGCCGAAGGGCCGGGAGACCCCGGTGTAGGCGCTCGGCGCCAGGCCCGTCACGTAGATTTTGCCGTCCGTGGGCACGCGCCCCGACAGGGACATGAGCGCCGGACCGCGCCGGTCTAGGTGCACCATGGTGCGCAGGTAGTAGGTGGCCGCGGCGCCCTTATGGAAGAGCAGCTCGAATTCGAACCCCACCAGCAGCGCTGAAACGACGCCGGCTTTTTGCAGACCCTGCTGCACCCGGGGGCGAACCGAGACGCGCAGCTTGCCGCCCCCAAACGACCTCTTCCCTTTGAGCCCGTTGTTCATGGCGCGCTGCAGCTCTGTCGATAGGGGCTTGAGCGGGGCGAGGGGGTTGGCTTTGCCGGAGCGCCCTGCGGCCTCTGAGCCGGTAACGAGCAGTCCGGAGATCATCAGCAGAACGGTGACGGCGGCTCTTGCCATGTCGTTGCCTCATCGGTTCGTAGATACGGTGTTGGCGAAACAGTACTACACTTTGTTCTGGAGCCCCTGCAGTTTCTCAACCGCCTCGCCGCCCTTCTCCCGGCGCCTTCCCTCCCGGCCTTGACGCTCGTTCTTCACTTGCAGGATACTTCTCACCGGAACCGAAACTCGCGATGAACGTTCTTACACGCCACTCCCCAACGCACCCGTACGGACCGCGCCGACAGTACGGCTACGCCGCGGTCATCGCGGTCGTGGCAACAGCGGCATGCGTCTGCTGCTTGGTGAAGGAGTATCCATGCAAAAGCTTCGAGGTGGCCGACTCGAAGCCGGACTTGCTCATGATCAGGCCGTACTTCCCCACGGCCGCAGAGCGCGCCGACGCGCTGCTCGGCACCTTCACCATCCGCGGCGAGACGGTTGCGCTGCACGTGCCGATCGACTGGCATCAGGACCCGTTCGGGAACCGTAGCTGGCGGATGTCCCTGCACGCCCTCGAGGCGCTCAAACCCTTGCTCGTCCACTACCAAGAAACCGACGAAGTCGTCGCGCTGGAGCACGCTCGAGATCTGGCGCTGGACTGGATCGACCACAACCGGCGCGGAGCCAGAGGACTCAGCGAGTTCGCCTGGTACGACATGGCCGTTGCCTATCGGGCGGCGCGCCTGGCCTACCTGTATCGAGCACTGGAGTACGAGCAGCTGATGACGGCGGACCAGCGCAAGCGACTGGGCTGCTCCGTCAGCGAGCATGCGTACTGGCTCCACGACAACTCGAACTACGCGTACCGTAACAACCACGGCCTGTACTCGGACGCGAGTTTGTTCATCGTGGCCGAGCAGCTCGATCTGCACCCCGACGCGGATGCCTGGCGCCGCCGCGCGACAGCGCGCTTCGTGGAAAACGTCACCTCGACCGTGTCGGTGCAAGACGGCGTACACCTGGAGCATTCGCCCGCCTATCACATCCTCATCAGCGAGATCCTCGAGCAGCTGATCAACGAGCTCGGCCTCGGCGGAGAGCAACTCAGGGCGCTCTTGGAAAAAATGACCGCTGCGGCGCCCTGGTTCGTCATGCCCGACGGTTTCTACCCACAGTTTGGTGACACCGATCTCGGTCGCCCGTCGCAATGGGTCTTGGACGCCGCCGGCGAGCACATCGGGTTCAAAGCTTTTCTCGACGCGGGCGCAGCGGTCTATCGCGATGACGCGTCGTACTTCATGACCACTGCCTGGTATCACAGCGTCGGTCACAAACACGCTGACGAAACGTCGTTCGTGTGGGCCGAAAACGGTCGACGGCTGATCGTCGACTCCGGCCGCTACGGCTACTTCTACGACGAACCCGGGCGCAGCTACGCCGTGTCGAGCCCTGCGCACAACACGCTCACGATCGATCCACCGTTTCGCTTGATGTTCCACGATCCCTACGGCAGCGGCGTGATCGACGCTGCAACCAGTGGCGGATGGCACGCGGTACTGCTGAAAAACCCGCTTCTCTCCCTGCAGCCCCTTCAATATCGCCGCGTGTTTGCATATCGCCCAGGCCGGTGGCTCGTGGTCGTGGACCAGCTCATGGTTTTCGGCCCGCTCCTGGACTACATTTGCCCGACGTCGACGCGCAGGTTTCATTTCGCACCTCGGCTCGAGGAGGCCCAGCGCGAGGACAGCGCGGTCCTTCTGGCCGACGACCAGGACTCTGTGTGGCTGCAGACCGCCGCACCGCCAGACGAACTTCGGGCGATCAGGGGTCAAACCCAGCCCACCGTACAAGGGTTCACGTTTCCCTCAGAGCGGAACTGGGTAGAGAACACGGCCGTCGAGATAGAGGCCCGGGTCTGCAACGAGCCGATGGTCGTCGCGTTGTCTGCCGGCGAAGAAACAAGGCCGGTGCTCACCGCCACGACACAACACAATGACGTGTACATCGAAATCGACGACCAGCGACTGCGTCTGGAATACGGAGACGACCTCCTCACGCTGACGGTTGAGTGACCGCCCCGAAATGCATCGCGACCGGCGTCCTACTCGATCCCCCTGCTTGACCCTGCCGTCGTTGAATCCGATACCTGGGAGAATGGCAATACGTCAGCTTGATGCGTCTTGTCGGCTCACAGGCGGGAGAGATGGGCTCATGGAAACGGGCATCGCATCACTGTGCCGTTGTCGTTGTTGGCCCAGTAGACACCGGTGTCGTTCACGGCAATCCCGTACGGGCTAGCCTGTCCGGTGGCGATGGTCTCCGCGGGCCCGCCCAGCTTGGGCACACGCACCACGTTGCCGGTGTTGCTCAACGTGAGGTACACGTGGGTGTCGTCTAGCGCGATGCCGTCGAAGACGTTGTCCCAGGTTCCCGCGGGCACCGTGGCCAGGTGCTGTGGGCTGCCGCCGGTCTTGTCGATGCGCATCACGTCAAGGCCTGCAGCCCAGTAGACGTAGTCGACATCGACCTGAACGAACTCGGGCTCCTCCTGCGCCGATGCCAGGATGCTCGTGCTGCCGTCCTGTAGCCTCACCGTTCGCACGGTCCCGTCGGCGGTGCTGCTGTAGTAGACGGCCTGGTCGTCGACCGCGAATGACACGGCGGACTGTAGCCCTCCGACGATCAGTGTTGGCTGCCCGGTGCCGTCCCGCAGCGTGCGGGAGATCTCACCCGCCGGGGTGTCGAGCCAGTAGGCCCAGCTCGGATCAAGCGCCAGCGTGCGCGCGCTCTGGCTGACCTCCGCGACCACGCGTGGTGTGCCTCCCGTCCGCGGGACGCTGCGGAGCTGCCGCGGGCTGCCCCCCACGAGCCAGTAGAGGCCGTCGTCACCAGTCCGGAGGTCAGAGACAAGCTCGGGCTCGGTCGTGAGGAGGACCGGCTGGGTCGATCCGTTCGGAAGGTAGAAGATCTCGTGCGAGAGGTCGTTGGACCAGTACACGCCTTGGTCGTCGGCCGCCACCAAGGACGGAGCGGCCTGGGCGCTGGCGACCACCTCCGGAGTCTGACAGTGGACCGAGTTTCCACTGTCCGGCGAGGCCCCGCCATCCAATGAGCCGTCGGCGGTGGACGTGTTGCTCGCACTGCACGAGAACGTGCTGGCGAGCCCGATTGCGAGGATGAGGATCCTCCAAGGGAAGAGTCGTTGACGTTTCATGAACACCTCCTTGGCTTTGGAATACGACTTCCCCAGCAGGTCAAAGGGCGAGACCGGCGCCTTGCCACAGTTGGTGAAGTCGGGCGTGCGAGGCGCCTTCTGGTCTCCCTGCGGTTCAATATCTGACAGCCAACTCTGGCTTCCACCCTCTGTCCTTGCAGCGTTCGGGCCCTGACCCTCGAGCCGATGATGGTCTTGTACCGAAACATCGCAGTTTCGGCCAGGCTTCGTGTGCTGTACCCGGACCCTTACGCGTTCCAAGTTTCCTCCGCGATCGAAGGTTGCGATTGCGCTCCCTCGCGGTCAATGAGCTCGGGCGAAGCCGCGCATTCTTCTTCACGCACCCAGGCATGGAAACGATGCATCACGGACAGTACTACACTTTGTTCAGGGACTGGAGCTTCATCATGTCGGCGAAGGCGGCCTTGATGCGGAGGCGGCGCTTGAAGTAGGCCTTTTCGCCGCTGAGCCGGCCGGCGGACATCTCGGCGAGGGTCCAGGTGTCGAGCTCGTAGCTGATCTCGGGGTGGGGGGCAGGGCCTTCGAGGCGCTCGGGGGGCTGGGCCTCGCCGTCCACGAAGCGGATGACGTAGTAGGCGCCCAGGTCGGGGAAGTGGTACTGCATGGTCTTGTTCCAGCCGCGGAAGCCGTGCCGGATCCCCTCGAGGCCGAACTTGCCCTGCTCGGTGACGAGGATGCGCATCAGCTCGTCGGGATCGACGCTGACGCGCTCGGCCGAGCCGGCGCGGGCGACGGCGCGGGCGCGACGGCCGGCGATCCCGTCTGCCGCCCGGTCGCGCAGGCCGAGCAGGGCGTGGCGGGCGTGCGCGAAGAGCGAACGCGGGCGGGCGCGCGGCACGGCGAGGCGCTGCGCGGCCAGGGTGTCCGCCACGTCGGCGAGGTCGAGGGCGCGGAGCTGCTCGCGGGAGGGCAGGCCGGTGGGCACGTCCCAGCCGCGGAGCTCGTAGTACTCGTCGCGGACGCGCTCGAAGGCGGTGCGGCGCGCGCGGCGGCCGAGCTGGGAGACCACCCGGCCCTTGGGGCCCGGCGCCAGCAGGTCTGGATCGGCCACGTGGGTCTCGATGGGCTGGTCGTGCCACTCGTCGGGGAGCCAGTCGTCGTCGCGGGCCCTGTGCCCCTCTCGCAGCAGGATGGCGCGCTGCAGGTTGAAGACGCGCTCCCCGACGCGGTAGAGCTCGGCCTCGGAGCAGGGCGTGCCGGTCACGGCGGTGAGGATCCGGCTCTCCAGGGTCGGGTCCCCCGCGTGGTCCGGCCCGGTGGGCACATCGATGACCGGGAACATCCAGTCGCACAGGCCCAGGCACTCCTTGGCGAGCTGCCGCTCCTGGATGCGCTTGGCCGCGAAGGCCTTGCCGTCGAGGGTGGTCATGTCAGCGGCCTGCTCGCTGCCCCAGAACCGGGACGCGATGCGGCGCAGCACGTCGCTGGAGATGTGGGCCTCTGGGACGCCCTTGGCCCAGCTCGACCACTGGGAGAGCACCAGCCCGGCCTCGTGGAGCTGCTGGATGGGCTCCCGGGTCTCGAAGGGGAACAGCAGGGTGTTCACGGTGCAGTACCGGGGATCATAGGGATCGTTCCGGGCAAAGGCGAGCTCGGCCGGGCCGCCGCGGGCGCGGGACGCGGCCCGGGCGCCCTGGGCGAGCAGCTCGCCGAAGCCTTCCCGGAGGGAGGATATGCGGACCAGCTCCTCGATGAATTCGAGGCTGCCCACCTTGCCGAAGTCGAGCCCGCACTCTGCGGCGCTGAGGATCCCTTCGGCGCGGCAGCGGAGCAGCCACTCGATGAGCGCCTGCACCTCCCAGGTGTCGATCCCGTACTCGTCGCAGGCGCGGTTGGCGTAGAAGGGGACGTCGGTGTCCTCGCCGTAGTGGCCCCAGGCGTGGTTGAGGTAGAAGTACCGGGACTGGCACATGAACTTGCCGGAGCGGCCGTCCGCCGCGGTGTAACGGACCCGCAGGCAGTGGGCCATGCAGCCGAAGCAGGGGGACTTCTTGGTCTTGGGCCCGTGGGCCATGAAGTCCAGGCCCCAGACCTTGACGTTGCCGCGGTGGTAGGAGCGGATCTGGTGGTCGATCCGGCGGAGCTCCTCGCGGTCGGCCACCTCGAGCGCGCGCCGGGTTCCGCGCACGGAGAGGGCCTTGAGGCGCTTGGCGCCGAAGGCGGCGCCCATGCCGCCGCTGCAGCTCGCGTCTCCGTCGGCGAACACCGTGGCGAGGGGCACGAGGTGCTCGCCCGCCGGGCCGATGGCCAGGAGCTTGGACCGCGGCGCGGATTCGCGCTGGAGCGCGGACATGGTCTCCACCGTGGATCGTCCCCACAGCGCGTCTGCCGGGCGGAGCTCGACCTGGTCGTCGTGGATCACCAGGGCGACGGGCCCGTCGGCCTTGCCGGTGACGACCAGGGCGTCGTAGCCGGCAAAGCGGAGCTCGGCGCCGAGCTTGCCGCCCAGGTTGCCGTAGCAGAAGTGGTCCCGGCCGCCGTGCTCGGCCGCGGGGTAGGGGGATTTGGCAAAGATCCCGCAGCGCGAGCCCCCCAGGGCGCCGGGGATGCCCGCCAGGGGCCCCACCGACAGGATGATCGGGTTGCGCTCGTCGTCGTAGGGGGACGCGGGCGCGAGCGCCTCCCAGTACAGCGCGGTGGCCACCCCGCGCCCTCCCACGAAGCGATCGGCGTACCGCGCCGTCTCGACGGTGGTCGCGTTGCCGGTGGAGAGATCGACCCGAAGGATCTTCCCCGCGTACGCCTTGGATTGGCTCATGCGTGCTGCGATGTGGCGCGGTCGCGCTACCCGCCCATCATGGCTTGGAGCGCGGCGGCCATCTGTTCGGGGGTGGGCGCGGCCTTGCGGCTGCCGAAGCCCCAGTGGTGTCCGTCCCGGTCCACTACGTCGTAGGTTCGATCGCCCCAGAACATGTCCGAGGGCGGAGTGAGCCGGATGCCCTTGAAGCGCTTGACGTGCTTGTAGTGGGCGTCCACGTCCTTGACGTAGACGAACAGCCCGAAGGCCTGCTTGTCGAGCCCCAGCATGTTCGGAGAGACGTGGGTGCCGTCCGGGGTGGGCCCGCCGAGCATGATCACCGAGCTCCCGTGCCGGAGCACCGCGTGCACGATGACCTTGCCCATCTTCATGGGCTCCCCGTGCAGCTCGAAGCCGAAGGCCAGCTGGTAGAATTCCATGGCCTTCCGCATGTCGGCCACGGTCAGGTGCGCCGAGATCGTCGGAAAATCTTCCGGGATGGGGGACAGCTTCTTCGCGCGGGTGGGTTTCTTTTTCGGCATTGGTCGCCTCCTTTGACTCGGCCACTATAGCTGTTCGGCAGGGAGTTATGGGGACGGAGTTTCAATTCGACGGGCCGAACCAAATTACGGCGCGTGACAGTCCGAGGTGTCGAACGCACAGGACGCATCACACCAGAGCACGCCCGCGCCCAGGCCGGTCAGGGAGAGGCAGTCCTCGCCCCCCAGGTTGATCCCGTCGCACTGCTCCGGCCCCTCGAGGGCGCCGTCGCCGCAGGTGTGGCAGCCCGACACGTCCAGGTGGCACTCAGCGGTGCACAGCAGCGCGCCCGACTCCCGGCCCGCCGCGGTGAGGCAGGTCTGCGCGCCGAAGGCGGCGCCGTCGCAGGCCTCGCCGGGGTCTTGCAGGCCGTCCCCACAGTTGCCCTCGCAGGCGCTGGTGTCGTACTCGCAGTCCGCGCCGCAGGCGAGCCGGCCCCGCTGGTACCCGAAGTCCGGACAGCCCCACCCGGCCAGGTCGGTGCCGTCGCAGCTCTCCGGCGGCTCGATGACGTTGTTGCCGCAGCCCTGCTCGCACAGGGAACGATCCAGCCGGCAGTCCGCGTTGCAGCGCAGCTCGCCCGTGGCGAACCCCTGGCTCCGACAGGTCTCCCCGGCGAGGTTGGCGCCGTCACACTCCTCGGCGCCGGGTTCGATTTCACCGTCGCCGCAGTCGTGGCACGTCGAGGTGTCGAGGGTGCAGTCCTCGCACGAGAGCTGGCCGTCCGGTAGGCCCAGGACGTTTTCGCAGGTCTGGCCGGCCAGCGCCGTTCCGTCGCACTCCTCCCCGGCGTCGATCACGGCGTTTCCGCAGGGCGGGGCGCCCTGGATCAGGATGATCGTGGCCTCCTGGATCCGGCCCTTCGCCGGGACCACCGAGGTCTGGCCGTGGCTGGTGATCACTCCGTCGTTGCGCCCCACGACGTTGAGCCAGATCGTCTCGTCGATCCACTCGGGGGGCACCCAGACGAAGAGATTGAAGGACTGGCCCAGGGCCGCCCCGCCCGCGGTGAGCGTGTCGGTCCGCTCGTCGAACAGCCGCCCGTCCGGATAGCCCCACAGCTCGATCTCGTCCACCTCGAAGTCGGTGGACTGGAGCTGTACGTTCACCAGGATCCCGCTCTCGGGGTCGGGATCCTCGCAGGCGACAGGGGCCGCGAGCAGCAGCGAGAGGCAGAGACCGAGGAGCCGCGATTGAGCAGTGCGCATCAGCCCGCCTCGTCCGCGCCGCAGTCGACGCCGTTGCCCAGAAAGCGGCTCTCGCCGTCGAAGTCCGCGGGTGGGGCCGGCGGAATGCCGGAGGGGTCACCACTGTCGATGGCAGAAGACAGCGGCTGAATGTGATAGTCCCCTCCCGGCTGATCCACAAAGAGCGGATCCAGGTTCTGATTGCCCTGCACGTTGTGCCAGATGGGATCAGAGACGATATTGTACCAGGGTTCACAGTTCGGCCCGATCTCTTCTTGGTCGTTCATCCAGACGATGTTGTTGCGAACATCCGCGTTGCCCCAGCACTTGACCCCACCGGGTTGGTTGGTTCGCGCCCTATTGTAGGCGACGGTGTTGTTCAACAGTGACTCCGGTGGACCCTGAGGCACCATCACGCGTACGCCTCCCTGGTTGCTGCCCGCCGGCCCTGAGGTTCCATTGTCGACGATGAAGTTGTTCACAATCCGGAAGGACCCGCCGTTCGTGAAGATCCCTCCCTTCGAATGGCCGTGGATGTGGCTCCGGACGATTTCGCAGTAGGAGCTGTCGCTGCAGAACACCCCCTCGCAGGCACCGGCGCTGGGACCGAGCTCGCTGAAACGCAGAGTGAGCGAGCCGCCGGCACGGACCAGGATTCCTTCCGTCTGGTGGATCCCGTATAGCAGCACCTGTCCATAGATGTCCAACGCAGGGCAGCCCGCTCCGGACCATAGAGCGCTGGCATCCCCGGAGATGACGACATCGCCGGCAACCGGGATCTGAACGTCTTCCACGCACGTTGAAGGCAGCAACCACAGGAGCTGCCCGCTGGCGGCGTTGTCCACGGCGAGCTGAATGGAGCAGAAGGGGTCGGCCAGGGTCCCGGCTCCGTTACAGGGGACGCCGCAGTCCACGAACAGCACCTCGCCCTCGACCACGCACGTGGAGGGGTCGTCGTAGCAGTAGTAGCCCGGCTCGGTGTTGCAGCTCGCGTCGCAGCCGTCGCCGCTCACGGTGTTGCCGTCGTCGCACTCCTCAGCGGCGGCGACGTAGCCGTTGCCGCAGTCCGTCGGCATCGGAACGCACGCGGTGGTGTCTAACAGACAGCTCGCGTCACAGCTCAAGGCGCCCGTGCCCAGGCCGAGGCTGAAGCAGCTCTCTCCACCCAGGTTGGTGCCGTCGCAGCCCTCGGGGGCGGTCAGCAAGCCGTCGCCACAGAAGAAGTCAGCACAGCCGGTGGTGTCGAAGGTGCAGTCACCGGCACAGTCCAGGGTGCCTGAGTCGAAGCCGAGGCCGAGGCAGTCCTGGCCACCCAGGTTGGTGCCGTCGCAGTCCTCGGGGGCGGTCAGCAAGCCGTCGCCACAGAAGAAGTCAGCACAGGCCGTGGTGTCGAAGGTGCAGTTTCCGGCGCAATCCAGGGTGCCTGAGTCGAAGCCGAGGCTCACGCAGTCTTCACCGTCCAGGTTGGTGCCGTCACACTGCTCGACGCCGGTGACCTGGCCGTCGCCGCAGGTGAGGATGTCGCAGCCGGTGGTGTCGAAGGTGCAGTCTCCCGCGCAATCCAGGGTGCCTGAGTCGAAGCCGAGGCTGAGGCAGTCCTGGCCGCCCAGGTTGGTGCCGTCGCAGTTCTCGACGCCCGTCACGAGCCCGTCGCCGCAGGAGAGCGGGACGCACCCGGTGGTGTCGAAGGCGCAGAGTCCGTCGCAGCCCAGAGCGCCCGAGCCGAAGCCGAGGCTGACGCAGTCCTCGCCGTTCAGGTTGCCGCCGTCGCAGTCTTCGGTACCCGTGACCTGGCCGTCCCCGCACAGGAGCGGCCCGCAGCCGGTGGTGTCGAGGGTGCAGTCCCCGCGGCAGCCGAGCACGCCCAGATCATAGCCCAGGGACTGGCAGCTCGCGCCGCGCAGGCTCGGCCCGTCGCACTGCTCATCGGCCTCGATGACCCCGTCGCCGCAGGTGTGGCAGGCCGAGACGTCCAGGTGGCAGGTGGAGGTGCAGCCGAGGGCGCCCGCGTGGGCGCCGGCCGCGGTGAGGCAGGTCTGGCCGCCGAGATCGGAGCCGTCGCAGTCCTCCCTGGGGTCCAGCACGTCGTCGCCGCAGGTGCCGCTGCAGGTGGAGGTGTCCAGCTCACAGTCCGAGGTGCAGCTCAGGTGGCCCCAGAGGAAGCCCTGGTCGGCGCAGGACTGCCCCCCGAGGTCTGCGCCGTCGCAGGCCTCGCCGAGCTCCGCGCGTCCGTTGCCGCAGCCCTGCTCGCATAGGGAGCGGTCCAGCCGGCAGTCCGCGCCGCAGCGCAGCGTGCCCCGTGCAAAGCCGAGGCTCACGCAGGACTCGCCGCCCAGGTTCTCGCCATCGCACTGCTCGGGGCCCGCTTCGATCAGCCCGTTGCCGCAGTCGTGGCAGCGCGAGTCGTCGAGCTCGCACTCGTAGCACACCAGGGCGCCGTCCGGCAGGCCCGTGCGGAACTCGCAGGTCTGGCCGGCCAGGTCGGTGCCGTCGCACTGCTCGCCGCCGTCCACCATGCCGTTGCCGCAGGGGCTCTGGCCCGCCACCAGCAGAATCGTCGCCTCCACGATGGCGCCCCGCTCCGGGATGACGGACGTCTGCCCGTGGCTGGTGACGCCGCCGTTGTCGAGTCCCTCGGCGGTCAGCCGGACCGTCACGTCGTGCCAGCTCTCGGGCACGTTGAGCACCAGATTCACCGACTGAACGAAGTCAGGCCCTGCCGGGTCGGGCAGCAGGCTCTCCTTGGGGGCGGTGACGTATCCCTGTGGCACGCCCCGGATCCGGAGCTGGTCCACCACGATGGACTCGGACTGGAACTGGACGTTGACGAGCACGTAGCACAGCTTCTCGTCGTCCTGACAAGCGGTCAGCACGAGAATCGCCGACAGCGCGAGCGACCCGAAGCTGGAGCTGCGCGACCGCACGACTCAGAACCTCCAGTCCAACGTGCCGAGCTGCGTGTCGGGCGGGGTGAGGGAGCTGTTCGAGCGCGTCGCCAAGCCGGCGCCGAGCCCCACGGCCAGGGCCGCGACGCCCACGGAGACGAGGGTCCAGAGCCACCAGCGCTTGTACAGCGGCACGACCTTCTTGCCGCCGCCCTTCTTGCCGCTCTGTCCCTTACCCCCGCTGCCCAGGTTCGGATTCAGGATCCCCCGGCGCCTGAGCTCCTCCTCCTCGAGTCGCTGCTTACAGGACTTGAGGTACGACTCCACGAGCCCCATCTTGGGCGTGCTCGGGTTGTCCTTGAGATAGCCCTCGTAGTAGAAGACGGCCTGCTTCCACTGCTGGAGCATCCGGTGGCACTGGGCGATGTGGTAGCGGTAGCCGGGCAGGGGCAGCTCTTCATAGGCAGCCATGAACTTGGCCAGGGCCTCCCGGACCTTGTTCAGGGCGAGGAGCCGCACGCCCTCCTTGAAGTCGGCCATGGCCTTGGTCCGCTTTCCGGCCTTCTCCTGCAGCTTCTCTTCGCAGCGCTTGATCAGGAAGAGCACCACGCTGTTGTTAGGGGCGCCCGGGTTCTCACGGATGTAGCCCTTGTAGAAGTGGATGGCCCGCTCGCAATTGCCCAGGTTCCGGTGGCACTGGCCGATGTTGAACAGGAAGCCTGCCAGGGGCAGGATCTGATACGCCTGGGTGTACGCGTCCTTGGCTTTGTCGAACCGACCCAGCTTGAAGTGGATCTGTCCCTGCTCGAAGATCTTGCGCGCCCGCTCCCGGCGGTTGTCTTTCTCGGCGCCCTTGCCGGGAGCACCCGGCTTGCGCGCCCACGCCGGGGAGCTCAGCCCCAGGGCGAGGCACGCGCAGAGAGCGGCGCCCCACCCCAGTCGGTGTCCCCAAGAGAGTCGGGCCCCAGTGTGCGCCATGGTGTCACTCCTGAAACAGCATCGATGCCGGGGTATTATAGTAGGGATACCGCGCCCACGTCCACGTCTAGCCTCTACGCAATTCACGAAGGATGACGTCCCGAGAAACGGCAAGGTTCTACGGTTTCCGCTCCTCGCTCCCCGCTCCCCGCTCCCCGCTCCCCGCTCCCCGATTTCCGATTTCCGACCTCCGACCTCCGACTTCCGACCTCCGACCTCCGACCTCCGACCTCCGATTTCGGATTTCCGATTCTCGGACCGTCGGAGTAAGAAATCGGAGAGCAAGAAATCGAAGAGCAAGAAAGCGGAAATCGGAGGTCGGAGGTCGGAGATCCGAGAGTGTTCGGGGTCAGCCCTCCCAGGCGAGATTTCCCATGGGTGCGACGTCGTAGCCGCCGAGGGCCTCGACCGCGCGTTTGAACTCCGGCGATTGCAGGGTTTCGCGGAGGACGACCAGGCGCGGGTCGTCCCACTGGGCCTGGGGAATGCAGAGATCGTAGCGCTCGATCATCAGGGGCACGAAGTCCAGGCGGAGCACCCGCGCGGCGGCGAGGATGCCGAGCCCCACGTCGGCGCCGCCGGCCAGCACCTGCACGGCCACGCCGGTGTGGGTGTACTCGTCCTGGTCGTACCCGGCGATGGAGTCCGCGGCGATCCCCTGCTTCTTGAGGTGATAGTCCAGCAGCACGCGGGTCCCGGAGCCGGCCTGGCGATTGATCATCGTGACGTCGTCCCGGGCCAGGTCGCCGAAACCGGTGATGGACTTCGGGTTGCCGGGCTTGACGATGAATCCCTGCTGGCGCAGCGCCAGGGTCACCAGCCGGGCCGGTGTGCCTTTGAGGTGCTGCTTCAGGTAGGTGACGTTGTACTCGCCCGTGTCGGGATCCAGCAGGTGCGTGCCTCCCAGGTGGCACTGCCCGGCGCCCAGGGCCACGAGGCCCGCCAGGGAGCCGACGTGGGACGACGAGACGCGGATCCAGGGGGCCCGCTGCTTCATGTGGTCGGCGAGCAGGTCCAGGGTCACGTCGTGGCTGCCGGCGATCACCAGCGTCTCGGCCAGGGTGGCGGCCGGGCGGAGCAGCTCGGCCCGCACGGGGCGCCCCTGCTCGGAGCCCTCGGACTCGGCGGGGATGCGGAGGATGCCGTCGGCCCGGGTGAGGGAGGTGACCGTGCCGGCGCCCCGCTTGAGCGGCGTGGCCACGACGTGCTCACCCACGCGCCCGAGGTGCACACGGAGAAACTCTTCCTGCCCCAGCCGCGACGCCAGGCCGCGGGTCGGCAGCACGTCCACCGTGTCCCGGGCGCTCGGCACCTGGCCCTGCATCCGCTCCAGCGCCGGGCGGACGAGCTGATCGAAACAGACCCAGGCCGATACGGGATAGCCGGGCGTGCCGACCACGGGCTTGGAGCGCGCCACGCCCAGGATCGAGGGCTTGCCCGGCATGGCGGTGACTCCGTGGGTGAGCACCTGGCCGAGGGCTCCGAGGATGTGCACGGTGTAGTCCTTGGAGCCGGCCGAGGCGCCGGCGTTGAGGATCACCAGGTGCGTGTCGGTATCGAGGGCCTCGCTCACCGCGTCGCGGATCCGGTCCGGATCGTCGGGCTGGCGCGGCCACACCAAGGGCACCCCGCCGGCCTCGGTGACCAGCCCGGCCAGCAGCACGGAGTTGAACTCCACGATCTGGCCCGGCTCGAGGGGCGTCTTCCGCGCCTCCTGCCAATCGATGAGCTCGTCTCCGGTGGGAATGATCGTCACCCGCGGGCGAGCCAGCACCTCCAGCTCGAACACGCCGGCGGCGAGCAGCGCCGCGATGTCCGTGGCGCCGAGGCGGTGGTGGTGGGGCAGCATCATCTCCCCGGCCACCACGTCCTCCCCCACCCGGCGCACGTGCTGCCACGGAAACGTGGCGGCGCGCAGCTCCACCCGCTGGGGCGCCGGCTGGTGGACCTGCTCGATCATCACCACGGCGTTCGTGCCCTCCGGCAGCGGCTGGCCCGTGTTGACGAACCACGCCTCGCGGTCCAGCTCCAGCTCCACCGGGCGCTCGTCGCTGGCAGAGAATGTCAGCTCGGCCTGCACCGCGATGCCGTCCATGGCCGCGGCCTGGTAGGAGGGCGACGACGTGGCGGCGAACACGGGCCCAGCGGTGACGCGGCCCAGGGCTTCCGCCGCATTCGCGGGTTCCGTGCCCACCAGCGCGATCCAGTCAAAGGTGCCCAGGAACTCCTCCCGGGCCGCGCCCAGGGGTTTCATGTCGAGGTACTTGTTTCGCTTCATGGCTCTTTGTCCGTCTGGAACATTCTAGGGGAAGAGCAACACCGTGACCGCGGTGTCCTCGTCCAGACCTTCGCTGTTCGCGGGAATACACACGAGGCCGTGGCCCTGGGTGAGGGTGCGGATCAGGCCGGACTTGCCGAACAGGGGCTCAGCACGCCAGGCGGCGCCGTCAGCCTCGAGCTTCACGCGCACGTACTCCTGTCGGCCCTGGACCGAGGGGAGGTTGCGGCTGAGGGTGGCCGCGCGTTGGCCGAAGCGGGTGAACGCGCGGGCCTCGCGGCCGAGCATGCGCTCCAGGATCGGCTCGGCAAAGAGATGAAAGGCGATCATGCAGGAGGTCACCTGGCCCGGCAGGCCGAGGAGCTGCTTGCCGCCCACGGTCACCCAGATGAAGGGCTTGCCCGGCGCCACGGACACGCCGTGCACGAGCAGCTTCGCGCCGTCGAAGCGCTGGAAGATCTCCACGGTCAGATCGCGCGTGCCCATGGAGGAGCCGCCCGAGAGCAGGAGCAGCTCGCACCGGGGCAGCGCGTCGGCCACGGCCCGGCGCAGCGCGGCCTCGTTGTCCCGCACCAGCCCGAGGGGGATCGCCTGCCCGCCGGCGGCCTCCACCTGGGCCGACAGCGTGTGGGTGTTCACGTCGCGGACCTGGCCGGGCCGGGGCTCGTCGGTGATGGGGATGACCTCGTCTCCGGTGGAGAGGATCCCCACGCGGGGCCGGGTGAACACCTGCACCCGGGTCACGCCCAGGGCGGCCAGCAGGCCGAGGTCCTGGGGTCGGAGCCGCTGCCCCGCCGGGAGCAGCACCTGGCCTTGCGTGGCGTCGTCCGTGGGACCGAGCACGTGGCCGCCGGGCGCCACGGGCTTGCACACCTCGACGGTGTCGGGCTCCACCGGGCGGGTGTGCTCCACCATCACCACCGCGTCGGCGCCCGCGGGCAGCATGCCGCCGGTGCCGATGCGCGCGCACTCGCCGGTTCCGATCCGGAGCTCGGGCACTTCGCCCATCTGCACCTCGCCCTTCAGGCGCAGGTAGCCGGGGCTCCCCTCGCTCGTGCCGAAGGTGTCCTTGCCGCGCACCGCGTAGCCGTCCATGGTGGCCCGGGTGAATCCGGGCAGGTCGGCAGGTGCGGTCAAATCGGCGCCCAGTGTTCGTTCGCTGGCGTCGGCCAGCTCCACGCGCTCCGTTCCCAGCGGTCCGATGCGCTCGGCGTAGCCGAGCACCCGATCGACGCTCTGCACGTTGAAAAAGGGCTTCATGGGCTTTTTAGTAGCGCGCACCGCGCAGGAAGGGAAGGCCCTTGTTGAGCACGGGCGCGCTGACCGAGCCCTCCGCCCCCTCCGGGGGTGGCCCTCGCTTCGGTGGCGGTGATCTCATGCTCCGCGGGCGCAGTCCTGGGGGATGCCGGTGGCCATCTCCAGGGAGTGGGGCAGGGCAGGGGCCAGGGCGTCGAGCTGCTCCTGCACGGCCTTGGGGCTGCCGGAGAGGTTCACGATCACGGTCTGCCCGCGCTGGCCGCACACGGCGCGGGAGAGCATGGCGTGGGGGGTTTTCTTGAGACCGACGGCCCGCATGGCCTCGGCCATGCCGGGGATCTCGCGATCGATGACCGCCTGGGTCGCCTCGGGGGTGACGTCCCGGGGCGACAGCCCGGTGCCGCCGGTGGTGACGATCAGGTCGCAGAGCTCCTCGTCGCAGAGCCGCACCAGGGCGGCCTCGAGCTGCTCGCGGCTGTCCGGCATGACCTCCTGGGCCACGAGGGTGCCGCCGAGGATCTCGTGCAGCAGTCGCACCGCGAGGGGGCCGGCCTCGTCGGGCCGCGTGCCCGCCGCGCTGCGGTCGCTCAGGGTCAGCACCGCATAGCGGTAGCGATCCAGCTCGGGGTCGGTGGCGATCCGATCCCCCGGCCTGAGCGTGCCGCCCATGATCACGCGGGTGAAGGTGCCCCGGGTGGGCATGATGCACTCGCCGGCCGCGTAGTAGATCTTGCACCGGGTGTGGCACTCCTTGCCGTGCTGCGTGACCTGGAGCACCGCCGTGTCTCCCAGCCGGATGCGCCGGCCGATCTCCAGGGACTCCAGGTCGAAGCCCTGGTAGACGATGTTCTCTCCAAAGGCGCCGGGCGCGAGCTCGAGCCCCTTGGCGCGCATCTCGTCGATCCGTTCCTGGCCGAGCAGGCTGACCTGCCGGTGCCAGTTGCCCGCGTGAGCGTCGCCCACGATGCCGTGGCCCCGCCGGAGCGTGACCTCGTCCTGCGCGTCCTTGGCGCCGCCGGTCTCGCCGGCGGTGCAGAGCGCGACGACTGTGCCTTCCATTATTTCGTCTCCTGCCCGGCCCCGGGTGCCGCCGCCCCGCGCCGGAAGTGGCCGCTCTTGCCGCCCGACTTCTCCTCGAGGCGGATCCGCCCGATGGTCATCTCGCGGTCCATGGCCTTACACATGTCGTACAGGGTGAGCGCCGCCACCGCGGTGCCGGTGAGCGCCTCCATCTCGACGCCCGTCTTTCCGGTGGAGGCCACGGTGGTGCGGAGCCAGATGCGGTCGTCGCCGAGCTCCAGGTCCACGGCGATGGTGTCGATGGCGAGGGGGTGGCAGAGCGGGATCAGGCCGCTGGTGCGCTTGGCGCCCTGGATGCCCGCCACCCGGGCCACGGCCAGCACGTCGCCCTTCTTGGTGGTCCCCTCGCGGATCGCCGCGATCACGTCCGGCCGGGTGCGGACCTCACCCGAGGCCACGGCGACCCTGCGCGTGGGCTGCTTCTCGCCCACGTCCACCATGCGGGCGCTGCCGGTCTCGTCAACGTGTGTCAAGCCACTCATGAAAAGCCTCTCATCGAATGTCGCCTGCCGTCCACGATCTCCGCTCCGGCGCTTTACGCTTCGCGACGAGGTCCGTCCTCAAACATACGTTTTCTCGCTTCGCGAGAAAGCCGAACTGCGGGCGGACTCTCGTTCGCGCGTGCCGCGCCTCCGCTGTGGGCGGCACACTAGCCTCCGATGAGCGCCATCTGGGACCGGGGCCAGCTCGCCTCGGGGATGGACTTTCCCCCGACGACCTCTTCGATTGCCTGGGCCAGCTGCTCCGGCCGATCCTGCCGCAACGCCTCCACCAGGGAGCTCCCCTCGGTGCGGCGCAGGCAGCCGAGGAGCTGTCCGCGGCTGTCGAGGCGGATGCGGTCGCAGTGGGCGCAGAAGGGCTCGGACACCGGGGTGATCAGCCCGAGCACCACCTCCCGGCGCCCGACCTGGAATCGATGGCGCTGGGCCGTGGAGCTGGGGTCGGCCGGTCCGAGGTAGGTCAGCTCCTGCTGCAGCACGCCCAGGGCCTCGGCCGCGGGCAGGTACTCCTGGTCGTAGATGCGGCGGGCCACGCCCATGGGCATCAGCTCGATGAACCGCAGCTCGGCCCGGTGCGCCGCGGCGAAGCGCAGCATGTCCACCAGCTCGCGGCCGCTGACCGAGCGCATCAGGACAGCGTTCAGCTTGAGCGGGTCAAAGCCCACCCGCCGGGCGCTGCGAATGCCGGCCTTGACCCGGTCCAGGCCGTCCACGCCGGTGAGCCGCACGAAGCGCGCCGGGGACAGGGAGTCCAGGCTGACGTTGAGTCGGTCCAGCCCGGCGCCCTTCAGGGGCTCGGCCAGCTCGGCGAGCCGGTAGCCGTTGGTGGTCAGACAGAGCTCGGCGTCCGGCAGCAGCGCACGCAGCGCCTCCACCAGCGCGGGCAGCCCGGGCCTGACCAGCGGCTCCCCACCGGTCACGCGCACCTTTCGCAGGGGGCGCTGCCCATGGATTCGGGACACCAGCTCGAGGATCTCGGCGTCGGTCAGGGGCTTCGCCGGGCGGTCGACCGCGCGCTTCTCCGGCCGGCAGTACCGGCAGAAGAAGTTGCAGCGGTCGGTGACCGACAGGCGTAGATAGAGCGACATCTCAATCCGATCTCAGGGTCCGTGCCGGAGGGGGCGCGGCAAGCGTCCAGGCGCTGGCGGGCGACTCCTTTCCAAGCACGGGAGGCGCGGTGGTTTCCCGTCCGCGCCCTATCGGTCCCACGTCCATGGCTCGCGTTGCGGCGGTAGGCCGGGGGACTCAGAGCCAATCCTTTATATACAGCCATCTAACGGACTCGTCCAGTCCGGATTGAGGCCGGAGCCCGGAATTGAGGCCGGAGGTCCGGACGTGCGCGCGTGGAAGGTCAGCCCGCGGGCTGCAGCACCGAGGCGCTCAGGGTGACGGGGGAGGTCAGGTTGAAGCAGGGGCCCGCCGGAACCGGAGTGGAGTCGGCGGTCTCGGGGTTGATTGTGACCTCTTTCCAGTTCACGTCCGACAGGCTGCCGCGCACGTCCCCGGCGTTGGCCAGCCCGATCTCGTCGAGCTGCAGGGTGCCCGCGAGGGGCATGAAGTACTTCATGGCGTTGTTGCAGTCCGGGTCGGCGCACTCGATGAGCAGCGCGCAGTAGGCGCAGGTGGCGTAGTTCGCGTCGGCGCCCACGCCGAGCTGGTGCGAGCCGGTGGTGATGCCGCCGGCGACGTAGTCGCCCCAGAGCTCGACGATGATGGCGTAGCCCCGGGGTCCGCCGAGATCGATGAAGGTCAGATAGCGCCAGTTGTAGTTGCCGCCCTGGCTGGGCGCACCGATGCAGACGTCGTTCTCGCCGGTGGGGGCGATGTCGTCGCAGGTGACCTCCATGAAGCAGCCCGAGAGGTCGTAGGTGCAGGTGTCGTTGTCGCACAGCACGTGGCCCCCCAGGAATCCCTGCTGCGCGCAGTCGGCGCTGTCGCCCATGTCGTAGCCGTCGCACTCCTCCGTGCCTTCGGCGAGGTTGTTGCCGCATTCGGGGAGGGTGCAGTGCGCCGTGTCGATCACGCAGTTGGGCAGGCACGTCAGGTCGCCGCCCACGAACTGGGTGTTCCAGGTCTCGCACCACTCGCCCCCGAAGTCGCTGCCGTCGCACTCCTCGTCGCCGTCCACCACGCCGTTGCCGCAGCCGGTGCAGGCGTCCGCGTCGGCGCAGTCGGGATCGTCACAGTCGGTCAGGCCGTCCCCGTCGTTGTCGAGGCCGTCGTCGCAGACGGACTCACCCACGCTGCCGCCTTCGCAGGCGAGCGGGACCCCGCACAGCAGCACGAACGCAGCGAACGGAACCATAAGATTAGATCTACGTGGCATGGCTGTCTCCTTGGCTTGGACGAAGCCATTGTACCATAGGCTGAGAGGGGTCGGATGTGTCTAGATCAAAGTCTGCGGGTGTGGAAAGGCGGCGCTAGAACGGCGACTAGGGCCCGGTGTAGTTGACCTGAACGGCGGGCCAGTTCAGGTAGAACCACCAGCCGACGACTCCGCCGTTGTTGTCTCGATCGTCGCCCGACTGGCAGCAGCCGGAGCCGCCCCGGAGCAACGAGCTCAGCGGGTCGCCGCCGATGACCGGCAGGGTGCTGGGCATGATCGTGTTGTCGGCGTCCGTCTCGGAGATGAACCCCCGCAGCAGCCCATTGGTCAGCGAGCCCGCCGGGTTCCCCACGTAGGTGGCGCCGAACTGCACGTCCTGCAGCGGGATCAAGATCCCGCCGACGTCCAGCGTGAGCGTGATGGTGTTCGTGTTGTAGAAACAGGTCGGGCCCGGGGTGGTCACCGCAGGGGTGTACGGCCTCACCGTGCCGGGAATGGTGTCGAGGCAGGTGCCGGCATTCTGATTCAGATAGGGCGAGCCCTGCGGCGTGAAGCTCGGATCCAGGTCGCAGGTCGTGCCGGCCATGGGCGGCGTGCAGATCCCCATGGCGATCTCGAGGTTGGAGCCTCCGGGCACGCTCTGATTGAGGGGGCGCATGAGGATCAGGAAGCTCATGTCCAGCTCGCCGTCGCCGTCGTCGTCGGTCTGCACCGCGGTCTGCAGCAAGTCGTTCACCCCAAAGCCGAAGAACGTGGTGTCCGTGAGGTCGCGACACCCGAAGATCGACACGTAGATGTGGGGATCGCGCACGTCGAGGTCCGACAGGCGGTAGACCGTGGGCACGGCCTCGAGCTGGCAGTTGGAGTCGCAGCCGTCGCCATTGTTGGTGTTGCCGTCGTCGCAGCCCTCCCCGGGCTCGGTGACGCCGTTTCCGCACACGGGAGAGCAGTCGGTGTCGTTGGTCGCGTTGCAGCCGCCGGGGCAGCAGCCGTCCCCGCCGGTGCAGGAAGTGATGGCGGGGTAGGTGCAGACCACGTTGCAGTTGGCCGAGTTGCCGGTCCGCACGTTCGTGGTGCAGACGTTGCCGTCGTCGCAGGTCGCCGGACAGGAGCTGGGCGGGTCGCAGGTCTCGCCCGCCTCGACGACGCCGTTGCCGCAGAACGGCGCGCAGTCGTTGTCATTGGTCTGGTTGCAGCCGCTGGGGCAGCAGCCGTCGCTGTTGACGCAGCTGGTGATGGGGGGGTAGCTGCAGGCCGAGTCGCAGGTCGACGGGCTGCCGGACAGCACGTCCGCGGTGCAGGCGTTGCCGTCGCTGCAGCTCGTGGGACAGGTGCCCACCGGGTCGCAGGTCTCGCCGGGCTCGATGACGTTGTTGCCGCACACGGGAGAGCAGTCGTTGTCGTTGTTGGCGTTGCACCCGCCGGGACAGCAGCCGTCGCCGCCCGTGCAGGAGGTGATGGCCGTGTAGGTGCAGAGCGC
This sequence comes from bacterium, assembly GCA_043825095.1. Lineage (GTDB taxonomy): Bacteria > Myxococcota_A > Polyangia > HGW-17 > JAJRWW01 > JBDRSE01. The sequence continues at coordinate 24,449 of JBDRSE010000235.1, forward strand.
GTTGCAGTTGGCCGCGCTGCCGCTCAGGACGTCCGTGGTGCAGACGTTGCCGTCGCTGCAGCTCGTGGGACAGGAGCTCGGCGGGTCGCAGGTCTCGCCGGCCTCGACGACGCTGTTGCCGCAGTTCGCGGAGCAGTCGTTGTCGTTGGTGGCGTTGCACCCTGCCGCGCAGCAGCCGTCGTTGTTCGCGCAGTTGACGATGGGGGCGTAGGAGCAGGCCACGTTGCAGGTGGCGGAGCTGCCCGTCATGGTGTCCGTGGTGCAGGTGTCGTTGTCGTTGCAGGTGACGGGGCAGGAGCCGGGCGGATCACAGGTCTCACCGGGCTCGACCACGCTGTTGCCGCAGATGGGCGAGCAGTCCGTGTCGTTGGTGGCGTCGCAGCCCGAGGGGCAGCAGCTGTCCCCGCCGGCGCAGGCCGTGACGGGCGTGTTGGTGCACTGCACGTTGCAGGCGGCGGCGCTGCCGGTCATGGCGTCCGTGGTGCAGGCGTTTCCGTCGTTACAGGTGGTGGGACAGGAGCTCGGCGGGTCACAGGTCTCCCCGGCCTCGACCACGCTGTTGCCGCAGGCGGGGGAGCAGTCGCTGTCGTTCACGGAGTTGCAGCCCGAGGGGCAGCAGCCGTCCCCGCCGGTGCACTGGGTGATCGCCGTGTTCGAGCAGGCCACGTTGCAGTTGGCAGAGCTGCCGGTCATGGTGTCCGTGGTGCAGACGTTGCTGTCGTTGCAGGTGGTGGGACAGGAGCTCGGCGGGTCACAGGTCTCCCCGGCCTCGACCACGCTGTTGCCGCAGCTGGCCGAGCAGTCGCTGTCGGTGGTGTTGTCGCACGCCGCCGGGCAGCAGGAGTCGCCCCCGGCGCAGGTGGTGATGGTGGTGTTCGTGCACGCCACGTTGCAGGTGGACGCGTTGCCGGTCATGGTGTCGGTGGTGCAGCTGTTTCCGTCGTTGCAGGTGGTGGGGCAGGAGCCGGGCGGGTCGCAGGTCTCCCCGGCCTCCACCACGCCGTTGCCGCAGTTCACCGAGCAGTCGCTGTCGGTGGTGCTGTCGCAGCCCGAGGGGCAGCAGCCGTCGCCCCCGGCGCAGGCGGTGATGACGGTGTTGGTGCAGAGCACGTTGCAGGTGGAGGAGTCACCGCTCCGGGAGTCTGCGGTGCAGGTGTCCATGTCGTCGCAGGTCGCGGGGCAGGACGAGGGCGGGTCACAGGTTTCGTTGGCCTCGACGACGCCGTTGCCGCAGTTCGCGCTGCAGTCGTTGTCCGAGGTTTCGTCGCAGGTCGACGGGCAGCACCCGTCGTCGTCGATGCAGGCGCCGATGTTCCCGTGCACGCACTCGGTTTGACACTCGGTGCCCACCAGCGTGTCACTGGTGCAGGCTTGACTGTCGTCGCAGTCCGTGGGGCAGGCGCCCTGCTGGCCGGCCGCGATCCCCGTGTCGCACAGCTCGACCGCGTTGACCACGCCGTCCCCGCACGCCCAGGTGCAGCTCGGGAGGCACTCGTCGTCGTCGTGCTGGTTGCCGTCGTCGCACTCCTCTCCGGGGTCGAGGATGCCGTCTCCGCACAGCCCCTCGCCGGCGTCCGCTCCGGCGTCGCCCTCGAGGCCGCTCGCGTCGCCGTCCACCGCGGCGTCGGTCTGCCCGGCCGAGGACTTCTTCCCGCAGCCCAGTGGTCCAACCAGCAGGAACGATAGGACGAGCCCCAAGCAGACCCGAACCGAGTGATCCCTCATTTGTGCGCCGAACATGATTGCCTCCTCAATGAGTAGCCGCCAGGAGCGTTGACCGGGCCGCTGTCTGGCGGAACGTGTAAGCTGACATTTTTCCTTAGATATACTTTCTCAAAGAACACCGTGTGGTGTCAAGGAGGGCGCGAAGGGGGGGCAGGCCAACACTAATTACGGACGCTGTTGGGTCTGGTTTCCTGGAGCGGCGTTCAGTTTGGGCGGACCGAGCCGGGCGGAGCGCCATGCGGCTGGATGCAAGGAGTGACGATGGAGAATATCGGGCCATATTTGACTGAGGAACGACACCGCAGACAGCCGTATGCCGCCCGATCCGGCGACGGGAGCTCAAACTGATCGCCGCTCTA
>JBDRSE010000236.1:0-2020 GCA_043825095.1 bacterium
GGCGGGGAGCCGGCCCACGGTGAGAGCCCGCGGGGTGGTCGCCGACCTGGCGCCCGAGGCCACCGCGGCCGCCACCCCGGCCGCCTCCAGCATCGAGGCGCGCTCGACGGTCTCGGTGAAGGCGTAGCCGGTCTCCAGGCCTCGCACCACACGTACACCCACGCCCAGGTCCTGGGTGGAGTGGCCCTTGTTGACGGCGTGGTCCTCGAGGCCCAGCATGTTGGTGCGGATCCGCTGGAAGTAGAGGTCGCAGTACTCGCCTCCTCCCTGCAGCGCCCGGTCCATCACTTGCCGTACGGTGGCCTCGGTGACGCCGAAGGCGTCGAGCGGCGTGGGGCTCGGGGGCCTGGTCGTCGTGGCTGGCGTCGGCCCGTGACAGGCCGGCAGCACCAGACCGCTCGCGGCCCCGGCGGCGGCCAGCCCGATGAACTGTCGTCGATCAAGTCTGTCCCTCATGAATCGCCCTCCCTGCTCCGGGCCCCGCGCTCGTAGAGCGTCAGCTCCCACTGCCAGCTCTGCGAATCGTGGCGCAGGATGTAGGTCGCACCGTCGCTGCCGCGCACCTTGAAGTAGCGGTGATCAGGCGCCAGCCAGCGGTCGACGATCTCCTCGACCTCGACCACCCGCTGCTGCTGCGTGCCCACGCGGAAGCGGCGGGGCGATTCCTCTCCCCGGTATCCGGCGTGGCACTCCACCTGCACGCGGATGAGGCCCATCGGTTCTCGTGCTCCGTCCGCCCACCGCGGCGGACTGCAGCTGGAGTTTCACACGCCGAAACCCGAGCGGCAAGGCGAGCCCCGGGCAAACACCCCGCGCGCGGTGTGGTATTCCACGGCTTGCCCCTTGTCCCTGGGCCCGGTTTCGATATGATGCGAGCCGCACAGCGACCAGGGACGGGTCTCGCGACCCTCACATACGTTCAACGACAGGAGGAACAGGATGAACAGGATGAAGTTCGCCATCATCGGCACGGGCGTCATGGGGCGGGGCTGGATCACCCAGTGCGCCATGTCCGGCCACGAGGTGCATTGCCACGACAACAACCCCGAGACTCTGAAGGGAGCCGCCGACTACTGCGTGAAGCTCGCGGGCAAGGTAGCCAAGCGGCAGAAGCTCGACGACCCGGAGCTGCCGGCCAAGACCGCCGCCAACATCAAGACCCACGAGGATCGTGGCGCGTTCATCGAGGCGGCCGGGGGCTGCGACGTGTTCCTCGAGGTGATCTTCGAGGATCTGAAGCTCAAGTGCTCGGTGCTGTCCGAGATCCTGCCCAAGCTGCCGGAGAAGGTCTTCTTCTGGTCCAACACCTCCAGCCTGAATATCGACGTGATGTCCCAGGCCGGCGGCCGCCCCGGGCGGTCGATCGTGACTCACGGCATGAACCCCGTGCCGATGATGCCCGGCGTCGAGGTGGTACCGGGCAAGCAGACCACTGCCGAGACGGTCGACTTCACCCGCAAGGTGCTGCTCGAGATGAAGAAGTCGCCGTTTCTGGCCCCCAACATCCCGGGCTTCTGGGTCAACCGGCTGCTCGTGCCGCAGATGCTGGACGCCGTGCGGCTGGTTGAGCAGGGCAAGATCCGGGTGGAGGACGGTGACGTCGGCCTCAACACCAGCCTCGGCCACCCGCAGGGCACCTTCAAGCTGCACGACTTCGTCACCACCCCCACCCTGCTCCGCGTGGCGCTGGAGATGTACCAGGCCACCGACGACCCCCGCATGTACCCGCCGCTGATCCTGATGCGTATGGTGAAGAACAACGAGTTCGGCGCCAACACCGGCAAGGGGTTCTACGACTGGACCGACCCGCGCAACCCCAAGCCCCGCGACCTGTCGTGCTACCGGGTGGGCAAGGCCGAGGACTTCACCGACAACGTGAAGGACTAACGAGGCGCCGCCTCAGACCGACGAGTTTTATCACAGTCCAGCATGTCATCGTGGCGCGGCGTTTCATCGTAGCCCGTCGTCGTCGGCGCCTCGCGTCGACAGTCGAGAGTCCAGAGTTGAGAGTTGTCCTGCT
>JBDRSE010000237.1:0-26373 GCA_043825095.1 bacterium
GGCTCCGGCTAGGGCTCATGCTCAGGCTAAGGCTCAGGCTCTGTCTAGGGATCGGGCTCGGAGTCTATCTCGGGCTCAGGCTCTGATTAGGGCTCCGCTGCAGGCTCAAGCTTCGACTCGGGCTCAGGCGTAGGAGCCCTCTCGGCCGGCGCGGGCGTCGGTTCCGGCGCGGGCGTCGGCTCTGGTGGTTTCACCGCCGCAGGAGCAGGCGTGCCCGCCGCCGGCGTGGCCGTTTCCACCTTGGATGGTGTCGGTGCCGCCCCGGCCTTTCGGCTGAGGATCTCATTGAGCACCTCCTGGCTCTCCGGGGCCAGCTTGTCGAACCGAACGCCCATCCCGGGCGCCACTCCCTTGCGCGTTGGATCGTGCTCGCGAATCCAGACGACCGTCCCCTCGCCGATGATCAGCGGGCTGCCGTCCTGCAACTGAAACTCGAATCGCAGCTTGGTTCCGACCTCGAGTGGATCTTTGGTGCGGATGAAGATCCCGCCCTTACTGACATCCACGGAGTAGCGCTCGATGAACTGCGCGAGTGTGGCGCTGCGAAACTTGATCTTCAGTTTTACTGGAGCGCGCGTCTCTGTCCGGGTGCTGTCAGGATCGTCGCTCATGATGAACCCTCACATGGTATTGAGCGTCCCGCCGACTCTTCGGGGATGACTTCGCAGTGGAAGCCGATGAACACCTCCCGGCTCGTCCCTGGGAAACGACATCAACCCCGGCAGTGGGGACCGCTCGAAGCTCGTTGCACATTTTACCCAGTTGCCGCACTTTGGCAATCAATTACTTGTCGAATGCCCTGAAATCACATAGCGTTCAACGGGCACGGGACATGCAGAACCGGTCGAAGACATTCCTCGGAATCCTCCTGCTGCTGTCACTTCTGCAGCCGCTGGAAGGGTGCCGTCCCAAGAAACCATCGACAGAAGGGGCCCCATCCGACGCCGACGCCGACGCCCTGACTTCCGCGAAAGGCCTCAAGGTGAGCTCCATCCGGCTCTTCGGCGCCGGCGGCGAGCGACCGGACAACCTGTTCGCGCGAGGCGAGCAGGTGACGATACGCTTCATCATCCAGGGCCTCACCTCCAAGGAGCGACGCATCCATCTGCGCACGTCACTGACCCTTCGGGGACCGGGCGGGCCGGTGCACATTCGGCGGCCGGAGAGCTCCGCCATCGACAGGCAGGTCCCGGCCGGCAAGTCCACCGAGCTGGTGGAGGCCGCGGTCCAGCTGCGGCTCTCACCCGCCAGCCCAGCCGGTCCGTACGAAGCCGAGCTGCGGCTCTTTGACGCCATCGGCAACAAGCGCGCCGTGGCGAAGGTCGAGCTCCGGGTGCCGGGAGTCCTGGGCAAACCCGCGAAGCACCTCGAAATCCGGCGGTTCCGCGCATCCTCGGACTCGGACCTGCTCGCCGGAATGCCCCTCCGACTGTACTTCGAGCCCGCCGGTTTCGAAACCCGTCGCGTGGCCCCGCCAAAAGGCGATCCCCGGTGGATGGTCCATCTCAACGTGGCCGCCGAGCTGCGTGACGGCCGCGGCGATCTCGTGACCAAAAAGTCGGCGCTGCTCCTCAAGGAGCAGTTGCCCTTCCGCCCCCAGAGCGTGCCCGCTGCATTCCAGCTCCGGCTACCGGCGAACCTCGTGCCAGGCTCCTATCACGTCTGGTTGACCGTCACCAATGAGCTCAACCGCCGATCCGCCAAGGTCCTGCACCGTTTCAAGCTCATGCCCGGTGCGCTCGGGATCTACGACCTGCGGCTGGAGGGCAGCGGCCATGTGGCGCGGCAGCACTTCCTGCGCGGCGAACGGATCGTCATGAAGCTCCACGTCCGCGGCTGGAAGCCCCCCGCCAACGCCGGGCTGGACATCGGCCTCGTAGGGCCGGACAAGGGTTTTTACCTCGTCCGCAGGAACGCCTTCCCCATCACCGAAGGAGCCGGCGCCAAGGGTCGTGAGCTCGCCATCCCCTTGACCGTCCCCGAGTTCGCCCCGGGGGGGCGCTGGGTGGTGAAGCTGCGCCTGCGGGACCACTCCGGGAAGCAGCACGCCTCGCGGGACGTGTCCTTCGTGGTCACTGGGCAGCCCCTGCGCCGCCTGCCCCACCTCCAGCTGAGCAAGCTCGTGATGCGCCGTTGGCAGACCGGCCCCCCGATCCCGGGCCTGTTTCTACGCGCCAACGAGCTGATCTTCCTGGAGCTGATCGTGGGTGGCATGCGGCTGAAGCAGGAGCAGGCCTACTACTACCGGACAAAGCTCCGCTGCACCCTCCGACTTCGGGATCGACACGGCAAGCTCAAGGCGAGCGTACCCAACGCCTGCTATCTGGACCGGCGCTTCTCCTTCGCCCCGCTGCGGCTGCGTCTCCGGGCGCAATGGACGATTCCCAAGGGCTTGATGGGAAAGCACACCCTGCAGGTGGAGGTCTTGGACGAGCTGTCGGACCGGGTGTCCGTACTCCAACGTAACGCATTCATCCTGATTCCCCGCGGTCGGCGATGAGCCTCTCCGAGACGATCATCCGGCACTGGGAGCACCGCGCCGAGCTCGACTATATCCGGCGGGATCTGGAACGACGGGGGATCCGACCGGGCCAGGTGACCGTCGCGGACCTGGCAGCCTACGACCAGCTCCACTCCGGGCAGCTCGACGCCACGCAGACCCTGGCCGACTGGATCGGCGTGGATCGCGGCTCCCGGGTGCTCGACCTCGGATCCGGCCTGGGCGGTGCGGCCCGTTACCTCGCGACGACCCACGACTGCCGCGTGACCGCGGTAGAGCTCTCTCCGGAGCTACACAGCACCGGGGCGGAGCTGACCCGGTGGACCCGGCTCGAGGACCGGGTGACGCACCGCTGCGGAGACATCCTGGAGCTCGACCTCGACGCCTCCTTCGAGCTGCTCTGGATCCAGCACGTGGACATGCACGTCCGGGACAAGGCGCAGCTCTACCGCTGCTGTCGCGCTCTGCTCGCCCCGGGCGGGCGGGTCGCCTGGCAGGATTGGCTCGCCGGGCCAGGTGGCGAGCCGCGCTGGCCGGTCCCCTGGTCCCGCGATGGGGACATCTCGTTTCTCATCAGCGAGGCGGAATTTCGGGTAGCCCTCGCCGGGGCCGGGCTGACCGTGTGGAGACTCGAGAACGTGACCGAGAAGACCCGGTACTGGTACGAACGTGTGCGCAAGAGGCTCTCGCGAACGCTGGACCGGCTCGGAAGCGAGGACCACGCACGCGCCCGAAGGCAGCGCTTCACTGGCCTGCTCGAAGAGGTCGAAAACGTCCTGCAGAACCTCGACGAAGGTCGCCTGGATCCCGTGTTCTGCGAGGCCGCGGCGTCGCAGGGCTGACCCCCCTTGTCCCGCCCTCACCAGCGGCCGCTACATCATCGACGTGGAGCCCACGGGCTGCGCCATCGAGAAGACCCTCGACGACGTCACCGGCGCCCTGACCCAGTGCGGCAACAATGACTGCAGCCCGACCCACTGCACCGAGCCCAACACCACCCTGGTGGTGGACGGCATGGGCTGCCCCCGCTGCCGCAACTACACCAGCGACACCCTGCAGGAGGTCTTCAGCTGCATGGCGGACCGGGGCACCGGCGGCTGCGGCTACGAGCAGCCCCTGGAGGCCATGCACCGCGCGTTGGACGACCATCCCGACAACGTGGGCTTCGTTCGCGATAACGCCTACCTGACGGTGGTCTCCGTCACTGACGAGGACGACTGCTCGGCCGCCAATCCCGGAGTTTTCAGCAACGAATCCCTCACCCAGGGCGGCGTGAACCTGGGGCCTCATCGACACCGACGACCCCGACTGCGCCCCGTCCCAGCAGTAGCCTCCCTCCCCCTCCCCTGCCAACTGCGCTTTCGAATCGTCAACGTCGTTGACACCGAGGGTGACATCCTGAACAAGGCCCGGTAAGCTACGCCCTCAATGACCGAGAAACGCCTGCCCTCCAGCGGCACGATGGCCTTCCTCAACCTCGAAGCCGAGGACAAGCGGCGGACCGCCATCGAGGCCGCGCGCCTGCGGCTCCGGGAGCGGCTCACCGCGGCGTTTCAGAAGTTCCCCGAAGACGGCTACGAGCGCGACGCCGCGAAACTCGTGCGCGGCTTCCTCGAGTTCGTCATCGACAACATCGGAGAGTACCGAAATCGCACGCGGGTCCAGAATCCGCACACCGGCGAGGTCATCGAGGAGGAGTGGGTCACCCTGTGCGGCGCCACCATTCGGGCCCTCGAGGTGCCCGACCGGATCCGGCGGCTGGTCTTCGAGCTGGTGACCGCGCTCCTGCCGGAGGACGACGTCGAGCACTGCGGCTACTTCGCCAAGGCCGCCGGCCAGAACGTGCAGGCCCGGGCGTCGGCCGCTGACATCAAGGCTCTCCAGAAAAAAGGCATCCTGGCCGCCTTCAGCGGGAAGCTGCTGGTGGACTCCAAGCACCTGATCTCCGAGCACACCGCCGGGGACGCCGAGGCGTACTTCGCCGCGGCGCTCAAGGTCGCCGAGGCCCTCGAGGAAACTCCCTACCACACAGAGCGGGACAACAAGTTTCTCCAGCTCCTGGAAAAGAGCTACCAGGGCGGCCTCGTAACCATGGTGGAGACCCAGCAGAAGCGCGCCCTGGCGGAGATCGACAACCGTGATGTGGAGTGCATGCAGCTGGAGCAGACCTTGCGGTCCATGCTGGATACACCCTTCGAAGGGGTCAGCAGCCGATCCATCGAGGACTGGTACATCTCTGCGCGGATCGCCTTCCAGAACGAGGCCTTCGTCTTTGCGCGGCTCGACGAATTCCGGGCCCGGTTGAAGCGGCGCATCGAGGAGATCCGACCGGAGCCGCTGCTGAACCCGGAAGCCGCCTTGGAGGAGCTCACGCCGAAGCTCGTAAAGGCGGTGGAGCTGCTCCGAACGGACCTGACCTCCCACAGCACCGGGCTCTCCTACACGGCTGAGGACCGGCTCGACGTGTTTCAGATCGTCCGTTCCAACGCCGCGCAGCTCGGAAAAAAAGAGCTCGTGGAGTCCTTCAAGATCTTCATCAGCGACCCGTCGCTGCTGGAAACCTACGCGCGCTACAAGATCGCCGAGTTCAAGCGGGACGAGCCGGATCTTCGGCAGAAGATCCACGACGACCTCATCATGTGGGACGAGATCTTCCGCAGCGCTCCGGTGACCGACGACCAGCGCCGGCGGTTGGACGCCCTTCGGGAAGAGCTCATCGCGCCCCTGGAGGGTCGGGACAAACCGCTGCCCGAGGGCCTCCGTGAGGCCAAGATGCTGCTCCCCTTCGGTGGCGCGATTCTGCCCCTGCTTCGCACCGAGGACGAGTTCACCGCCTTCCAGCACTGGCTGGAGAAGGTCCACCGGGTCTACAACGAGCGGCTGCAAAGTGACGACGAGCTGCCAGCGCCCGATCCCGAAACCCTCCTGCGCGGCACGCCAGAGCCGGACGACGAGGTCCCGGACTCCGGACCGGCCAAGAGCTGGTATCCCACCCTGGTGGACACCTCCGAGATAAAGGCCCGGTCCCTCGAGGACCTCACGCCCCCACCCGGCGGTGAGGCGCCCAGGCCCCGTCCGCGCAAGGGCTGGCTGAAGAAGTGGTTCGGAAGCGACTAGGGTCAGATGGGCAAGGGAAGCTGGCCCGGAGAAGAGCTCGGCGCCCCGAGCTGAACCGGCGGAAGCGCCTCGGACCGCGAGCCCACTGCCCACCTGACCTCTGGGTGCGCTTCGGCGAAGGGCTGCATGGCGCGGAGCGCCGTCTCCGGGTTGTTGTTGACCTCGCTCAGGTGCGCCAGGGTGACGTGACGCAGGCCCGGGTGCCACAGCCGCTCCAACAGGGACCGACACTGATCGTTGCTCAGGTGGCCCTGGGGGCCCGCCACCCTCGCCTTCAGATAGTCCGGATACGGCCCGCCGACCAGCAGCTCGGGGCAGTGGTTCGACTCGACCACCAGGGCGTCGGCCCCTGTGAACAGCTCGACGATTCGCGCCCCGAAGGTGCCGAGATCCGTAGCGTATCCCAGCACACCGGCGGCGGACTCCACACGAAAGCAGACCGGCTGCGCCGAGTCATGGCTGGTGGACATCGGCAGGATTCGCAGCGGGCCGAGGTCGAGCTCGCGGCCCGCGCTGAGGGAGTGCGTCAGCGGCCGCGCCGCCTCGGGGAGCGCCCGCGCCGTCCCCCGGGTGGCGTGGATCCGCAGCGCGGGCTGACGTTTGAGCAGCCCTTCGATGCCGCGGATGTGATCCGCGTGCTCGTGGGTGACCAGGAGATCCGTGAGCTGGGAGGGCCTCACGTCAAGGGGCCCCAGCCTCCACCCGAGCACGCGGGGGCCGATGCCGACGTCGATCAGCAGCCGGGTGTCACCCTCTTCCACGAAGCAGCAGTTGCCGTTGGACCCGGAGGCGAGGACACAGAATCGCATGGCGTTTCTACTGGGCCTCCAGCTCCGCCCGGCGCTCACGGCCTGCCGGCGAGCTCCCGGGCGACTTGCAGCCCCCCGCCAAAAGCAGCGAAACCAGCAGCGAGCAGAAGGTCCATGGACGCAAGCAAAACCTCACCGACAAATCGATCCCCGCTGCTGTAGCACATCAAAGGTAAGGTTCCTAGCCGTCGTTCCTAGCCGCCGTCTGTGTCCGGCCGACTGCCCCAGCTCATCCCCGCGTCGTCAAGCACCGAAGCGTCCACCGAAGCATCCACCTCGGCATCCTCCAAGCCCGCGTCCAACAGCTCCTCAACGTCCGGCCGAGCCCCCCCCGCATCCATCAGCGTCACCCCATCTTCGGCCTCGTCACACCCCACCACCGCCACCGCCGAAGCCGCGGCCACAGCCTGCATGAACCGCCGCCGCTTCGGATCAGGTCCCCGCAGCCCCCGAATCAGCTCCCGCAGCGTAGCCTCCGGAGCGCTCTCGAGGATCGCCTCCTCCGCAGCCGTCAAACTGATCCCAAGGGCAGACACCGCCTCCAGTCGATTCACGATCAGATCCTCAGCCAGCGCCGGATCCCGAGCCGCCGCCAGCAACACCTTCTCCACCCCCACAGGAATCCCCGCTCGTCGCTGATCCGTCATCATCCACTCCCTACCCAAAGTTGCGCCATTCATTATAGACACAGCCGCCCAAACGATCCAGGCGCCAGCGTCAAACCAAGCACCAACGCCCAAACGATCCAAGCGCCAGCGTCAAACCAAGCACCAACGCCCAAAGGAGCAAAGCGCCAGCGAAGCGGAGGCGGAATCCTGCGAAAAACGAGCGAGAGCGCAGTTTCGGATTTCGAGCGCAGCGAGAAAACGAATGTTTGAGCACCGAGCCGTTTTCGCAGGGTTCCGCCGAAGCGGAGCGGGTTCCGCCGAAGCGGAGCGCATCGCCGCTTCTAACGCCGCGCAGGCATATTCACCAACGCACGCTTGATCACCACACGTTGAGGCTCACCCTGCCCACCCCGCAGGATCCAGAGCACCACATCCGTTCCCACCTCACCCCGGATCGCCTGCGCAACCTCACGCAAGCCCGCACTCGTGGTGTCGAGCTCCCCCACCATCACCACCAGATCGCCCCGCTGCAAAACGTCAGCAGCCGGCCCCCCTGGAAGGAGCTGGGTAATGAGGACTCCCCGATTCGTTTTGCGCAGCACCGCGCCCACCCCCGTGAGCTGCCCAGACGGGCGCTTGTCGCGTCCCACCGGGGTCAGCGCGAAGTCCCGCTTGCAGCGGTGCCCGGGGTCGCACTCCAAGCCGCCGGCCAGGAGCGCCTGGTAGCCGTCGGCCCGGACCCGCAGGCTGGTTCGGCTGCCCGGAACGGATTTCAGGGAGTAGTGTCCGTTGGCGTCACTGACGGCGCCCACGGATTCGCCCAGGGAGGTCGAGCCCCACTCCGCGGGCATCACCTGGGCGCCGGCAATGGGCTGCCCCGTGGAGGCGTCCGTGACCCGGCCGACAACCTCGCCGGACGCCTTGAGCCGCAGCTCCACACCCGCCACCGTCTCGCCACTCCGGATCCGCAGTCGCCGTGACTCGGCCGGTTGATAGCCTTGAGCGACGGCGAAGATCCGCTGCGGTCCAGGAGCCAGCGGCCCCAGGCGGAACCGCCCGTCCCCACTGTCGAAGGTCTGGAGCGTCGGTCCGCCATGACCCTGGGCCAGCGAGGACGCGCTCAGGGAGAACTGCTTCACTGGCTGGCCGTGCTCGTCAACGACGCGGCCTGACACGAAACCGCCGCCCGCGAGTCGAATCGTTACCTCTCCCGGGCCCGTCACCACTACCTGCCCCTGCCCGTACTGCCCATGCCACGCCCGCAGCAGGTGCATCGTCCCTGCGGTCCCCTCGAACGCCATCGAAAAACGCCCCCCCAGATCCGTGCGCGCCGACGCGAGTACCCTGCGAACGCCCTTGCGGAGCAGGCGCACCGCGACCCCTGACACCGGCTGCTCTCCGGAGAGCACGACGCCGTGAATTCCGCGGGCCGGCGTGAGGGTCACGTCCCAGCGCACCTGCGGCGCAGCCGGCAGCGTGAGGGGTGCGAAGGTCCGTGTCTCGTAGCCCCGGGCCGAGGCTTCGAGCTGCTTGGCGCTGCCCGGCACCTGGGCCAACCGATACTCGCCGCTCGAGCCGGTGCGGGTGATCAGAATTCGGCGGTCAGGGAGCTCCACCCGGATCGTCGCCGAGGGAACCGGCGTCCCGTCCGGCGCGGTCACCTTGCCGACCAGCAAGCGCGGCGCCCCGGCCGACCAGCGGAGCCGATGCAGGTTTCGACGAATGGCCGCCGCGCGGTCGGCGCTCCGCCGCCTCCGGTCCTCGGCCGCAGGCGCTCGGTCCGACACCGCCGCCGTGCCGTCCCGCCGCTTCCCGCCGCAGCGGATCAACCGCCACGACAATAGCAGGAGCACGAGGATGGCGACCGACAGCCCGGCCAGGATCCATACGGTTCGACGCTGCATCGCTTCGTCTATAGCTCAGATTCCCACTTCGTCAAAGCCGACGTCCGCGGCCCACGTCTCCGACATCATAGCATTTGCGTTTCACCGCCGTGCGCTTACGATGAACCCCGACCCAATACGGGTGGTGAGGTAGAGATCTTCCATGGAACTGTTCTGGGTGTACCCCGCCGTCGCGCTCGGGGCGCTGATCGTGCTCTCCGCGTTTTTCTCCAGCTCGGAGACGGCCCTCATCGGCAGCGGCCGGGTCAAGCTCACGCACCTGGCCGAGGGGGGCGATCGCGGCGCCAAGCGGGCGGTGGAGATGATTCGCCAGCCGGGCACGGTGCTGGCCACAATCCTGCTGGGAAACAACCTCGTCAACGTCACGGCCGCCTCGGTGGCCACCGTGCTCTGGGGCCCGGTGTGGGCCACCATAGTCATTACCCCGCTGCTGCTGGTTTTCGCAGAGATCACCCCGAAGACCGTGGCCGCTTCTGCTCCGGAGCGGTTCGCCGCCCGGGTCGCCGGCCCCGTGCAGGTCATCGGCTGGGTGCTCAAGCCGCTCACCTGGGCCGTCACCCTGTTCACCGACCTCCTGCTGCGACCCATCCTCGGCCCGAAGTACGACAGCTCCCGGGGGCTGTCCCGCCAGGAGCTGTTCACGGCGCTCCGCATCGGTGCCCGGGACGGCGAGCTTGAGCCGTCGGAGACCCGGATGACCCGTGAGGTGCTCGGCCTGAAAGACACGCCGGTGCGCGACATCATGATCCCGCTGGTCTATGTGGAAGCCATCCCCGAGTCGGCCACCTACGACAAGGTGCTCGGAACCATCGCCCGCACGACGAACACACGGTATCCGGTCTATCACGAGAACTTGGAGGACATGGTCGGCATGCTCCTGGTCAAGGATCTGCTCGTGCACTGGAAGACGGCCCGGGAGAACTGGCGCCGCCACGTGCGGCCGCTGATGCGGTGTCGCGACAGCCTCGAGGCCGACGAGCTGCTGCGGGACATGCAGATCCAGGGCCAGCACATGGCGGCCGTGGAGGACGCCCAGGGCAGGTTCGTCGGGATCGTCACCATGGAGGACATCCTCGAAGAGATCGTCGGCGAGATTCAGGACGAGATGGACGAGGACGAGATCGACCTCGTCCGCGAGGTGAGCTCCGGCCGCTACGTGGTGCACGGCAACATCGAGGTGGACGACCTGTGCAAGGTGATCAACATCGACCTGGGTCACCTGGACCAGCACATCACGCTCAGGCAGTGGTTCGAGAAGCGGTGCATGGCCACCACGATGCCGAAACGCCGCCTCCGGGTGGGCAGCGCCCGCGTCATCCACCGCGGCGGGTCCCGGTTCGAAATCCTCGTCAAGAGCCAACTCCTGGGCCTGGACGATCCGCCGCCGGAAAGCGCTCCGGCCCCGCCCGAGATCGAGTAGTCTGGGCCCCATGTCCCAGCCCCAGCAGACCGTGTCGCTGCCCGTGGATCCGCGCTACCAGCAGCGCATCCGCGACATCCTCGCCGAGGCCGATTTCGCGTTTACAGACGCCCCACACGCCTTCTATCGCGCCAAGGGCACCGGCTGCGTAGCGGTGTTCTACCGCTCGGGCAAGCTCGTCCTTCAAGGCCCCAACGCCCAGACCCTCGCCGCGGTGCTCGGGTTGGAGGAGCCCGCGGTGCCCCACGCCCAAGAGCCGGTGGAGCAGTACGCCGCAGCCCTCGCGCTCCATCCGGATCCCAAACCCGACGCCTGGATCGGCTCCGACGAGGTGGGCAAAGGGGACTTCTTCGGTCCCCTCGTCGCCGTGGCCGTGCGGGTGGAGCGCGACCGCGTGGAGCTCCTGGCCGAGCTGGGCGTCGCCGACAGCAAGACCCTGGGGGACAAGCGGATCCGGGCGATCGCCGTGGACCTGCGACACGCGGTCCAGCACAAGGCCGTGATCATCGGCCCCACCGCTTACAACAGCCTCTACGCCAAGATGCGAAACCTCAACGACCTGCTCGCCTGGGCCCACGCCCGCGCCATCGAGGACGTGCTGGCCGTGGCGCCCGCCCCCTACGCGGTCGTGGACAGGTTCGCCAAGGAGCACGTACTGCGCGGTAAGCTGATGGCGGCCGGTCGCGAGCTCCACCTGGACCAGCGCCCCCGGGCCGAGGACGATCCCGCGGTGGCCTCCGCCTCCATTCTGGCCCGGGACGCGTTTCTGAGCCGTATGCAAGCCCTGTCCAAGGAGGCCGGCTTCACCATCCCCCGGGGCGCCGGCCCCCCGGTCCTCGCCGCCGGCCGCCGCCTGGTGGAGCGCCACGGCCCCGCCGCCCTCGGCCGCTTCGCCAAGCTCCACTTCAAGACCACGAAACAGATTCTGGGGCACTGATCCGGGCGCCAAAGGGCACCGGACAAATCTCTCATCGCCTCTTGCGGCGGGGGGTTCCGGATGGTACCGTGTTCGCTCTGCTAACCGAAAGAGAGGAACCAATGCGGAAACTGATGATCGTGATTCTCCCGGCCGTGCTGATGGCGTTTTCGATGACCTCGGTCGGCTGCGGAAGCAAGTGGGTGAGCAAGGCCGAGAAGATCAAGAAGGCCGCCTGCGCCTGCAGCGACAAGAAGTGCGCCAAGGACCAGCAGAAGGAGATCCTGGACTTCGCCAAGGAGAGCAAGGGCGTCAAGGTCAAGAAGTCCGACGCCAAGAAGGTCGCGGAGCTGATCTCCGAGGCCCAGAAGTGCATCCTCAAGATCTACCTGAAGGGCGGCAAAGCGAAGTAGCCCCTTCAAACCCCACCACGTGGGCTTGGAGCCATCCCTGCGCGGCCCGATGCGCGACGGGCCGACCGCAGGTTTGGTCGGCCAGACCGAATCGGAGCTGTTGCGATGACGTTTCCCAAGCTGGGTCTCCCACGTGAGGCGGTCCTAGAGCAGCTGGAGGCCAAGCGCGCCGGGGACGCGGACTGGCACGGCGGACGTGTGTTCGGCTACGTCTACAACGCCGGTGATGAAGTCACCGAGCTGCTGAAGATGGTCTACGAGCGGTTCGGCATGACGAACGCCCTCAACCCCATGGCGTTCCCGAGCCTGCGTGATTGCGAGGCCGAGACGCTGGAGATGACGGCGGACCTGCTGCACGGAAAAGACGCCGTGGGCACGGTCAACACCGGGGGCACCGAGTCCATCTGTCTGGCCGTCAAGACGGCGCGGGAGTGGGCACGCGCCGAGCGCGGCGAGCGCTCGCCGGAGATGGTGCTCCCCATCACCGTGCACCCGGCCTTCCACAAGGCGGCGCACTACTTCGACGTGAAGCCCGTGACGGTGCCCATCGGCGCCGACTACCGCGTGGACCTGGACGCCCTGCGGGACGCCGTCAACGAGCACACGATCCTGCTCGTGGGCTCTGCGCCCTGCTTCCCCTATGGGGTGGTGGATCCCATCGAGGAGATTGCCGCGCTGGCTGCGGAGCGCGGGCTGCTCTGCCACGTGGACGCCTGCCTCGGCGGGTTCATGCTGCCCTTCGTGGAGCGGCTCGGCCACCCGGTGCCCCCCTTCGATTTTCGCGTGGAAGGGGTCACCTCCCTGACGGCGGACCTGCACAAGTACGGCTACACCGCCAAGGGCGCCTCCACCGTGCTCTACCGCGACCGCGCGCTGCGGCTGAAGCAGTTCTTCTCGTACACAGAGTGGCCGGGGGGCATGTACGCGTCCCCCAGCATGACCGGCGCCCGGGGGGGCGGCCCCATTGCCGCCGCCTGGGCCGTCCTGAAGCTGCTCGGGGAAGACGGCTACCTGCGCCTGGCGCGGGACGCCATGGGCGCCACCGAGCAGATCCTCGAGGGCGTCCGGGGCACCGCGGGGCTCTCGATCCTCGGCGCGCCGGCCATGACCGTGCTCGCCTTCGGCTCCGAGGAGCTGGACGTCTACGCCGTCAGCGAGCTGATGGAGCAGCACGGCTGGCACCTCGACCGGCTCCAGCTGCCGCCCGCGCTGCACATGACCGTGTCTCCCATCCACCACCAGGTGGTGGGACGCTTCCTGGAGCACCTCCGGGGCGCGACGAAGAGAGTCGCCGACGAGGGCTTGACGGCCCAGGGCGCCGGCGCCATGTACGGGATGCTGGCGGACCTGCCCGACCGCGGACAGGTCCACGAGCTCATCCTGCAGTTTCTCGACGGAATGTACTGATGTCCACACCGACCCGTTTCAATGATCACTACGACCTCGCGCGGCTAGAACAGTTCGAGATCCGGGACGGCCACCGGCTCGTGCTGGCGGAGCCCGAGCGCTGGCGGAGCTTCGACGCGCACACCCACCTGGCGCTGGCCTACCTCCTGCCGATGCGCGTGGACCTGCACCGGGAGCACCCGGTCACCGAGCACTACCTGTCCCTCGGGGGCCCGCTGGACCTGGACGTCTACGCCAACAAGAACTTCTCGCCGGCCGGCCTCAAGGCCATGACCCGGGATCTCACCCTGATGAGCGTCACCGGGGCAGGCATGCGGCGGACCCACACCCTGCCCAACCTCCTGCGGGAGATGAAGGAGCTGGGGATCGCCGGGGCCATCCTGCTGCCCATCGACTTGCCGGTCCTGTCGGACAACGCAGGGGCCTACCTCCGGGCCACCGCCGGCGCGGACGAGATCGTCTGCTTCGGATCGGTGCATCCCCATGACTGGAACGTCGCGGGGAAGCTGGACCGGCAGCAAGCGTCCGGCGCCCGGGGGATCAAGGTCCACCCCGCGGTGCAGCTGCTCCGGCCCGACCACCCCAAGGCGATGCAGCTCTACCGGCTCTGCGCCGAACGCGAGCTCCCGGTGCTCTGGCACTGCGGACCCGTGGGCATCGAGCCCCAGGCCGGGAGACGGCGCTCCCAGGTTCGCTACTACGAGCGGCCCATCGCCGAGGTCCCGGACTGCACCTTCCTATTGGGCCACTCCGGCGCCCTTCAGGTGGATCTGGGAATCGAGCTCGCCCGGAGCTACCCGAACGTCTACCTGGAAACGGCGAGCCAATCCCTCTCCGGCGTGCGCGCCATCCTCGAGCAGGCCCCCCACGACCGGATCCTCGCCGGCAGCGACTGGCCGTTCTACCACCAGTCCCTGCACCTGGCGAAGCTCTTCCTCGCCGCCGAGGGCGACGAGGACCTGCTCCACAAGGTGCTCTGGAACAACGCCGCCCGCCTGTTCGACCTCCCCGACCGGTAGGTCCACCGGTGGTTGTCAAACAGCGCCAGCCTGCTATTCTCCCCGGATGTTCGGATTCCTTCGGAGACGGAAGCGAAAGAAGCTGCTCCAGCAGCCCTTCCCCGACCACTGGCCGGCGATTCTCGAGCAGCACCTGCCCTTCTACGCTCGCCTCAAGGGCGACGACAGGCAGCGGTTTCACGACAACCTGAAGGTCTTTGTCTGGGAAAGGTCGTTCATCGGCGCCAAGGGGCTGGAGGTGACCGACGAGCACCGCGTGGTGATCGCCGCCGCGGCCGTACGGCTCGTGCAGAAGCTCGACATCTCGGTCTACGACCGGCTCACCGAGATCGTGGTGTACCCCTACGACTACCAGCACCCGGACGGCACGGACATCGTGCTGGGCGAGGCGCACCACTGGGGCGTGGTGGTGCTGTCCTGGCCGGCGGTGCTCAGCGGCATCCACAACCCCTGTGACGGCTGGGACACGGCGATGCACGAGTTCGCGCACGTCCTGGACCGAAACAGCGGGGCCTTCAACGGCACGCCGCCCCTGCGGGCCAGCGCCCACTACCGTCCCTGGGCAGAGGTGATGCAGCGCCGCTTCGACAAGCTGCGCGCGGGCTCAGCGCGGGAACACCGCGTGATGCGGAACTACGGCGCCAAGAACGAGGCTGAGTTCTTCGCCGTGGCCACGGAGGCGTTCTTCGAGCGCCCCCGCGTCATGAAGCAGCTCACGCCAGATCTCTACGACGAGCTCAAGCAGTTCTACGGCGTGGACCCCGAGCCGGAGTGCTGACACCCCATGCCCCCCTCACCAGCGGTATTTCCCACCGGTGTGGTTGTGTTACACTGGCCGCGAGCTCAGGTAGAGGGGTGCCCATGACCAGCGCCGGAAGCAAGATGACCGTACGGGAGATCTGCAAATCCACCGTGGTGCCCGCCTCCGTGGCGAAGGTGTGGCACGCCTTTACCACGGCCGAAGGAGCCGCGACGTTCTTCGCCCCCCGGGGAGACATCCGGCTCGAGAAGGGCGGCCCCTACGAGCTGTACTTCGACCTGGAAGCCCCCGCCGGCCAGCAGGGGAGCGAGGGCTGCACCGTGCTCGAGTTCGCCGTCGAGAAGTTCCTCAGCTTCACTTGGAACTTCCCTCCGAGCCTGCCTTCGATCCGGGGCGAGCACACCACCGTGGGCGTGGGCCTGCAGCCGCTGCAGGGCGGCTCGACCCGGGTCGTGATCACGCACACGGGCTGGCAAACCGGCGACGACTGGAGCGCGGGGTTCGACTATTTCAACCGCGCCTGGGCGCTCGTGCTCGCGCGGCTGAAGCACCGTTTCACCGTAGGCCCGCTCGACTGGAACAATCCGTACACGCCGCCCGACCTGTAGCGGCGACGCTACGCACCGACACGGCTCACCTACACCGCCACCGCAAAGTGACCTACTCCGTTGGCGAAATCGGCTTCGAATTCGGTCACAGGAAAAAGAGAGCTGAACATGAAAAACAACGCCCGCGTTTCGACCCTCGTTCCGGCGCTCGTCGCACTCCCGTTTCTGATTCTCAACGCCGGCTGCACCGCGAAGCACCCCCCGGCCCAGGCCAAGTCCAAGGCCGACGCCTCGCACCTCGGCTACACCAAGAAACTCGTGGGAGTCACCGACATCGACACGGCCCTCACGAAGGTGAAGACCGCGCTCAAGGCCCAGGGCTTCGGCGTCATCACCCAGATCAACGTGCAGGCGGTCATGAAGAAGAAGCTGGGCGTGGACGGCAAGCCGTACTGGATCCTGGGCGCCTGCAACCCGAAGCTCGCGCACAAGGCCATCACCGCCGACGCCTTCCTGGGCCTGCTGCTCCCCTGCAAGGTGATCGTCTTCCAGGCCCCGGACGGGAGCTTCCTGGTGTCCTTCGCCAAGCCGAAGAAGATGTTCACCCTGGCGAAGACCCCGCAGCTCGCCGACCTCGCCAACCAGGTCGACGCCAAAATCAAAGCCGCCCACGACTCCTTGTAGTCGCTCGACTCCCTGTTGCCGCGCGGCTTGACATTCGCCGGGTCCAACGAAAAATGGGCGCATCCATGGGAGCGAGGAGCGTCCAATGTCCAGGAAATGGATCTGCACGGTCTGCAAATACGTCCACGAGGGGGAGGAGCCCCCGGAGCGGTGCCCGGTGTGCGCCGCTCCCCGGGAGAAGTTCGAGCCCTACGAGGAGGCGGCAGAGACGGCGATTGCCGAGCCCTCTGGCGACGAGCCCGCCACCCTCGAGGAGGTCCGGGATCGCGCCCGGGACGAACTGCAGTCCGTGTGCGCGGTGTATCCCCACTGCGACGGAGCGGCGGGCCACCTCTGCAACCGCGAGGCCTACGGCAACCGGATCGGGCTGGGGGGTGTGGGCGTGGGGGCCGCCTTTTCCAACAACGTCTCCGCGCTGGCCGCGCTCCGGCTGCGCACGCGCCTCGTCGGCCCACACTTCGAGCCGGACACCCGGGCGACCTTCCTCGGCCAGCCGCTGGCCCTCCCCGTCATGGGATCCTCCACCGCCGGGTTCGGCGGTCATGACCTGATCGATGAGGAAACCTTCTGTCGGGAGGCCATCCGGGGCTGCCTGGACGCCGGCACCTTGAGCTGGCGCGGGGACACCGAAACCAACACCCTGGAGCGCCACGCCGCGCTGGACGCCCTCGAGGCTTTTGGCGGTCGAGGGATCCCCATCTTCAAGCCCCGATCCCAGGACGACCTGAAACGGCTCGTCGAGCGCGCCGTGAAGGCGGGCTGCCCCGCCGTGGGCCTGGATCTCGACGGCTGCGGCTCCACCAACATGGCACGCGCGGGTCAGCCCGTGTACCGCAAGTCCGTGGCCGAGCTGCGGGAGCTCGTGGACCTCGCCGCGATCCCGTTCATCGCCAAAGGAATCATGGACGCCGACGACGCCGAGGCGTGCGTCGAGGCGGGAGTGGGGGTGGTCGCCGTGTCCAATCACGGCGGCCGGGTGCTCGACCACACCCCCGGCGTGGCGGAGGCGCTGCCCGCCATCGCCCGGCGCATCGGAGGTCGGGCCACGATCACCGCGGACGGCGGCGTGCGCACCGGGTTCGACGTGCTGAAGATGCTCGCCCTGGGGGCCGACGCCGTGCTCCTCGGTCGCGACATCATCCGCGCCGTGCTCGGCGGCGGCGCGCCGGGCGTGCGCCTGCAGCTGAACCGGATTCAGGCCGTGCTGGCCCGCGCCATGCTCATGACCAACTGCCCCACCCTCGCCGACATCGACGAGTCTGTGCTGTGCTAACACGACGCCTGCGTAAAAACACCAGCAGCAGCAGGAAGAGCAGCCCGGTCGCGCCGGAGGCGGAGCCGGAGCCGCCGCTCCGGCACTGACACCCTCCCGAGGCGCCCACAACCGGCGGGGTAGCCGGCACGGGCTCACCACCGTCCACCGACTCCTCGACGTCCCCCAGCGCGGGCTGGATCTCCACGACGAGGTTGGGGCTCGGGCAGCCCATCATGGTGGACTGGAGGTCCATCAGCCGAAACTCCTCCACGACGGCGCGGTCGGCGTTTTCGGGCATCTCGATCCAGAACCGCACGAACCCCGACTCTCCCGGGGCTACGTCGCTCTCCACCACGGCCGCCACGTCCCAGGCGGGCCAGTCACCCGCGGGGTAGAGCGGGCTGGGCTGGCCGCTCGCCGCCGCGGCCGACCCCAGCCAGATCCCGCCGGAGGGCCAGCTCTGGGAGCCGACGTTCTCGAACTCGGCCCAGACCTCGGCCCGCTCCCCCGGGGCGAGGGTCCCCGGGTAGGCGAAGTCCCGAAGGGCGGCGGCGTAGGGCGGCGGCGGATCCCCCATCTGCTGGGGGTTGCCGTCGTCCACCACTCCGTTGCAGTCGTTGTCCACCAGGTCACAGAGCTCGGCCACGGGATCGACCAGGCGCACACAGCCCAGACACCCCTCGTCGCACCGCAGCGCCCCCTGGGCGCAGGGGCCGGGCTCTCCCGTGTCACAGGCCTGGCTGCCGCCGCCGGGATCGGGGCCGGCGCAGCCGCTCCAGCCGCCCCATTGGCAGCTCGCGCTGCACCAGCGGGACTGGGTGCCGCAGTCGCAGCACGGAAGCTGCTCCTGGGCGCCGGGGCTGCAGGGCCCCTGCCCGCCGCAGGCCGACCAGGCGCCCCAGTGGCAGTTGCCGCCGCAGGTCCGACTCCGGGAGCCGCAGTTGCCGCAGCCGGCCGTCTCCACCTGGCCCGGTGTGCAGGTGCAGCTGTCGATGTTGATCCGCCGCGCCGCCGAGTACGAGCTGGAAGCCGTGCGCCAGCGATGGACCACCCCGTAGGCACAGCCCCGGGCCTCGTAGACCATCATGGAGCCCCAGGGGTCGCCGTAGTGATAGACGAAGACATGGGTGGAGCTGGCCATCACGTCTCCGGCCTCCACGCTCGAGCGGGAGATGACGTTCCAGTAGGAGGTCGAGTACCGGAAGGAGTTCGCGACGTAGGGGCCGTGCCCGCAGGTGGTGGTGGCGATGGGATCCGGGACCTGCCACACCTTATTGGTCAGCCCCGAGCAGTCGGCGCCTCGCCCGCCCCAGTGGGAGCAGTTGGGACAGTTGCCGCTGCACCCCCCCGGGGTGCACGACCAGTCGGGGCTGCAGCCGGTGCGGCACCAGCAGGCGCCGCCCCACCAGTAGGAGTACCCGACCGCCGAGTTGGCGCGGCAGATGAGCTCGTCACGGGTGTTCCAGGGCGGCGCGGCCGAGGCCGCTTGTGCGAAGATCAGCGCCGCGCCCAGCACGGCCAGGGCGGCGAGCCTGCGGTGCGGTGTGGCCGTTACCATGACCACCTCCAGCGCAGCAGGGTAACGCCGTCGTTGTCGACCACGAGCTGATACAGGACGCCGCGCTCCGTGACGTACCACTCACGGAACTGCTCCCAGACCTTGATCGTGTAGGGCGACTCGAAGGTGCCGAGCTCGTTGAGCTCCGCGTCGTAGCGCAGGCCCACCACCTTGTCGGCGACGACCTCGTGGGGCTCCTCCGGATCGAGCTCCAGCACGTGCAGCAGCACGTGGAGCTGACGATCCCAGTCCGGCGCAATCCAGATGATCCGCTCGATTCGCTGGGCCAGCACAATCTCCGCCTCGGCAACGACGTCTCCGGTGGCGAGCTCCTCGATCCAGATCCGGGCGCCGCCCTGTCGATCCGTGGCCGCGAAGACGCTCGTGCGGTCGCGCTCGAAGATCCGGCCCGGCAGCACCGACCGGCCGCATGGCTGCAGGCGTGAATCCAGGACGTGCACCACGTGGGTGTGTCCGTACTCGAGCCACACCCCGTCGTCCCGCATGAACATCGCCGTGATCAGCCCCCCCTCGGGGATGCCATAGCCCTCTACGGAATACTCAGCCAGGATCACTCCCCGCTCGTTCACCAGGAGGAGCGAGCGGCGCACGAGCCGGTCCAACAGCACGATCACGCCGTCGGCCGTGACCGCGAGATCCTCGAAGGTGACCGCCGGAATGGGGATCTCCTTCTCCAGGGTGCCGTCGTCGGCAAACTTGAGCACCCGGGAGTTGAGCTGATCGAGCACGTAGATCTCGCCGCGGGGCGACACGACGAAGCTCGCCGGGCCTTCCGACGCGGCCTCGTCGCCGTCGTGTCGGCCCAGCGCGTACCCGGAGCCGCCCCAGGGCAGGGACAGCACGACCTCCGGCCCCTGGATCCCGGTTCCGGCGCTCAGCACACTCTGCTGGGCAGAGCTCTCAGCCAACAGCGCCCAGAGCAGGATCGGCAGGAGCGCCGCCACGGGAACCAGGAACGTCCATTTCTTTCGCATCAAATCGGCTCCTTGGAGCTCTCCCTGGCGCTCACTCCAGCCCGCTGGGCTCCACGGAAACGTAGAGCCGCGGGGAGGCGCCCCCGCCGTCGAACACAACGAAATCCGTATCGTGATCTCGATCCACATCGAGGGCCAGGATCACGACGCTCTGCCCCGTGTGAAGAGGCGCGGCCGGGGACTGATCCACGAAGCTGCCGTCCGGCCGGCCGAGATAGATTCGATTCACCGCGCCGTAGTTCGCGATCAGCAGGTCCTGGATGCCGTCCAGGTCCAGATCCGCCACGGCCAGGCCGCGTCCGTCCACGCGATCCAGCGGCATCGACCGCAGCGTGTCGTCGAAGAAGTAACCCGCGCCGTCGTTGACGAACAGCCGATCCTGCCCGCTGCTCGAGACGGCCACCAGGTCCGAGTCTCCGTCGCCGTCCACGTCGAGGGCCACCACCCGGGAGAGGGCTGCGTCAGGCCAGGGGAGCCGCGGGGGATCCGACTCCAGGAACCGCAACGCGTCCTGCTCTCCGGCCCAAGACGTGTTGATCAGGAGGCGGAGAAAGGCGCCGCTGCCCGACTCCGTACTCGACAGCGCCAGGTCCGGGAGGCCGTCGCCGTCGACATCGGCCACGTCCACCGACGAGATCCGATCCGGCCAGCGAATCGTGCGATCCATCCGCTCGAAGTCCTCGACGACCGCGCGCCCGGCCGCCGGAAACTCGAGCACGATGTCATCCACGAGCACCGCGCCCACCTGGGGATCCCCGCCCTGGGACACGATCCCCACCCCGACCTGATCCACGGCCGGGTCGATCAGACCGTTGGCGTCACCGGAGAGGTACTCCCAGGTGGCCGGCTCCTCCACGCGCACGTGGAGCCAGCCGGTCCACGCGATGGGCATGACGGTGCGATAGAAGTACTCGCCACCGCTGTCCCGAAGCTCCACGTAGAGATCGTGCCCGCTGTTGTCGCCGAAGACGTCGAGCTCCAGCGCCGACGGGACCTCGTTCACCGCGGTTCCGGACGTGACGAACATGAGGCGACCGCCGACGCCCGCTCCGCCGGAGAAATCGTACTGCATGCGGCCCGCGGCTGCGCCACCCGCCACCTCCTCGTGGGTGAACGTGAAGGTCGCGGTGAGCGCCGGATCCGAGGCCCAGGTGGTCCCGCAGCCCTGCCCCTCCAGCGCCAGGGGCTCGGTGAGTCCCACCGCCGGCTCGAACCGCAGGCGCACCCCGTCGAAGCGGTTCCACAGCACCGTGAGGTGATGATCCGGGCTCCCCGGATCCACACCGATGACGACCAGGTCCATCAGCCCGTCGTCATTGAGGTCGGCTGCCGTGGCGAAGACACAGTCGGCTCCCGACTCCGGCAACGCCTGAACCGAGGTGTCGGAGAACTGTCCGCCGCCGCCGTTGACCAGCAGCCGCAGCCCCGCGCCCGAGCCGTTGCACGCGAGGATGTCGGGGGCGCCGTTGCCGTCGAAGTCCTGCACGACGACCCGGCGGGTGTCACTGTCCCAGCGCGGCATCTGCAGCGCCGAGGCCTGCCCGGACTCAAAGGAATCCTCGAAGCTCCCGCTGCCGTTTCCGTACAGGATCCGACTCTCACCGTTCGTGACCGCCACCACGATGTCCACGTTGCCGTCGCCGTCGAAGTCCGCGCTGGCCGCATGGCTGACGTTCAGACCTTCCAGCGCCGGGAGGAAGTGCGAGGCCGCCTCCACGAACCGCAGCTCCAGGGGGAGGAAGGTGAAGGCGTCAGTTGCGGTGACCTCGTCGCCGCCCGGGTTCCGCACCGACACGCCCACCAGGCCCGCCAACGCCGACGGCGTGGTCACGCGGAGCTCCTCCGCGGAGCGCACCTCCACCACCGTGGCCTCGACGTCTCCGAACCACACCCGAGCCCCGCTCTCGAATCCCCGGCCGAGAATCGACACCTCCTGGCCCCCGACGGCCGACCCACTGACCGGCTCCAGAGCCGTCACCTCGAGGTCGCCGCTCCCGGCGAGGTCCGAGCACCCCGGCAGCGCCCAGACGAGCAGCGCCGACGCGAGAACACCCCATGGGGCGGCGCGTCCGCGCTCAATCGGGATCGCAGGCATCGCCCACTCCATCGCCGTCCGAATCCACCTGATCCGGGTTGTGCACCGTCGGACAGTTATCGCAGGCGTCCCCCGGATCGGCCGGTGAGCGGCGCGGCACGTCCTCACAGAGGAACGCGCGCTCCAGGTCGCACGGCAGATCGTTCCACAAGCCATCGGCGTATACTGCGGCGCAGTCCTCGAGCCCCCCGGAGTCGTTCGGCTCGCCCGCGTTCCACGGGGCGTAGCCGAGCGTCTGACCGTCGACCCACAGGAAGGTGCCTTCGGTTTCCAGGTCGCTCAGCCCGATCCAGGGGTTGTCCAGCCCCTGCGCCACCAGCCAGTCGTTCTCCTCTGCCGACTCGATCACCACCAGATCTCCGCCGAAGGAGCGGCAGTGGTCCCGCGCGGCCTGCCAGGTGGCGGGGCCGGCGCTGCAGAGCAGATAGGCCCGCTCATCCCGCCAGATCGCCAGCGAGCAGCCCGTCTGCGTCGAGCAGTCGTCGCCGTCCTCGCATCCGAAGTGGAAGAGATCCCGGTTGCCCTGGCTCGGATCGCTCGCGTTGAGGCAGATGTCCACGTCGTCCGGGACGTTGTCCCCGTCGCCGTCGGCCATGGATTGAGGGTACCAATTGAGCAGCAGCCGCGGCCGCTTCATGAGGGTGCGACTGATCAGCAGATCGAGGTCGCCGTCGTGGTCGATGTCCCCCGCCGCCACGCCGATGGCCCGCGCCGGGTCCGCCCCCCGGGGAACGATGCTGGCCGTGTAGTCGAACAGCCGTCCGGTGCCGTCGTTCCGGTACACGCGCACTCGGCCGGAGTACTTGGCGACCACCACGTCGTTGTGGCCGTCGAGGTCCAGGTCGGCGATCACTGCGGTGTAGCCATACTCCGAATCTACACCCAGCAGCAGCTCGGTGTAGTCGAAGAACCGCCCTTCCCCGTCGTTGAGGAGCACGCGGTCCTGGGCTTCACTCGGCAGATAGATGTCCGGGCTGCCGTCTCCGTCCAGATCGCCCAGCGCCGGCTTGCGGCCCCTCGGCTCATCGATGTCCGGGAGGCTTCCCGGCGGCGCCTCCTGGAAGAACCCGTTCCCGTCATTGAAAAAGAGCCGGTTCGGATCCCGGTCCCCGGAGAAGAAGAGATCCGGGTCGCCGTCCCCGTCCAGATCTCCGGCGGCCACCCCGTAGGCGACCAACCCGGTCGCGGGGATCCGCTCCTCCACCTCGTCGGTGAAGGTTCCGGACCCGTCGTTGATCAGGAGATCGACCTTCGCGGTCTGCGCCGGGTCGGCCCAGCTCCAGCTCGTCACCACGATATCGAGGTCACCGTCCTGATCGATGTCCACGGCTTGGCCGAAGACCGAGTTCCGGGGCGTGGCCGGCACCGCGGACGCGTCCAAGGTGAACCGGCCGTCGCCGAGCCCGACCAGGAGCCGATTGCTCTGGTAGTCGGCGTTGACGAGAAACAGGTCCGGCACACCGTCGCCGGTGAAGTCCTCTGCCAGCACATCCCGCACATAGCTCGTCGTGTCCCCGGTGGTGCCGTCGCCGGAAGGCACATCGAACAGACCGTTTCCGTCATTGAGATAGACCCGCACGCCCTGGTCGACCGTCCCCTGGGCGATGTCGAGATCACCGTCGCCGTCCAGATCCGCAAATACTGCAATCCTCCCGCGCATGGCGTGGCCGGGCCTCAGACGATCGAGCGCGACGTCCACGAACCGGAGCTCGATCCCGAGGTAGGTGAAGCCGTTCTCGAGCACCGCGATCCCTCCGCCGGACTGCACCGTCAGGTCCACTTTCCCCCCCAACGGGGCTGGAGGCGTGATGACCCGAATGGCCGTCGCCGAGCACGAAACCACGTCTCCCGCGAGCTCGCCGAAGAGCACCGTAGCCGTTTCCCCGAAGCCGCTGCCCAGAACGACGACCTCCTCCCCTCCCGCCACCGTGCAGCTCGGCGGAGTGACAGAATCCACCCGGATCTCACCTTCGGAGCCGCCACTGTCCGAGCAGCCGGCCGTAACGGTCACGACCAGCGCTACCGCCAGCCTCCACCTCGCCCGTCGGAGCCGGAGCCGCCCGGGTGCTCCCCCGGGATTGTCGTTCGGCGTCAAGCAGACCTCCTTCGTGCCAGCCCCGCAAGGCTTTGACACATGTCCTCGCCCAGACTCTACAGGATACCTCGCGGGATCGTCCAGCCTGGACTTCTCTCAGGGTGTAATCGCAACCCCTTAGGCGATTCCCTTTTTGCTTTGGCTGATTCGGCGTGATCTCCGGCACTCACGAAACCTATCGCTCAATCGGAGCTTCTATGCCAAGGGGGAAGGATCACGCCCGTGCTCACGGAATCCGTTATCGGCACCGACAAACGTATCGCAAAATACAGTCCTGATCTCGGCGCTACTGACTGTATCGGCGAATACGCTCGGGGCCCGTCTCGCGCCTCGAAATCGTCCGCGCCATTACGATTCTGAGCGTGCTGTCCACGACTGTATTCCGGCTCACGCTTACAGCCATTGTGATACCCCTGCGGACGCCTGCGCGGACCGTTTCTGATTCCTCCATAAAAGTGATCCGCCGCACGATTCCCAGCTCGTTGTTATGAAACGTATCACCGGTTACAATCGGCTGCTCGGGTATCAGTGCTGTCTCCTAAACGACCGTTGAGGACGTTTTGAGGGGTTTAACGCGTTTTTTTCCTTCCTGTTGTTATGACTACAATGTTATGATGGTACGTACCATATCACTCATTCTTCGTATTCGACAGAAAGGTCATTATGAGGAACCAACAAGCGCCGCATTCGCAAAGCAACCCATTTGCCCAACGCGCCCTTCGTCCGGGGCTGATTGAGGAGGACTGATCATGGCGACTCCACCCAGGATCCCTCGACTCTCCATGGTGAGCGGCGGCCAGGCGGCGGTCGCCGTCGACACCCGAGACGGCTTCAGCTCTCCCGGCAACCGACGTCGCGTGAGCACGACGGTGCGCCTGGCGCGCGAGGCGGCACGGCCCATCAACAAGCGAACGTTCGGTCGCTTCGAGCTGCTCATCGAAATGGGGCGCGGCGGAATGGCCACGCTCTACCTGGCCCGGATTCAGGGGCCGCAGCAGTTCGAGAAGCTGCTCGCTATCAAGAAGATCCACGACCACCTCTCCTACGAGGACCAGTTCGTCGACATGTTCCTGGACGAAGCCCGAATCGTGGCGCTCATCCATCATCCGAACGTGGCGACCCTCTTTGACATGGGCCAGATCGACGACGCCTACTTCATCGCCATGGAGTATGTGCACGGCCAGAACCTCACAGATGTGCTCCGCGCCGGGAGCCGCCACGCCGACCGGTTCCCCTGGAGCCGCGCCGTCCGCATCGTGGCCGACGCCGCCGCTGGGCTCCACGCGGCCCACACCCTACGCAACTCCGATGGGGCGCCGCTGCAGGTCGTACATCGGGATGTCTCTCCGCAGAACATCCTGGTCAGCTACGACGGTCACGTGAAAGTGGTTGATTTCGGCATCGCGTACGCCGCGGAAAAGCTCTCTATCACCGGCGCCGGGACGCTGAAGGGCAAGGTGGGCTACATGGCGCCCGAGCAGACCGACGCGCGGCCGGTCGACTTTCGAGCCGACGTGTTTGCGCTCGGTGTCGTGCTCTACGAGACCACGACCATCAGCCGCCTGTTCCGCGGGGCCAGCGACGCCGAAACCCTCCTCCAGGTCCGTCAGGCCGTGGTCCCGAGCCCCCGATCGAAGAACCCCGACCTACCTCCGGCGCTGGAGCAGATCATCTACAAGGCCTTGGCCCGACGCCCTGAGGATCGTTTCTCCTCGGCCGAAGAGCTCTCAGACCGGCTGAACGAGCTGCTGGTGTCCGAAGGCGAAATGGTGAGCCGCCAGAAGCTCGCGGCCATGATGTCGAACATGTTCTACGACCGACGCAAGATCAAGGACCAGCAGATCCGGATTGCCCTGCGCGACGACACGGCGGTCCCCATCGCCGGGATGCGCGTCGAGGAGACGTCGAGCTCCATCCACATGCCGCAGTCCTTTGTGGCGCGGCAGCTGAGGCTGCGGCGCAACCGAATCCTCTGGCTGGTCGGCTTCGGCACCCTGGCCGTCCTGTCGGCGCTGTTGCTGCTGCTGTGGGCGGTCCGCAGAGGCGATCGCCCCGACGCCGCCCGCCGGTCCACGCCGCCGTCCCCTGCCGCGGGAAACCCCGTGAATTCAAAATCCGCGCTGCGCTTCAACAGCTCCCAGGCCCCACCGCTCGAGGCGCAAGACCCACGGTTCACCGGGCAGACCGCCACGGTCACCCTGGACGTGGCCGTGGCGCCGACGGACGCGGCCGTAACGCTCCACTTTCGCGGGCAGACCTATCGGGGCGCC
>JBDRSE010000238.1:0-5240 GCA_043825095.1 bacterium
GGGGTTATCCACTGACCGGCACCTTCCACGGCCCTCCCCCTTCGCTGGCCTCAAACCTTCGTAGCGGACGAACGAGGTCGACATTCCCCGCCCTGGTGGCCGTGAGAGATACTTTCTACCCACAAATTCTGCTGAAGAACCAAAATAAATTCGTCTGCCATCCATTTTCTCCTGTGCTCAAGATCGAGCGGGTCAATCTACACCAAGACGCAGGCGTTGGGTCGACAACTCGCCGGGCCCGCGGATCTCGCTGATTCCTGGCCCAGCAGCTCCTGGCCCAGCAGCTCCTGGCCCAGCAGCTTGACGCAAGTGTTCTTCT
This sequence comes from bacterium, assembly GCA_043825095.1. Taxonomy (GTDB): domain Bacteria; phylum Myxococcota_A; class Polyangia; order HGW-17; family JAJRWW01; genus JBDRSE01. Next base: position 320 of record JBDRSE010000238.1, read on the forward strand.
AACTGGATACTGAATCCTGGGACCAAGCATCGCAATGAACGTTCTTGCCCGCGATACACGCCGTACACGCCTCACGCATCCTACGCGTTACACGCGCCGCTCTCCCGATACGCGCCGTCCTCCGCCACCGGCAAGCATCGTCCTGGCCGTGCTCCTCGTCGCCCAGGGATTCGCCCAGGTGTTTTCCTCGCGGGCCCGGGCGGACATCGCCCAGAACGACCTGCGCCGGACCGACCAGCGAGGCGCCATCGTACACGCGGTGCCGGTGTCCAATCACCAGGTGCGCATGGCGGCCGGATCCATGGCCCGCGGGCCCTGCGGCGCGCCCTGCTCATGGTCCACTACCCCCGCGAGCGAACCGCGGTCGTCAAGCAGCTCCAAAAACTGCTGCAGGCCAACCGGTGGAAGGTCGCCAAGCGACGGCTTGGGGAGACACCCGGCCAGTGGCTCAACAACGACTGCCTGCAGCTGTGGCTCCGCAAGGGGCCCAGGGGACACCAACGCGTTCGCCTGGTGCTGGTCCGGAACAACAACGGCAAGGAAACGGTGATCTTCGTCACGCGCGGCAAGTGATCCGCGACTGAAAGCGCGCCCCGCCGTGAACACCACAGTCGCCGGCCGGAACGGACAATCATCGCGGGGAGACCCGACCCTCACATGAAATAGATCGGGTCGTCCGACAGCTCGAAGGTGAACTGCTCCTCGGTGGGGCTGTAGTGGCTCGGGGGGTAGTACCAGAAGTCGATGACCGCCCAGTGCTCGTCCTCGATGACGAGCTCTTGGGTGAACGTCGCCTCGCTGGTGATGGAGTCGATCTCGAGGGCGTACGTCCCGGGCTCGAGGAGCAGGGGGTAGTAGAACCAGTTGTGTTGCATGCCGACGGAGAAGTCGTCGTCCACCACGATCTCGCCGTCGAGGCGGACCCGGATGTGCACCGGGTCGATGTCGAAGGACTGGTTGCTCACGTACAGATGCAAGGTCGCCGTGCGCGGCCAGCACGCGGCCACGCAGTCGGTGCACTCCGGACAGGACGCGGCGGCGCAAGGCTCGCAGTACTGGTTCCACGCACACTCCTCATCCACCGCGCACGGCTCGTCGGTCGGAGGGGTGCAGATCCACGGGTCCACGCAGCGGTAGCAGCCCTCCTGGATGGCGACCTGGAGGCCGGCTTCGCAGTCCGGCTCCACCATCCGGCACATCAGCGGCGAGCCGTCGTCGCAGGTCTCCGGCGGATCGCCGGTGCCGAGCTGCCGCGAGCAACCCGCGACGAGCAGGCCACCGAGCGTCAGGACAGTGGCGATACGCAGCCAGTACTTTGCACCGGTCATCGCCGAAAGTATCGAATCGATTCGCTGGGGCGTCAAGCGCGGCGCCGATTCGGAGAGGTTGCGAAGTCCTCTCCGAAATCCTCTCCGAGGTTGACGCCTTGAGTCCGATGGTTGGGTCACTGAACTCGTCTACTGCCTTGATGAATTCCGTTTGCGAGCGATTCATCGGATCCGCGCCCTGGAACCGCTGATTCGAATGATAATCGCGCGCCTCAATGGGTCAGATCCACGGAGGCGCCGGCACAGCCAGCACTGCCAGCTCTGCCGGCACACGCACCGACGCCGGGGCTGGTGACACCGCTCAACTCCCGTCGGAGGCGTCCGGCTCCACAGCTTCTCCGCGCATGCTCAGCACGGTTCGGTGGGCTTCTTCGAGCCATTTGAGCTTCAGGTGAAATGGCATCCGCGCGAGACGCTTGAGCTGAGCCAGCTCGTGCTCAGCGAAGCCCACCTCCCAGACGCGCTCCGTGGCGAGGCTCTCTGGGGATTCAGTCATGGTCACGTTCCTGCAACGCGCTCAGCCGCGCCATGTCTTCGATGTCCTTGGGCCGCGCCGCTCGACGCTTGAGCTCCATGAGATCCTCGAGCCCAACCATGGTGGCTTTGACGCCGGGCGCTACCTCCACGCGCAGACCTCGCGCGAACGCCGCCTCGAAGTCGTCGAACGGCAATTCCACAAACAGGTCGATCTCTGTCATGGAATGTTCTGCGCTCCAGAGGGAAAAAACAGTGAGCCCTTTTTCCTCTCGCCAGGCGCGGCGGTTCTCCGCCTTCGCGAAAGCACCAAGGGCAACCGGTGCCCTGGGCTTGTATCCCAAGGTGGTGAAGATTGAGGCGGCCTTCGTGAGGTTCTCCTCGTCCATGTCCAGGATCAGATCCACGTCCGCGGTGAAGCGGACGTAGCCATGCGCCACCACGGCGAGCCCTCCGGCCACGAGATACCGGACACTCCCGTCATTCAACGAACGAAAGATCGTAGCGAGGCTCGTAGCGTTCACATCTCTACCACCTGATGAGAATCATACTGCCGGGGCCATGGCGACGCAACGACGCTCGCTACACCACCGGAACCATCAACACCCTCATCGGATCCCGTGTTGTGCCCGTGTTGTGCCGAAACACGATCCGCCCGGAGTCACTGCGATCTTGCTTGCCGGGTTCCGACCGCAATGGTCCGCCTTGCGCGCCACGGCCTCTCTGTGCAATCAACAACCTATGCTGCTGCGGGACCAATACGACCTCCGGGTGTCGGTGAAGGATCTCGCCGGGCTCGTGGGCGGGGGCCTGGCCGTGCCCGGCACGCCCTTCGGCCACGGGCGCATGTCTGTGGGGCAGCGCATCCACGACGAGTACCGCGCCGGGGCGCGGCGGGATCATTCGGACTACCAGCAGGAGGTCACGGTGCGCTGGCTCACCACGTACCGGGACCGGCGGATTCTGGTGGAGGGACGGATCGACGGCCTGTTCGGCCGGGACGGCGGGACCGTGATCCAGGAGATCAAGTCCGTGATCGGGGCCGACGATGGGCGTGACAATGGGCGTGACGATGGGCGTGACGGCGCGGGCGTGGACCAGCTCGGGCTGGAGGGCCTGCTGGAGGACCTCCCGGACCCGGTGCTCGAGGCCTATCGCTGGCAGTGTCGGCTGTACTGTCATTTCTACGCGGTGGAGCACGCCGCGCCGGTCGCCGGGGAGCTGGTGCTGGTGGACGTGCGGACCCTGCGGAGCGAGGTGCTGGCGGTCCCATACGACCCGGGCGCCTGCGGGGAGTTTCTCGAGTGGCGCCTGGGACGGCTGTTGGACGAGCGGGTGGAGGCGGAGCGGCTGGCCGAGGTGCGGCGGGCGGCGGCCGCCGAGGTGCGGTTCCCCTTCGCGCGGCTCCGGCCGTACCAGGACGAGCTCATGGAGAACGTGGCCGGCGCGGCGGACAATGGGCTGGGGCTGCTGGTGTCCGCGCCCACCGGTATCGGCAAGACCGCCGCGGCGCTGGTGCCGCTGTTGCGGGCCGGCCTCGCCGCGAACCGCCGCCTGATGGTGGTGACCGCCAAGATCAGTCAGCAGGAGGTGGCGCTCGACACCCTGGCGCAGCTCGTGCCGGTGGGGCGGGAAATTTTGGTGGCCCAGCTCGAGGCGCGGGAGCGGTCCTGTCCCCGGGACGAGATGCTGTGCTCCCATCACGCCTGCCCGCTGCTCCGGCACGTGCTGCTGGAGGAAGGGGTGGCGCCGGTGCAGCGCCGCCTGGCCCAAGGGGGCGTGTTCCGTGCGCCGGATCTGCGCGTGCTGGCGGCGGAGCACGGGCTCTGTCCCTTCGAGGTGGGCCTGCTGGCGGCGGGCATGGCCGACGTCACGGTGTGCGACTTCAACTACGCGTTCCACCCCCAGGCGACCCTGGAGCGGTTCTTCGCGCCCGGGGGTCGGGAGCGCATGCTGCTCATCGACGAGGCGCACAACCTGCACGCCCGCGCCCAGGAGTTCCTCTCCCGGGCGCTCCTGCGCAGCCGGGTGCGGGAGCTGGCCGAGGGGGCGATGCACGGCGCGCACCCGGTGTTCCAGCGCATCCTGGAGTTTCTGCTGGACGTGGACGCCCTGCTGTCCGAGGTGGAGCAGACCGTGGACGACGGGCCGCGGCGCGGCTTGGCCGTGGCCGAGGTGCAGCTCGACCCCGAGCGGGTGGGCCAGATGGAGACCGCGGCCGAGACCTGGCTGCTCGACTACCTGGCCTATGCCAAGTCGGGGGAGCGCCGCCCGCCGGCGTTCATTCCCCGGGCGGAGCCGGGCTCGCGGCGCATCGTCGATCCCTTCATCAGCTTCTGCTACGACGTGCTGCACTTCTGCCGGGCGGCCGAGGAGCGGGGGGATCACATGACGACCCTGCTCCGGCGGTCGGCCACAGACACCGAGCTGAAGGTGTTCTGCAAGGATCCGGCGCGCTATCTGGCGTCGCGCCACAGACAGTTTCAGGCAGTGGTCGCGATGTCGGCGACCCTGGAGCCGTTGGATTTTTTCGCAGACGTGCTCGGCGTGAGCCGGCTGCGGAGCTGGGCGTCCTGCGCCTTTCCGTCCCCCTTTCCGCGGGAGAATCGGCTGCTGGTGGTGGACACCTCGGTGTCCACGCGGTTCCGGGATCGAGACGCCGCTCTGCCCACGGTGTGCGCCCGGGTGGGGCGCATCGCGGCCTGCCGGCCGGGCAACTACCTCGCCTTTTTTCCCAGCTACGCGCTGCTCGGCGCCGCGGCGGTGCTCCTGCAGGCAGCGCGACCGCGGGTCCGGGTGGTGGCGCAGCAGCCCAACGGCGGCGCGGCGCCGGTGCTGGAGGCCCTGCGGGAGGCGTCGGAGAGCCGCGCGTCGGGCCGTGAGCCCGGCAGCCTGCTCGGCTGCGCCGTCATCGGGGGCGCGCTGTCGGAGGGGGTGGACTTCGCCGGCGAGCTGGCCTGCGGCGCCTTCATCTTCGGCCCCGGGCTGCCGGCGGTCACCGAGGAGCGGAAGCTCATGCAGCAGTACTACGACGCCGAGCTGGGCTCCGGCTTCGAGTACGCGTTCCTATACCCCGGCCTGTCCCGGGTGGTGCAGGCGGCCGGGCGGGTGATCCGCGG
>JBDRSE010000239.1:0-2373 GCA_043825095.1 bacterium
GAATTGCCCAGATTTCGGATGTGCATCTGGGGCTCATTATCCGGGAGGATCGGCTCAAAAGGATTATCGCCCGCATAGAAGAGGCACAGCCCGATATCCTGGTCGCCACCGGCGATCTGTCCCACCAGGAGGCCGACTCTGCCGTCTTGGACGGCGCTGTCATGCGGGGATTGCAGGCCTTCCAGAGACGCCATGGCCTGAGCCCGAGCGGCCGCCTCGACGCGGCCACGGCCAGCGCCCTGAGGGTGTCCGCCCGGGAAAGGGCCAATCAGCTGGCCGCGGCACTGGAGCGCTGGCGCTGGCTGCCCCACGAGCTTGGGTCCCGCTACGTGCTGGTGCGCATCGCCGACTTCGAGCTCGACCTGGTGGAGGACGGTCGCCCGGTCATGACGCGGCGCGTCGTGGTGGGTGAGCCGTACCGGCGCACGCCGGTGTTCGGCAGCCGCATCGAGCGGCTCGTGGTCAACCCGAGCTGGTACATTCCCGAACGCATCGCCCGCGAGGAGGTGCTGCCCCTCCTGCAGGCCGACCCGGAGGCGTCCGCCCGGTTGGGAATCCGCGTCTGGGCCGGTCCTGGCCAGGCGGGCAGTCCCGTCGACTGGGGCGCTGTGGCGAACGGGGACGGCCCGGCGCGCCTGGTGCAGCTGCCCGGCCCGCCCAACCCCCTGGGCAAGATCAAGTTCGACTTTGCCAATCCCTTCCAGGTCTACCTCCACGACACGCCGAACCCCGCCGTGTTCGGGGCCCGGGAGCGCGATTCCAGCCACGGCTGTGTCCGGGTCGAGGGTGCGCGGGAGCTGGGCGCGCATCTCATGGGCCCCGACGGTGGGAGGGGAGCAGTGGAGCTGGCTGCGGCCTGGGAATCGACGGAAACCCGCATCCTGGAGCTACCCGAGCCCGTGCCCATCTACTTCCTGTACTGGACGGCCCGGGTCACGGCGGATGGTGAGGTGCACTTCAGGCGGGATCTGTACGACGGGGACCGCCGCCTGATGGCGGTCCTGGGGCTGCAGTGAGTGTGCCCGAGCCCGAACCTCCTCTGAGGGCCGGAGCCGGGCTTGCGTCCGCTCTGCGCCCCCCCGACCTTTGGCTTCGGCGACGCACCCACGTCACTACCGGGCCTCCCGGTCCGGTGCTGGTCAGGTGAGGGCGACTTCCGGATGAACAACGTGGTCGGGGTGATCCTCGGCGGGGGACAGGGCAAGCGCCTCTACCCTCTCACGCAGTACCGCGCCAAGCCGGCGGTGCCCATCGGCGGCAAATACCGGCTCATCGACATACCCATCAGCAACTGCCTGCACTCCGGGGTGAAGAAGATTTACCTCCTCACCCAGTTCAACTCCCATTCCCTGCACCGGCACATCGCTACCACGTACCGTTTTGACAGCTTCAGCGACGGCTTTGTCGAGATCCTGGCCGCCGAGCAGACCATGGAGCACGCCCACTGGTACCAGGGCACGGCCGACGCGGTGCGCCAGCAGCTGCGCCGCATCCAGTCCCGCCACGGCCACCAGGTGCTGATTCTGTCCGGCGATCACCTGTACCGCATGGACTACGCCGCCTTCGTCAACGAGCACCGGGCGCACGGTGCCGACGTGTCCATTGCCGTGCAGCCCGTGTCGCGCGAGCTGGCACCGGGGCTCGGTATCCTGAAGGTGGATGCCGAGGGCCGCATCGTCACCTTCCGGGAGAAGCCCACCACCGACGCCGAGCTCGACGAGCTGCGCCTCCCGGGGGGCGGCCCCGGCGGCGAAGACGTCTACCTCGCCTCCATGGGGATCTACGTCTTCGAGCCCCAGGTCCTCACGAGTATGCTGCTGGGCAACGAGTTGGAGGACTTCGGCAAGCACATCATCCCGGCGGCCATCGAGAAGCTCTCGGTCTTTGCCCACACCTTCAAGGGGTATTGGGCCGACATCGGCGCTCGGTCATCCACCGGGCCATCATCGACAAGGACGCGCGCATCGGCGAGAAGGTGATCATCGCCAACGATGCCGGCGTCCAGGAGAAGGATGGCGATGGTTACTACATCCGCGAAGGCATCGTCGTGATCCCCAAGGATGGCATCATCCCCTCCGGCACGACGATCTGAGCCCGCCGTGAGTCAATTCGACCGTCAGCATGGCCGCGAACCCATGGGGGAATCCGGGCCGGCGTCGCCCGGGTCTCCGGAGAGGCGTGTGCCGGGTCGCGGCCCCTCTGGCCCTGGCCGGTTGCTGTGGGCCTGAGGCGACGAGCCTGCAGCTGAGGCTGGAGGTGGGGGGGCTGGCAGCCGCCCCAGGCGGCCAGCGCCGCGGGCGAGCGGCTCTTCGGCAAAGGTCTGCCGCGGGGAGGAGGGCCGCGGCGACGGCAAGATGGCGCCGGCCCTGCGGC
>JBDRSE010000240.1:0-40504 GCA_043825095.1 bacterium
GCGCCGTACCGACGCGTTCTACGATCGCGTCTCGACCAGCGCCTCTCTGGCGGTCACCAGCGCGGCGCACATGACCACGGCGCGCTCCTACCTGGGGGACTGGCCGTGCCCTCTCGTGCTCAAGGATCCGCAGCTCGTCTACACCTTGCACGTGTGGCTCGCCGCGGCTCTCGACCTCGGTCGGCCCTGCTTCGTGGTGTTCACCCTGCGGCCGCGGGGCGAGCTCGTACGCGCCTGGGAGGTGGCGCCGTACACGGCACCGCTGCTGCGCACGGCCGAGCTGGGCACCCTGCTGCGGCTGCAGCTCGTGCAGCGCGAGCTCTGCCAGCGGAGCCACGTGCCCTACGCGACCTACACCCTCGACCAGCTGCGGTCGAAGCGCGGCGAGGCGGTCCTGTGCGCGGCGCTCCGCGGGGCGTTTGACCCTTGCGCTCCTTGACCCTACACTCGAGGTCAGCAGGAGAACCTGCCCGATGCCCTCTGACCTGAAACCCGTGGTGGCGGCCCTGGTCGCCCGCGTCACCGCCGTTCTCGCGGAGCACCCCCTTCGGACGTTTCTCGCCAGCGCGTATGTCTTCGGCTCGGCGCTGGGCCCGCGATACCGTCCCGAGTCGAGCGATTTCGACGTGCAGCTCGTGCTCGAGGACACGGAGGAACCCCGGGCGGCGCTGATCGCGATCCAGGAGCTCGGCCACGATCTCGTGGCGCTCGGAGCGCTCGACGTCAACGCGGCTTTCGTCTCGGAGGCGCTGCGAAAGGTCCCCTCCCGCGCCTTCATCTACAACGAGATCGCCATCCGCGGTCGGCTGATCTACGGCCGCGACACGCTGCCCCGGGATCGCGCGCTCGCCTGGCGGGACCTAGCCGACGAGGTGATCTTCGACGCGCGGGAGTACCGCCGCATCTACCTCGGCACTCGGGACCCCGTCTGGCGGGCGCTCCTGGCGAAGCGGGCGCCGCTGCTCTTCCTCCAGCTCGCGTTGCTGCTCGACACCGTGACCGAGGACATCGACGAGGCGATCGCGCTCCTGGTCACGCGGTTTCCGACGCTGCGCCCCCACACCGCGGCCTTCGAAGCCGCCTGCCACGAGCCCGGCGAGCGGGCGCTGCTCGAGGCGCTGCTCGTCACATACGAAGTCCTCCGGGACTTCTGTGAGCAGCAGGCGGCCTCCGAGGGGAATGGATGACCTCAGTCGGACACCGTTGGCAGGGCCAAGGCTGAGGGTGTGCGCAGGCGCTGCTGCACCTCGGCGAAGAACGGCAGCAGGAACGCGGCACCGACGATGACCAACCCGCCCGAGAGGGCCAGGGGCCAGGCATAGCCGAAAGCGGCACCCAGGGGCGCAAAGAGCAGCGTACCGGCGAATCTCCCCAGGATCATCGCCGTGGCCATCACCGAGGCGAGGCCGCCGGCCCGGTCCCGCGGGAACACCCGGTGCATGGCGATGAGCTGCGTCACCCAGATCAGCCCGTCGCCGAGCTCGTGCACGGCTCGCACCGGCCAGGCCACCGGAAGATTGCTCAGGGCGAAGGCGATGTGCCCGCAGCCGGAGAGCAGGAGCCCTACCACGGCCACCCGGCGGTAGGAGACGCCGCGGTCCACCAGCCGGGCTCCCAGCCAGCCGCCCAGGCCGAGGAAGGGGAGCGCGGTGCCGAGGAAGAGCCCGATGTGCCGCGGCTCGAGCCCGAGGCTGTCGTGCACGAACGGGGTCAGGCTGGTGATCTCGGCGCCCCGGTGCAGTGCCACCAGGAGGTAGCCTACTACCGCGAGCACCATGGCCCGGCCCTGGAAGTCGCGGGCGTATTCGGTCAGCGGCGAGTGCGCGACCCGCGTCGTCGGCAGCAGCAACGCGATGCCCGCCAGCACGGAATAGCCGACGATGGTCGCGAGGAACGTCGCACGGTACCCCACGCCAGAGAGCAGGAACCCGCCGGCGATGATGCCGGTGGCGCTGGCGAGGCTCAGCACGAGGCTGTAGTTGCCGAAGAGCCGGCGTGGCGCGCCCGGCTGGGGTATCTTCAGGACGTAGGCGGTGAGGGACATCTCGAGCAGCGTGTTCCCGAGGCCGCCCAACAAGAAGCAGATCAGCAGCACCGCGGGTGAGGTGCTCATGCAGAGGCCGACCGCGAACAGGGCGAAGCAGGCAAAGCCCACGGCGGTCAAACGACCCACGGGATGTCGGTCCGTGAGTAGACCGCTCCAGAACGCCGACAGAAAGCCCGTGATCGCGAACATCGACAGCAGCACGCCGGCAAGAAAGCCGCCCACTTGCTGGTCGTCGAGGAAGAGCGGCAGATAGAGATAGACTACGTGGAGCAGGATCAGACGGGCCGCGGCGAGGGCGAAGAAGAGGGCGTTCGCCGGCATCAGCGCGACTGCTCGAGCAGGAAGCCGTTGAGTCGGAGGCCTGCCCGGCGCTCCGCGGCCCGCAGCAGGGCCTGCGGATCGGCCCGATGAATCGCCGGGTCCAACCGGTAGATCCGCACGTTGCGTCCCGAGCCCACGACGATCCCTCGGCCGTCCGGTTGCCACTTGAGGGCAGTCTTGGTGTTGACGTCCAGGATGTAGCGCTCCCGACGGGACGCCAGGGACCACACGATGACCTGCTCGTCGTCGCTGGCCGAGGCGATCCACCGGACGTCGGGCGACAGCTCCACCGCCCTGACGTGGGCCGTGTGACCGGACAGCACCGCCAGCCGTCGGTAATCAGACAGCCGCCACAGGGTGATGCGACGGTCCCGTCCTGCGGTCGCGAGATACGCACCATCGCTGGAGTACTGCACGCTGTACACGATGTCCGGATTGCGGAGGACACGGATCACCCGTCGCGTGGCCACGTCCCACAGGCGCACGGTCTTGTCGCTGGAGCCGGAGGCCAGCTGGCGCCCGTCCGCCGAGAAAGCCACGTCCCAGACCCGGTCCCGGTGCCCGGTGAACGTGGCGAGCAGCTTGCCCTCCGGCATCTCCCAGAGCCGGAGGGTGTTGTCCCAGCCCGCGGAGGCCAGCCGCCGGCCGTCCGGGGCGAAGGCGAGGCTGGTGACCTCTCCTTTATGCTCCCGGAGCACCACCCGGAGTGCGCCGCTTTCGACGTCCCACAGCCGTACGGTCTTGTCGACGCCGCCGGACGCGAGCAGGCTGCCGTCGGGCGTGAGCGCCACCGAGGAGACCGCGCCGCTGTGGCCCCTGAGCACCGTCCGGAGCCGACCGGTCGCCACGTCCCAGAGCCGCACCGTCCCGTCCTCGCTGGCCGAGACCAGTCGCCGCAGAGCCCGGGTGACGTCGACGCCCGTTACCAGCTTCCGGTGGCCGACGAAAGCCCGGCGCTCCTCGGCGCTGCGCACCTTCCAGCGCCGGATCGTCCGATCCGAGCCGCCGGAGTAGAGCCAGTGTCCATCCGGGGAGAAGGCCACGGCCCGCACCGAGTCGGCGTGACCGTCCAGCACGGCGAGCGGCGCCCCGGTCTGCCCGTGCCACAGGCGCACCGTTTTGTCGTAGCTCGCGGTGGCCAACGTCGTCCCCCGGGGATTGAAGGCCACGCTCCGGACCGTGCTCGTGTGACCGGTGAGCACGCGGTGAGGCGTGCCGTCGGCCATCTTCCACAGGCGCACGGAGTGGTCGTAGCTGCTCGAGGCGAGGAACCGCCCGTCCGGCGACACGCTCACGCCGGCCACCATTCCGCGGTGGCCCTGAAGCAGGTGGATCCCGGCCCCGGTCGCCGCATCCCAGATGCGGATGGTCGTGTCGTCACTGCCCGAGACGACGTGGAGGCCGTCGGGAGTGAACGTGCAGGCGCGGACCGGCTCCCGGTGTCCGGTGAGCGTGCGGAGCAGCGTGCCCTGCCGGGCGTCCCACAGCTTGACGGTCTTGTCCCACCCGCCGGACGCCAGGACGCGGCCATCCGGTGAGAAGGCGACGCAGAGCACACCACCCCTGTGCGCGGCGAGGGTGCGGATCCACCGTCGTCGTCGGACGTCCCAGACGCGGACCGTCCCGTCCAGGGCGCCCGAGGCGACCTGGCGTCCGTCGGGCGAGAAGGTCACGGCCCACACGCGCTCCTGGTGACCCGTGAAGGTCGCGATGGGCGCCGGCTTGTCCAGCGCCCAGAGCCGCACCTTCCGGTCGGCGCCCGCCGAGGCGATGAGCCGTCCGTCGGGGGGCGCAATGCTCAGGCTGTAGACCTTGTGCAGGCTGGCGATGCGGGCCGTCGGGACGGCCAGGGCGTCGGCGCGGATCTGGGCGATCTTGGAGATCGCCCGGATGGAGCGGCGCAGGGCCTGCGGTTGGGTCCGGAGGAATCCGGCGGTGTGGTAGGGGCTCCCCGGATAGGCCGGGTTGTTGTAGAGCGACGCGGCGGCGTAGATCGACGCCGCCACGTGGCGCTTGTCCGCGTGCATCTTGTTGGCGGTCTCGAGCAGGGCCACGCCGAGGTGGTAGCGGGCCTTCACCTGCTCCGTCCGCGCGGCCGCCCGCGCCCGCTCTGCGCGGCGGTACGCCTGGTAGATGAACCCCGCGCTCGCGACGATCAGCACCATGCCCAGCAGCGCCGCCGCGCTCAGCGTCTTGTTCCGCGCGACGAACCGCTTTACCAGCTCCCACGAGCTGTACTCGTAGGCCGCGACTTTCTCCCCGGAGAGGTAGTTGCGAATCTCGTCCGCGAGCCGGCCGGCCGTGGCGTAGCGCTTCCGCTTGTCCTTCTGGAGCGCCTTGATGACCACCGCCGAAAGCTCTCTCGGCACGCTCGGCTCCACCTCGATGGGCGGCCGCGGCTCCTCTTCCTCGACCTGGCGCAGCAGGACGAGCAGGCTCTTCGCCCGGAAGGGCGGAGCGCCGGTCAGGATCTCGTTGAGCACCGCACCGAGGGCATAGATGTCAGTCTGCTCGTCGATCTGTCCGAGCTCTCCCCGGGCCTGCTCAGGCGACATGTAAGCCGGCGTGCCCAGGAACTGGCCGGCGACGGTCTTGCTGTCATCCACCGCGCCCTGCAGATCGCGGCCCGACTCGAGCTTCCGCTCGCCCTGGCCCTGCTCGTCCCAGCCCTGTTCGCCCTTCACCTTGGCCAGCCCCCAGTCCAGCACGATGGTCTCGCCAAACCCGCCGATCATCACGTTGGCGGGCTTGATGTCACGATGGATGACGTCGTGGCTGTGAGCGTAGGCGATGGCGTTGCAGAGGTCGTGGAAGTGCGTGAGCAACTGGAGGCGCTCGCGGACCGACTTCGCCGCGCGAATGGCGCTGGCGAGGGTCCGACCCTTGATCATGCGCATCACGTAGTACAGCGTGCCGTCGGGCCGCTGGCCGATCTCGTACACGGGCACGATCGATGGGTGCTCGAGCTGCCCGGTCACCCGCGCTTCGCGCAGGAAACGGACGTTCATGCCCCGGGTGACGCTGCGTCCGGGCGTCCCACTCCGGTGCGCCGGATCGTCGCTGGAGTCGATGAGGAGCTCCTTGATCGCCACCTGTCGTCCCACGTGCGTGTCGAGGGCAAGCATCACCCGCCCGATGCCCCCGCGACCCTGCTCGCTGATCAAACGGTACCGCCCGGCCGACTCCGGGGTGACATCGCTGTCCGCCGGGTCGGCTGACACCGGGCGAGCGTGGCCGACGTCCTCAGGACTGAGGGTCTCCGACATGGACAGCGAATCTGCCGAGGACGCTGATTCGCTCCTCTGGCCTGCAAGGCCCGCCCCGGAGGCCAGCGTGACGTCGTGCTGCATGCACAGCGGGGCGACCGTGTCGTCCAGCGCCGGCGACCGCGGGGCAACGGTGTCGTCCAGCGCTGGCGACCGCGGGGCAACGGTGTCGTCCAGCGCCGGCGACCGCGGGGCGACCGTGTCGTCCAGCGCGAGCGAGCCCGGCGCGAGGGTCGACGACAGCTGCTCCTCCAGGGCGAGCATGGCTCGCGCCGCGTCTTGCTCGTGCTCGGCCAGGAGCGATTCCAAGTGGTCCACCAGCTGCGCCCACGCGGTGGGCGAAAGCGCGCCGCGCAGCAGCTCCTCAAGAGGCTGGCGCGACCTGGCGGAGGCCGAGCGACGGAGCGACGCCAGCTCGTCGGCTGTCATCAGCCCGTCGAACAGCGTCACCGCTGCGAATAGTTGCTCTCGAGACATGAAATCGGACCAGCCAGCTTTTACGACCGGCCAAGGATATCATATCCGCCGATCCCCCACCCTATCCCCCAGTTGAAGGCAGGTGCAGATTCGTGAAGCTCCCGGGCGGCGATGCGTCCTGGACGGAAACCCTCCCACCGAGCTGGACATCCTCACGAGCCTGGTGCTGGACGTATCCCTCGCCGGGATCCTGTTTGACGGCGACGGGGGCTCTGGAGATTCGTGGGGGCCGGTGTTATTGTACGTTCTTTCACTGGGTGGAGAGGAAGATCATGACTGGTAGCGCACTCTTTCGGAGACAGGTGGCGGCGGCGCTGATCGCGGCGGGGTTTGTCGTGGGCTGCGGGCCCCAGGGGCCGGATTCGGGCAAGCCGCGGATCGCGTCGCTCAAGTCCAAGGACTGGCAGAGCCGGGTGGACAAGGTGGACGTGCTCGCCGAGGCGACGGACAATCGGACCCTCGCCCGAATCGTGGAGGCGATGGACGATCCGCACCCCCGGGTTCGTGAGGCGGCCATCAAGGCCCTGGCGCGCCGCAAGGACAAGAGCGTCATTCCCGCGCTCGCCAAGCGGGTGAAGGACTCCGACGAGGGCGTGCGGATCGCCGCCGTGAAGGCGCTGCAGTTTTTTACGGGGGAGCGGGCCGTGCTGTTGGTGGTGCTGCGTATGGGCGCCGGCAGTGTGAATGAGCGCCAGGTGGTGGCCGAAACGGTGGCCAAGCAGCTCTGGCGTAGCACGCCGCTGGTCCGGGAGAAGGCGCTGCAGCGGTTGGCGATCATGGTCAAGGCGGAGCGCCCCCACACGCAGCAGGACGCCGCCGGGGTGCTGGTGGCCACGGGGAAACCCGCGGTGGGTGCGATCCTCGACGCCCTGGCCGCGGCGCGCCCCGGTAGCCGGGGTCCGTGGATCGGTCGGCTCCAGAAGGTGCTCACACGGATCGGCAAGCCGGCGGTGCAGCCCCTGGTCGAAGCGCTGCGGGAGGCCGCGGTGAAGCCCGACCGGGCCTGGGCCGCGGTGGCGCCGCTGGCCGCCCTCGGTAAGGACGCTGTCGCGCCCCTGATCCACACCCTGGACTGGCAGCAGCAGTTCACGCACCCGGCGGCCGATCTGGCCGGACAGGTGCTCGTGATGATGGGAGGCGCGGCGGTGTCGTCCCTCGTGACGCTGCTCGCGCACCAGCGCGCCGACCGGCGGCTGGTGGCGGCGGAGCTGCTCCAGCGGATCCGCAGCCGAGAGGCGGTGGCGGGTCTCATCGCCCTGCTCGGCAAGGAGAAGGACCGTACCGTGCTGCTCGCCGCCGTGCGCGCCCTGGGCCTGACCAGAGACGCCAAGGCGGTGGGCCCGATCCTGGACGCCCTGCGCAAGGACGCTCCGCCCAAAAAGAAGATGCAGAGCGTGCAGTGGGCGGCCTATCGCGAGGCGCTGCTGGTCCTCAACCCGCCGGCGAAGACCATCGTCGACGCGCTCAAGGCCAAGGAGCCCCAGGTCCGCATGGTCGCGGCCCAGGTGGCGGGCGGGCTGAAGATTGCCGCGGCCGCTGCGGAGCTGCCCACCCTGCTCAAGGACCCCAAGGAGGCCGTGATCCGCGCGGCGGCCATGGCCGCCGGGGAGCTCAAGGCCAAGGGCGCGGTCCAGCGGCTGCGCGCGCTGGCCGATCGCAAGGACGTGACGATTCGCCTGCACGCGGTCATCGCCCTGGGGCGGATCGGCGACGTGAAATCCACGTACAAGCTCACGGCCGCGGCGAGCTACCGGCGGAGCCAGGCGCTGCAGACCGCCGGGATGATCGCCCTGGGCCGGCTCAACGCCAAGGCGGGCCTGAAGATCGCCCAGAAGAACCGGTTCAAGGCCGCGGTCGCCCTCCGCACGGCGGCCAAGTGGGCCCTGGCCAAGATGAAGGGCCAGCCGACCACGATCCAGGACCCCACGCTGTGCGGGCTGCTCCAGCAGCAGCAGCGCGACTGCTCCCTGAAGGAGCCGGACGCGGACCTGGGCATCGACCTGGGCGCGATCTGTCGATACGGCAACGCCGGACGGCTGGATCTGATCGTGAACGCCAAGAACTGCAAGACCTTCCAGGTCGCCCTGGGGCGGCTCGCCAGTGCGCGCGGCAGCGAGCAGTTCGTGAGCCACTGGACCGCTGACAATAAGCAGAAGCGCGCCGTGGTGCTCTTCCAGGCGGGCATGCGCCAGGGCCGGATCGAGCGCTGGCACAAGAACGGCAACGTGGAAACCCGCGGGCTTCTGCACCAGGGTCGTCCGCACGGGCTGTACACCACCTTCTGGGACAACGGCAAGCGCCGTTCCCGGGGTCGTTATATCAGCGGGCACAAGGACGGTAGCTGGAAGACCTGGTTCTCCAACGGCAACGCCCAGTCGGAGGGCGCGTACAAGCACGGCAAGCGACGTGGCGCGTGGACCGAATGGCACGAGAACGGACAGAAGGCCATGACGTTGAAGTACGTCGACGGCAAGCTGGACGGGGCGCAGGTTTCCCATCACGACACGGGCCAGCAGAGCGGCCACGCGATCTACGTCAAGGGCAAGCGTCACGGCCCCTGGAAGACCTTCCACCCGGACGGCAAGCCGCGCTCCACCGGGCAGTACGTCCGGGGCCTGCGGGACGGCGCCTGGGTCTGGTTCCATCCGAACGGCAAGCAGCAGGAGGCGGGGAGCTTCTCCCAGGGCAAAAAGACGGGCAAGTGGATCGCCTACGACGCCGAGGGCAAGCCGCTGGAGACGTGCGACTACGCCGTGTCAGACGCGCCCAAGTGCACTTCTAATTAATCGGGTATGTGTTCACGGGGGGGGCTATTTGCAGCACCTCCCGCGCGCCGCGAGGTTCCCCCGGAGGGGGGGGAGGGGGCGAGGTGGAAGCGCCGGGAGACCGACAGATCCGCCGCTCCGCGGCTCAAGTCACCCCTCCCGTCCCCTCATCGCCCGCGCTGCGCGGGGGCGCTGTGCCGTCTGTTACCTAATCGGGACCGAGCGCACCGGGCGCAGATCGGAGAGGCGGTGGGCCCGCAGGCCGTGGCGGCTCAGGGTGTACAGGTGCGTGCCGATGACGAAGCTGCGGGTCACCGGGGCCAGGGCGGCGCAGCGGGTTCGCGCTGAGGGGCACCGCCTCTTGCTCACGAGCGCGCCGTGATCCACGGTGCCCAGCCAGCGGAACTCCCCGTCCCTGTCGGCCTTCAGCACCACGGCCCCTGCCCAGGCCGGGTTGGCGGTTTGCACCGGGAGAGCCAGGAGCCGCGTCACCGGGTCGAACAGAAACGCGTGGTGATCGAATTGCGACGCGCTCACGGAAGAGACCGGGTGGCGCGTGAAGCGCAGGTGGTGGGTGCGTTTCGGGCGCCCGGCGTTGCCCACGTCGAAGACCTGCAGGTGCAGGCCCTGCGGCCGCCCGCGCTGGTCCGCGTCCTGGCCCACGGCCAGCAGCCGGTGCTGACTCATGGGGTGCAGGTAGTTGGACCATCCGGGGATCTTCAGCTCCCCGGTGACCCGGGGGGCGCTGGGATTGGATAGGTCCAAAGTGAAGAAAGGATCGATGCGGATCCGCCGCACCGGGGAGGGGAAGGTGACGAGATAGCCGCGATCCCCCAGGAAGCGCACGGCAAAGATGCGTTCCCCCGGGGCGAGGTTTGCCACGCTGCCCACCAGCTTCAGCGAATCGCCGCTACTCCGGAACACCAGGAGGTTGGAGACGCGCTGCATCCTGCGCCGGTCAGCGGTGGAGGTGGCCACGCGGAGATGGCCGCGGTGCTCGTCCAGGGCGAACTGGTTGAGCAGCCGTCCGGGCGTGGCCGCGCTGGCCACGTACCGGAGCCGGCCACTCGGCCCGCGCAAACGGAACTTGTGCAGCACGGTCGTGAGCTGCGAGGCGACCATCATGAACGTCCGGGCGGCGCCGCCGCAGAAGGAGCGACCGACGCGGCGGGAGCGGAGGGCAGCGAGGTAGAGGTTCTGGGGCGTCATGTACATCGTCGACCCGCGGTCCAACAGCCCGACAGACTCCACCGCGCCGCTCTGCAGCTTCAGGCGGGTCACGGTGAGCAGCGGGGAGGCGGGGCGGTTCCCCGGGGGGACATGGATCTCGCCGCAGGTGAGCAGCCGCGTCTCCCGGGCTGTGCCGGTGGGGCCGTCAGTCACCCGAAGCCGCGGCAGGAGCTTGGTGAGGTCCATGGCGGCGAGCGCCTCGCGAACACGGCGACGAAGAATGCGCTTGAGGTCCGCCGGGGTGGTGACCCCTCCGCAGCACGGCACCAGGACGCTGCGGTGGATGAGCGGTTCTCGCGGAAGCTTTTCGCGGATGCGCTGCAGCGGCGGGTTGAGCTGGCCGTTGGTGGCGAACACCACCTCGTCTCCGACCATCCGCTCCTGGATCAACGTCCCTTCGAGGTCGAGCTGCTTGACCCGCCGCGGCCGCTCCGGGCGGGTGATGTCCAGCACGGTGATTCGTGACCAGCGGTACCTTCCGGAGAACACCACCAGCCGATGGCCGTGCAGCAGCAGCCGATAGGGCCGCCATTGTTTGCCCAGGTCGAAGCGCGCCACCACCCCGGCCTGTGCCGCCGGCCGCACGCGCAGGATGACCAGCTGGTTCTTTTTCAGGGTGTACAGATGAGTGCCGTCAGTCTTCATGCGGTCGGACTCGTCCACACCTGCCACCTGGTTGTTGGTCTTGGTGAAGTGCACGCTCGGGGCGCGACCGCCTCGCCCGGCGGGCCCTCCGCTCCCATCCCGCCCCCGGGCTGTGGGTGGGCACGGCCCGGGAGTGGTCCTGACGTGGGCACGCCAGTATTGACTGACGTACGCGTCGACGATGCGCTCCTTGAGCCAGCGGCAAGAGGGGTCCTGCTTCAGCTCCACTCGGCTCACCTTCACCGCTCCCCGGTGGCCCGAGTCAGTGACCCTTCGAAATTCGAGGGGACCGCTGGGGCCCGACGACCCTCGCCTGGCTGCGCAGGAGACGGCGAGGGCAGAGCTCAGCGCGAGCAACAAAACGTCTGAACGCATGGAATCCTCCGGTCGGCGTGGCCGCGTCATCCAAAGAACGCGCGAAGACACCGAACTTTACACCCCAGGGCACTGGCGGTCCAAGCGACGCGGTGCGCCGAGCGACGCCGCGGGCCGCTAGACACCGCAGGCTCGGAAAGGTCGTTTACCGAGGAATCCTGGCAGGCGCCTGCGACCCGGCCTGCGCCCCGGGCGACGTGTGCCTCGGCACCCAGTGCGTGCCCGAGCAGTGCCAGAGCGGGGTCCTCCACCACTTCATCGACGGCCGGATCGCCAGCACCGCCGACCACGACCTCTTCTGCGCCGGCTGCAACCTGCAGCTGCTCTACCTGCTGTGGTATCGCCAGTACAACCTCGGGCTGTGAGTCGTGATGCAAATCGAGGGCCCAACGGCGGGGTCCCGGCGGGGGGCCGGCGATTCCCCGAGGACTTCCCTGGTGGATGCTGGTAGTCTCGGACCCGGGAGGTGCCCCTTGGCTCGAATCATGTCCGCCGCTCTGCCCTGGGTCGTATGCTTGAGCATACTCGCGGAGGGGGGCGCTGAGGGTCGCGCGCGTCGGCAGAAACGCGAGGGTCCGTGTCTGAACGGCGAACCGGTGCTTCGGGATGCCCGACAGCAGGCTCGGGTGAAGGTGGTTCGCCATGGGGGGTACACGGTGGCGTACAGCGCCAACCGTCGCGCGCCGCTCTGGGTGTGCGAGCAGCTGCGGGCCGCCGAGCTGGCCGGCCCGTTGAAGAAGAGCTTCGCGCTGCGCCGGGACCCGTTGCTGGGGCGTGTGTCCCAGCCGGCGCTGCGCGACTTCCAGGGAAGTGGATTCGCGCCGCTGCTGCTGGCCTCCGCGCACCATCAGCGCCTGAAGCGTGCGCTGCGGCAGGAGCGGTTCTACCTTTCGAATGTCGTCGCGCTGCGCGCTCGCGGCTCCTTTGCCACGCGACAGAAAGCCGCACCCCGGGAAACGCAGTACGACCAGCTCGCCGAGGGGGTCCGGGGCTGGGCGGACAAGTTCGACCGGATCTGGGTGATCACCGGTCCGATCTTTGCCAAGCGCCCAAGCCTTATCGGGCGACAGAAGCTCCACGTGCCGTCCCATTTCTTCAAGATCCTGGCGCGGCGGGACAAGCAGTCGCGCTGGCGCTGGCTGGCCTTTGTCGTGCCCAATGACGCCGGCGCGCCGTCGGGCGAGCTGACCTCGTTCCGTAGGTCGATCCGCTGGATCGAGCAGCAGACGGGGCTGCGCTTCTTCTCCCGGCTCGACGAGGATGCCGTGGCCCTCAAGAAGCTGAAGATCGGCGAGATGTGGCCGGCGCGCACCGCGCAGGACGGCGCGGGAGGCGCGATGCTCCGGGATATAAAGGAGAGCCCCCCCGTCGGGATTGGGGCCCGCCCGTCGGGCTGGCCGCGGGTGACCATGAGCCGGGCCTCGGTCGAGGGCGGGCTCGACGCGGCCACCATCCGACGGGTGATCCGGCGCGAGTTTTCGAAAATCAAGGACTGCTACATCCGAATCGGCCTGATGGCGAAGCCGAAGCTCCGGGGGCTCGTGCGGATCCGGTTCACCATCGATCCCGAGGGGCGCGTCGACTCCGCACGCATCCTCCGCGCCACGCTGCGACACAAACCCACCCACCGGTGCCTGCTCAAGGCGGTCCGGAGCTGGCGGTTCCCCAAGCCGGAAGGCTCCAAGCCGAAGGTCGAGTATCCCTTTTTTTTCGCCCCGACCGGGGGGTAGGTGCCGTGGCGATCCGCCCCGTCAGGGCACGCAGTGGGTGCAGTCGTTGGTGGAGCAGTAGTAGGAGTCGGTGCAGCAGCTGCACGATGGGCACCAGGTGGTCGGCATGGAGGTGGCCGGGTCTTCGCCGCAGCAGTGGCCCTGGGAGCAGGTTTCTGCCGGGAAGGCGCAGGCGGTGCCGCAGCCGCCGCAGTGGTACTGGTAGCTCATGATGTCGGTGCAGAAGCCGTCGCAGGGCATCAGGACGACGCCGGGGTTCTGGGCGCGGGAGCAGTCATCGCAGTCAGTGACACACCTGCCGCCCACGGCGCAGATGCCGACCCACTGGGAGCCGCAGTCGGCGCAGGTGGGCACGCAGGCGTCGGTGTCGGGGCAGAGGGACTCGCTCTGGGGACAGCAGCCGAGCTCGGAGCACTCCACGTAGGAGGCGTTGGGATCGTCATTGCGGTGGACACAGAATCCAGCGCCGCAGCCGTCGCAGGCGTCGTGGCACAGAGCCGGATCGCTCGCCAAAGGATCGTCCCCTGAGCAGCGATAGACCTGGTCTCCGGCGGGGTCGGGGCAGCAGCCTTGATCGTCGGTGGGGTTGCCGCAGCGCCCTTGGCAGTTCTGGGGGTCCCCGGGGCAGCCGAGCTCGCAGCTCGCCACGCAGTCGGGCGGGGCGTCGGGACCCTGGTCGCACTCCTTGGCCTGGGGCGGGCAGCCGCAGAAGAGAAACGGTTCGCACTCGTCCGCCGCGGTCACGCAGGTCCCGTTGTCGGCACACGGGGTGACGGCGGCGGCGCAGTCGGCCGCGCAGTCGGCCACGCAGTGCGCGGCGACGTCGCAGCTCTCGCAGACAAAGGGAAATCCGGGGCAGTCGGCGCAGGTGTCCACCAGGTCGGTGCCGCAGCGCGGCGGGACCCAGCCGGGGGGCAACCCCGAGGCGTCCGGGTCGACGCCGGAGTCGGGGTCCGCGCCGGTGTCGACGCCGCCGTCCGTGGCCGCCGCGTCAACGTTTGCGCCGGTGTCGGACTGTCCCGCATCCCCGACGCCGTGGGATGACCCACACCCGGCGACGAGCAGCGCGAGCGGCACGATCAGATGAAATCTCATGGTCGTCTCCTTTGCCACCGCGCCCGGACGGCAGGCGACAGGCCGGCCTTTCCCGGTCCGTCGTGAGGTAACTGCACGCCAAAATCCGTGCGGTCTACGATAGACGTGGCGCGACGATACTGTCAAATCGGGCACTCCCTGTCCTCCGGCCGGTTGATCAGGGCTGGGCGATCTGGTGTAATGAAATCGCGGAGAGTGTCCGCGTAGGAAACTGATGCGTCTCGTCGCTACAGGCACGCTGGTTGTGGTGCTCGGGTTGTCCGGCTGCCTGACGGATTTCTCCGGACAGGCCGGGCAGCGCGATGCGGCGGTGCAGCAGGACGCGGCGGCGCACCAGGACGTCGCGGTGCAGCAGGACGCGGCGGCGCAGCAGGACGCGGCGGTACAGCAGGACGCGGTGGTGCAGCAGGACGCGGAGCTTGCGGACGGCGGACAGCCTCCGCTGTCCCGGAGGAGCTGCCTCGAGCACCAGCTTGGCGGCGCGGTCGTCTCCGGGGAGTACGAGATCGATCCGGACGGCCCGGCCGGGCCGGAAGCGCCCTTTACCGTGCTGTGCGACCTGGACACGGACGGCGGGGGCTGGACCCTGCTGGCCAACAATGACAACACGGATCAGGAGCCGTCGGGTTGCATCCCCCGGCTGGCCACGGACGACACCTTGGCCTGCGGCGACGTCTCCGCGGGTCTTGCCGCCGACTTCAGCCTGCCGGCCTGGGGGATCCCCTTCACCGAGCTGGTGTGGGCGGCCTACGACCCCAACGGGGACGTCGTGGCGTACCGCGCCTTTCGCTGGAACAGTGACCAGGAGCTGCCGCACGCGGCGCTGTGGACGCTGATTCCGGACGACAATGCTCACGCCGTAGCGGACTACGCCGGGCTGCCGTTGATCACGTGCCACTTCTTGAATGCCAACACTCTCACCATGGTTTGGAACGGCAACCCGCGCAACGACCAGGCGTACACCACGACCGACATCCTGACCTTCTTCGACGAGGACGTCACCACGGCCAATCCGGGCAAGATGACCTTTACCGAGCACAACGGCGCGAGCGGCTCCCTCTACGGCCTGGACGACTTCCAGGACGGCTGGGGCTGCGGCGACGACTGGAGCCCAATCGGCCAACGGGGCGCCAGCAGCTTCATGATGGTTCGATAGCGGCGTGCAGCTGTTCGCGAAACCTCGGAGGTGTCTTGGACTCGCGCTCTGCGTTTTGCTGTCCACGGCGGCCGGCTGCGCTGCCATGGGTGGCACGCCGCGCGGGGCCCGGCTGGAGCGCATGAGGCGCTCACCGAACTTCGTGAACGGGCGGTTCGTGAATCTGTTTCCGGTGCGCCGGATTCAGTTCTGGCCCATGCTCCGGGCGTTCCTGCGGGACTCTCGGTATCGGGAGCCGCGGCGGCCCATTCCGGTGGTTCGTCGATCCCGCGCGTTTTTTCTGAAACTTCCCCGGGGCGGCCTGCGGATCACGTGGCTCGGGCACTCCACCGTGTTGGTGGAGCTGGATGGTCAGCGCGTGATCACGGATCCCATGTGGAGCCGGTACATCTCCCCGGTGCGGGGCCTCGGCCCCAGGCGCTTCTTCGAGCCCCCCGTGGCGCTGCGTGACCTGCCGCCCATCGACGTGGTCGTGATCTCCCACGACCACCTGGACCACCTGGACATGGTGACCATCCAGTCCCTCGCCCGGGCCCAGCCCCGGATCCGGTTCGTGGTCCCGCTGGGGGTGGGCGCCCACCTGGAGGCGTGGTCCGTTTCGCGGGATCGCATCGTGGAGCTCGACTGGTGGGAGTCCGCCACCGTGGGCCGTCTGAGGCTCGTCGCCACACCGGCGCGCCACGTCTCGGGACGGACCTTTGGGTCCCTCAAGCGGACGCTCTGGTCGGGCTGGGCTATCCTCGGGCCGACCCACCGGGTCTATTTCAGCGGCGACACCGGCATGTCCCCGTCCTTTCACGAGCTCGGGCATCGGCTGGGCCCCTTCGACGTCACGCTGATGGACACCGGCGCCTACGATCCTCTCTGGGCCGACGCTCACCTGGGGCCGGAGCAGGCGGTCCAGGCCCACCGGGCCGTGCGGGGGCGGCTCGTCATGCCCGTCCACTGGGGCACCTTCATGATGTCCACCCACGGCTGGACCGAGCCGGCGGAGCGGCTCTGGGCCGCGGCCCGGAAGGCCGGAGTGAAGGTGGCGATTCCGCGTCCCGGAGAGCCTGTCGAGCCCGCCGCGCCTCGGCGCCAGACACGCTGGTGGCCCAGCAATCCCTGGGTGCGCGCCGCCGGGGCGCCGGTCAAGTCCTCCTGCCCAGCGGGCTGTGGGCTCTGGAGGACCCTCACGCGTCGCCGTTGGAACGGGACATCGCCGAAGTGAGCTCGAAGTGATTGGCGTCTAAATCCCCACCAGCACGCCCCACTCCAGGGCGACGAAGCCCTCACGACGGAACGGCGGTGGATCGCGGGGCGGCTGGAGGGACAGGGGCGCCCGGAGCGGGCGGATCAGGAACAGGACACGGCGGATCCGGTCCGGTGGTGGATCGATGGTGAGCGTCACCAGGGCTGCGGCGTCCTGGGGATAGACGGCGAACCAGGGCGAGCCCTCCAGGCGGGGGACCCAGAATTCGATGAAGTCGTCGATCTCCCGGCCCAGGAAGCCTTGTCGAGTGAGCAGCTCGCGTAGCTCTCGTTCGAGGTATGCGCCGTTCAGGAGCCAGCCCTCATCCGTTGTGGCGCGCTGGGGCACGGAGGTTTCGTAGAAGAGGTAGCCGTACTCGCCGTCGATCCAGCCCCGCGGGTCGACCCGGACGTGCCAGCCGTCCTCGTAGGGCGGCTCGGAAACGGTGACGTGGCCGCCGACGGGGAATTCGAGCGACACGTCCACGGCGGTGGTTTCGGGCGGGTACAGATAGAGGTTGGGCGCGGCCATCTGCATCGGCTCGGCAAAGGAGAGATCCTGGTAGTCCGTGCCCCCGGTGTTCACGACGTCGAAGGAGAAGGACTCACCGTCCATGCTCCAGCTCAGGGTGTAGGTCCCCGTGGGCACGTTGCCGAGGCCGTACCGGCCTTGGGCGTCGGTGGTGATGGTCGCGGTTTCTCCGTCGGGGCCGGTCACTGAGATGGACTGATCGGCGTAGTAGCAGTCGGCGAAGAAGCTCTGGGTGGAGAAGATCACCCCGACGACCGAGTTGGGCGCGTCCGGGACGGCGTCCAGGTCCACGTCGATGGTTTCACCCTTGGTGCACGTGTACAGCTCGGTGTAGAAACCGTCCGCCTCGGCGTAGATGTAGTACGTCGGCGGGTCGTTGTAGGGCTGCTCCTCGTACACGTCGATCACCACCGAGCCTTCGGTGGGGATCGTCGTGGCGTCCAGCAGGTTGCCCCAGCCGTCAGAGTAGATCGACAGCGTGATGTTCGTGGCGACCCCCTCCTCCGGCTCCACCGGGCCGGGGGCGAGGTTGTCTGACTGACATGCGCCCGAAACCAGGCCGAGCGCGACAGCGGCTGTGACAAGGCGTTTCATCCAACACACTCCTTTGCGACGGTTACCATTGTTCTAGTACGATTCTAGTATGAAACCGGTGTGAGCATCGTAGCATTGATCACCTCGCAGGTCGCGGGCACGGTGAAGATCTGGTGCGGCGTGGGCTCGTCGGCGATGCCGGTGAACGAGGTCACCACGCCGTGCGGCGTCGACCGGACCTTGGGACGGCGCGCAAAGCGGAGCTGGGTGAGCTCCACCGGGTCACCGTTCGGATCCCCCTGCAGGGTGAAGGGGAGCAGCGTCACCGCGGTGGCGTCGCCGTAGGGGTCTCCGTCGAGAGGCTCGACGATCACGACGAGGAGCTGGCCGCCCAGTCGTGTCCAGGACCAGCCGGCGTCGCGGTAGGCGACCCGCTCCGACGCGCGCCACGGCGCGCCGAGGGGGCGGCCCTCCAGATCCAACCGCTGGAACGTCAGGAAGCGATCCTGGGTCGAGTCGTCATCGGTGTCGGAGGCGAACCATCCGGCCAGGATGAGGTCGTTCAACGCCAGCAGGCTGACGCCGTTGGACGGCGTGGGGAGGGAGGCGATCGTCGTGGGCTCGTTCAGCGGGTTGCCGTTGGCGTCGATGCGCTGAGAGCGGATGACCGTAGGGTCCAGGTCGCTGTCCATGCCCGCTACCACGAAGCTCCCATCGGGCAGCCGCGTGGAGGACCACCAGAAGGCGCCGCCGCTGATCGCCTCGATGATCTCGCTGGTGTGGGTCTGCGTGCCTTGCGCGTCCAGGTTGAACAGGCGCCATTCGGACGCCGAGTACTCGCCGACCGAGAAGCCGGTGAAGCCGGAGTCTGTCGCCCGGAGCCAGGCGCACCGGTCCGGGCCCAGGGTGCGAACGTCCCCCGTCGTGTTGCCGAGCGCGTCCAGGGACCGGAACCGGCAGCCCGCCGAGCTGTCCCAGGTCACCGCGCCGACCCTTCCGTGGCCGGTGGCGAGGCTCATGTAGCTGGTGCTCCAGCCGCTCGGCGGCGGGAACACGGCGACCTTGTCACCGTCCGGCGCTCCGGAGAAGGTCACCCGTTGCACGTAGTGGGTGTTGTCCGCCGGCGGGTCGGGGTTCGTGGTCCGCCAGCCGATGAGCACTCCGCTTTCGGTGACCACCATCGAGTGCGCCGCCTTGTCGTTCGGCGGCTCGGTCACTTGTCGTCGACCTCCCGCCAGCCAGGTGCAGTTGGTCGGTAACACCTCGGCGTCTGGCTGCACCATCGCATCCGGCATCACGGCGTCCGGTCCCGGCGACGAGGCGTCGGACAGTGGATCCATCCCGGGTCGGGCCCCGCAGGCAGACCAGATCATGGCCACACCGAGCCAAGCCCACAGCTGGCCCCGTGCTGCCATCGAACCTCTCAAGAGACCCCAATAACCTCTCAATGAACCTCTCCCATGTTGCCGCATCGTTCCGCCTGTACATTCAAGAGCTACGTTAGGGCGATTGCAGATGCAGAATGAGTGCCAACAATAAATGTACCTGATTTCAACTGGTTCTGAGGTAGCGAAGGGACACCCTGCGCCAGTTTCCGAGGCGCCCGAATCCGGTGGATCTCAGATATCCGAGGGTGCTAGACTGACGCTGCGTGGCAGCACCGATGGATTGACGGGCCCCCATCGTTGCAGGTGGTCGCCCGGGGAGAAACGAGATGCGCTCTTGGCAGGCGGTTCTTTCGCTCTTCTTTCTGCAGCCGGGCTGCGGCACGGGGACGATCAATGACAACGACCAGCACGACTCCGGCAGCCCGGCGGACGTTTCGGTGATCGCCGACGCTTCCCCCGACGCGGATCCGGGCGCCGACCTCGATGGGGACGGTTATTCCGTCGCGCAGGGAGACTGCGACGACACGGATCCGGCGGTGAATCCGGGGCAGGCCGAGGTGCCCGACAACGGCAAGGACGACGACTGTGACGGGTTGGTGGATCCCTATCTCGAGGTGGTGGTCGGGCCGGAGGAGAGCATCGGCACCGCCGGCGAGAAGCTGGACGTGGCGCGGGAGGTGGACGGCGATCTGCATCTGGTGTACGCCCGCGGGTCCACTGTGTACTACCGGCACCAGGTGAACGGGGTGTGGGAGCTGGGTGATCAGGCCGTGCCGGGAAGCGAGACGACCTACTGGAACCGGTGGTACCCGCGGCTCGCCGTGGACGCTACCGGCGGCGCGCACGTCGCGTGGTCGGACACCTCCATCGAGAGGGTCTACTACAGCTCGCGGGCGACCGCCTGGAGCGGGCTCGAGACGCCGATCACCGACGGCTACGTCGGTCTGGACACCAACCGGTACGCCATCGCGGTGGACTGGAACGACGCGGTGTACGTGGTCGCGCAGAGCGACTTCGCCATCGAGTACAACCGCAAGCCCGCGGGGGGGGCCTTCGAGGGCGAGCAGGTGATCTACCATGATGACCCGACCGAGCCGCAGTTCCCGAGCGTCGCGGTTTCGCCGCTGGACGGCTCACTGCACTGCGTGTACGCCGACAACACCGCTGGCGAAGGGTTGCGCTACAGCGTCTTCGACGGTCAGTGGAGCGTCTCGGTGCGGCCGGCCGGCGACGGCGGCGGGTGTTGCGCCAACGTCAGCGACGTCACCGTCGCCCCCGACGGTCGGGCGCACGTCGCGTGGGTCAGCTGGACGAACGACGGCTACAGCGACCTGCTGTACGTTCAGCAGCAGGGCGGCGGGCAGTGGTCGCCGGTGCGGACGTTCCTCTCCCAGCCCGACTACTTCACGTGCCCCATGGATGACTGCCCCATCCCCCGCGTCGCGGTCTCCGACAGCGGCGCGATCCTGGTCGTCTACGCCACGGGGCAGGACACCACGTCGACGATCTCCTACTTCCTAAAGCTGCCGGGCGAGCCATGGCCGGCGACGCCCGAGCTGCTCACCACGGGCTCGACCTACCAGAACCATCCGGCCGTGGCGACCGCTGGTGACACCTTCGTGGTGCTCTGGAACGACGGGCGCGACGGCGGGATGATCTACTCGCGGACGCTCTCGATCGTCGAGGCGTCACGCTGAGGTCCCCGGACGTCGGTGCCGCTGCAGCTCAGCCGGCCGCGGCAGCACAACGGATCGTCGTCTGTGATATCCTGACGGAGACAATGCAACCGACGGGTGGACAAATGCTGCAGAAACGCTTCTCGGCCGCTTCGATCGCGGTGGTTCTGCTGGCTGGCTGTGGGGACTCTTCTGGACAGCACATCGACGGAGACGCGGGGGTTCCGCCGAACGACTTCGTTTACGATCCGACGTACTGCGACACGCCGCCGCCGGACCACGCGGCGGTGCGGGAGCTGTACGTGAGCGCCGCCGGCGCGGCGGACTTCGCCACGCTCCAGGAGTGTGTGGATCAGGCCGAGCCGGGGGACCACTGCCTCGTCGAGCCGGGCCAGTACGGGCGCACCGAGGTGGTGCTGGGCGGTACGCCGGACCAGTGGATCGTGCTGCGCGCCGTGCGCGCGCCGTCGGCCACCCACCTGCAGCCCCTCCCGCTGTACGACCCGGCCGATCCCGTGGCGCTTCCGGGGAACCCGGCGGTCAACGCCGTCACCCGGGGCTTCGCCATCGAGGCGAGCTACGTGCGGGTGGAGGGGTTCGAGGTGACCGCGGTGTTCGATCCCGAGGCGGACTTTCCCGGCCGCGGGGCCATCGGCCTGACCGGCTCGAGCCACGTAGAGGTGGTGGGGAACCTGATCCACGACGCCAACGCCGAGGTGGACTCGTACAACTACCAGGGCATCCGCGCCGACGGCCACGACAACTCGGACATCCTGCTCTGGGGCAACACCCTGACCCGAAATCAGGGCACGGGCATCTCCATCTTCGGCACGGACTGGCGCATCGAGTGCAACGACATCTCTCACACCCTCGACACCAACAGCGACTCGGGGCTCCACGTGGGCGGCGACTCGGACGCCATCCGGTTCTTCGGAACCGGGCACCGGATCCGCTACAACTACATCCACGACCTGCTGGACGAGGAGCAGCTCGGCGACCCGCACATCGACGCCTTCCAGGTCTTCACGGTGTGGCCGGACAGCCAGTACGCCCACGACATCGTCATCGAGGGCAACTACGTCTACGACTCGGGCCAGATGCTGATGTCCTCGGACGAGAGCGAGAGCGAGGGGGGCGAGGACGCGCTGTCCGACATCACGTTCCGGGGCAACGTGTTCCGCAAGACCCGGGCCATGGCGATCATCGTGGCCTCGGCCACGGACCACTTCACCTTTATCAATAACGTCGTCACCGAGGCCTGGTACACGGCCATCTCCGTCACGGGCGGGTCCCACCACGTGGTGGTGGTGAACAACATCTTCTACAACAACGGCCAGTCCAACCCGCTCCAGCCGGCGGGCCAGGCCCTCGCGGACGAGGACTCTCGCATCGGCTCCATCTGGGACTACAACCTGCACTACCCGGACTTCACCTGGCCCGAGAAAGTCGCGGGAGACGACGAGCACGGGATGTACGGCGTGGACCCGTTGTTCCTGGACGTGGAGCGCCAGGACTACCGGGTCATCGGGTCGAGCCCGGCCTGCGGCGCGGGATACGAGGGCGCGGACATCGGCGCCTTCCCCTGCGTCCGCTGTGCGGACGACACGCCCATCCCCTACCTCCGCTCGACCCGCCGCTCCGGCTGGGAGCCCCTCATCGTAGCCTTCGACGGCTCCTACTCCCTCGCCTGCGGCGACAACCCCGCCTACGAGTGGGACTTCGACGACGGTGACACGGCCACCGGCGCCGAGGTCACCCACGTCTTCGGCCCGGGCGAGTTCGACGTCACGCTCACCGTGTCCAACACCACCGGCGCCAGCGCCATCGTTACCCGTCGCGTCAGCGTCGAGGCCGCTGTGCTTCCCAACCTCGTGCTCGGCCTGCACCTCGACGGCGACGTCGAGGACTGGTCCGGCAAGGGCAACGTGGTCGCCTGGGTGGAGGGCACCGGCGCCTATGACGCAGGCATCTCCGGCCAGGCCGCCGCCTTCGACGGCACCGAGGGGAGCCCGCGCATCGACGTGGATCACCAGTACTTCCTCGACGATCTCGAGCAGCTCAGCGTCTCCTTCTGGGCCCAAAAAAACGACCCGGCCGCCTCCCAGGAGGTCCTGCTCAAGCACACCTCGTACATGCTGCGCGTCAACGCCGACGGCTTCCGGGGCGACGTCTACAGCGCCGACGACTCGGTGAGCGTCTCGGCCGACGGCCTCCCCAACGACGACACCGGGTGGCACCACTACGTCCTCACCTACGACGGCGCCGCCGTCACCCTCTACCTCGACGGCGCCGAGGTCACCACCACCCCCCACACCGGCCGCGTGGCCCGCAACGTCGACCGACCCGTGAACATCGGCGGCAGCCCCTGGGGCCCCACCTTCGACGGCCGCCTCGACGAGGTCCGTATCTACGACAAAGCCCTCTCCGCCGTAGAAGTCGACGCGCTGTATACCGTGCCGTAGAAGGGCCATTGCCCCGGAAGGACCCACCACCATGTGCTCACTCGCTCTGCGCACCTTCGCCCCGGCCGTTCCCTTGACAGCGCTCGCGCTGATCGGCTGCAAAGGCAAGCTCCCGCCAGCCGAACAGCTACCTGATAGCGGGCCTTCCGCGGCGCGCAAATCCGCCGTGGATGCCGCGTTGGCGGCCCGTAAGCCCGACGCCCGCGCCAAGCCCATGTCCCTGGACGAGGCGGCGGACAAGCGCCTGATTTGTCCACACTATCAGAATAGAAATTGGGGCTGTGATCCACGGATGAATCCCACGATTCCGCGTCTGGGGCATGAGGCGCTGGCCAGCGTCGTCCGCGCGTCCTCCCGTGGGTGGAAGCGCGTGAAATTCGAGACCGGCCCGGGTCAGGGGGAGCGCCGGTGTTACGATTGGGTGCGCGGAGCGGTCCGCCGAGGCAGCACCACGGTGCAGTTCGAAGCAGTTGACAACATCACCAAGTGCACCTGCGCGCCGGGGATCGGCCGGGCGATGTTGGACTATGCGCGCCGAGGCCATTCGTCTCCGAATCGTAGGAGGATCCGGGTCTTCGGGTTCCCGGGCAACATCGACCGGTACTTCGGACAACACTCCTTCGCCCTCTGGGTGGCGGATCGCTGCACGGTGTGGGTCGGAGGCAAGCCTTCGGTCACCGAAAAGCAGCTCGTCCAGGCCGCGGGGATCATCGATCTCAAGGCGCTGGAAGTGCTCTGCAAACGACGATGAAGCGCAATGCGGCGACTGGCACTGCAGGGGGAGACAATTGCATCTGGTCCTGAGTTCGATATTCTTGGGGTGCAAAGAAAGCACCAGCTTGATTTCTACGGACGACGGAGGTGAGGGATGTCTGTCGATTCGAAATATCTGCCGTTGGAGAGCGTGTACCGATGGGAGCGTGATCGACCTGACGGCGTGTTCATGACCCAGCCCATGGGCGGGGGCGAGCTGAGAACGTTCACCTGGAAGGAGACGCTCGATCAGGCGCGGAGGATGGCCGCGTACCTCGTGGCGCAGGGCTTCGAGCCCGGCAGCTCCATCGGGATCCTGTCGAAGAACTGCGCGTGGTTCATCCTGTCGGATCTGGCCATCTGGATGGCCGGGCACCGCTCGGTGGCGCTGTACCCGACCATCGACGCCAAGGCGGCCAGCTACGTCCTGACCCACAGCGAAGTGAAGCTCCTGTTCGTGGGCAAGCTGGACATCTGGGAGGAGCTCGCGGCGGGTGTGCCGGAGGACCTGCCGTGCGTCTCCTACCCCTTGAGCCCGCCGGGGGACTTCCCGACCTGGGACGACATCGTTGCCGACACCAAACCCGTCGAGGGATCGCCCACGCGATCGCCCGAAGAGACGTCCCTGCTGATCTACACCTCGGGCAGCACCGGCGTTCCCAAGGGGGCCGAGATCACCTTCGGGAACATGGGCGTGGCCATGCGGGGCGTCGGTGACTATTTCCAGCTGGGGCCGGTCGATCGGGCGCTCAGCTATCTGCCGCTGGCCCACGCCTATGAGCGAGGCGCGCTGGAGGCGAACGCCCTGTACCATGGATTCCAGGTGTTCTTCGCAGAGTCGCTGGAGACGTTCCTGCAGGACTTGCAGCGGGCCCGACCGACGCTGTTTTTCTCGGTCCCGCGGCTCTACCTGAAGTTTCAGCTCGGGGTTTTTTCCAAGGTCCCGGAGAAGAAGCTCAAACGGTTGCTCAAGATCCCCATCCTGCGCGGAATCGTCCGTCGGAAGATTCTCAGGGGGCTAGGGCTTGGCGACGCACGGTACGCGATTTCGGGGTCGGCCCCCATCCCGGCGAGCCTGATCCAGTGGTACCGAGACCTGGGGCTGGAGCTGCTGGAGGCCTATGGGATGACCGAGAATTTCTGCGTTTCCCACATCTCCTTTCCCGGCCGGGCCCGAGTCGGATATGTGGGGAACACCTGGCCCGGTGTGGAGTGTAGGCTGAGCGAGGAGGGCGAGGTCCTCGTCCGGACCGACGCCAACATGAAGGGCTATTTCAAGCAGCCGGAGCTCACCGCTGAGATGTTCACCGAGGACGGCTTCCTGCGGACCGGGGACCTCGGGGAGCTCGACGATCAGGACCGCCTCCGGATCACGGGCCGGATCAAGGAGCTGTTCAAGACCAGCAAGGGCAAGTACATCGCTCCGGTACCCGTGGAGAATCTGCTCAACGCCTCCCCCCTCATCGAGCAGTCATGCGTGTCCGGGCGGGGTCATCCCCAACCCTACGCGTTGGTCTTGCTCGACGAGGAGCTGCACAAGCGGCTGGGCTCGGACGCTGCATCCGTCGAGCGCCTGACCCGAGAGCTCGGCACGCTGCGCGATCAGGTGAACCGCGAGCTGGCAACCTACGAGCAGCTCCAGCTTCTCGTAGTGGTCAAGGACCGCTGGCTCATCGAAAACGGCTTTCTCACACCCACCATGAAGATCAAGCGCAGCGTCCTGGAGGAGACCTACGAGCCCTTCGTCCAGGGCTGGTACGACTCGGGCGACCGCGTCATCTGGCAGGAGCGCCCCGGGGCGTAACCTCGAAAGAGTCGGCGATTTGAGTGAGATCCGAACGACATGCCCGGACGATCGCGAGTGGGTGCAGGGCCTGCTTGTCGAGCACTGGGGTGAGACGCGAGTCGTGTCTCGGGGGCGGGTACACCAAGCGGAGCTCTTGCCGGGGTTCGTGGCGGTGCGGGACGGTGCGCGGTGCGGGCTGCTCACCTATCGCGTCGAGGGCGGCGAGCTGGAGGTCGTGTCGCTCAACGCGCTCACTGCGGGACAGGGAGTGGGCACCTCGCTTTTGGTTGCGGCCGCGGAGGCGGCCCGGGAGGCGGGCTGCCGCCGGCTGTGGCTGATCACGACCAACGACAACCTGGCGGCGCTGCGGTTCTACCAGCGTCGCGGTCTTCACCTGGCCGCCCTGCACCGCAGCGCCCTGGATGTCTCCCGTCGCCTCAAGCCGTCCATCCCACGGCTCGGCATTGACGGGATCCCACTCCGGGACGAGCTGGAGCTGGAGGTGATCCTCGGGAATCGGGGCGATTCGCCGGGACGTAACTCAGATTTCTGAGACGTTCGTCGGGATTTCAGGCGGTTGAGGGGGCGTGGTTTCGGCTTCGATCTTGCAGAAGAAGGCGTGTATGCGTTTCGGAGGAGTCATGTGTAGTGTGAAGCTGATCCCGGTCTTTGTGGTTGGCTTGGCCCTGGGTTGTGGCGGGCGGAGCATGGGGGGAGACGATCCGCAGGACGGTGGGCTTGGCGCAGGGGATGCGGGGTTGATTGTGCCGGACCCGTGCGAGCCCATGGAGGCGTGGACCACGGTGCCTGGTGATTGCTGGGAGGACCACTGGGTCGGTTATGCGTGGGATGGAGTGAGCTGTCGCGGCATCTGGTGCGAATGCGGCGGGGCGGACTGTGACCGGCTCTATGCGAGTGAGGAACAGTGCTGGGATGCTGTCGTCCCGGAGTGTTCGCCCGGGCCGGGGCCCGTGGACGGGTGCGCAGCCCAGGACGTGTGGGGCTGCCCGGACGCGTGCGTGAACGAGGTGGGGACCTTCTGGGACGGCGAATACTGCCGGCCCATCATCTGCTGCTGCGAGGGCCCCGACTGCGCCGAGACTTACGCCACGCACGCTGATTGTGTGGCGGACCGGTCCACGTGCATGGACGAAGTTTGCACCGAAACGGGCGGGTACTGCGCGCCGGGGGACGGGTGGGGAGCGGGCTGCGCCGTGGGGCACCACCCCAACGACGTGCTCGTCGGGGCGAACCCGGGGCTGTGCGGGGGAGGGGCGTGCTGCACGCCCTGCGTGGAGCCCGACTTCCTGGAGATCGACTACATGGCGTACTCCCCCGAGCAGTGCGCGATGATCGACTGGGACTGCTTCTCCCCCGGCTGGACCAACTTCGAGAACGAGTGCGGCTGCGGCTGCGCGCGCGTGGAGTAGCGCGGGCTTCCTGGCTCCCTGCCGTTCGCTCGCTACTGCGCCTCGTAGGCGCCGATGTCACAGGTGCCTTGGCGGGGCTCGGCGCGCTGGTCCGTGTCGAGGCAGTCGCTCGCACCGTCCAAGGCCGGGCTGCCTGGCAGCAGGGGGATCGTGTCGGTCCCGCCGCCGTTGTCCGACAGCTCGCCGAGCAGGGGATCGGCGAGCAGCACATCGGCGGAGCAGGGAGGATCCCCGTCGCTCCCGGGCGCGGGCCACTGGATGTTGTTCGCGCCCGGCATGGTGCCCGTGCAGGTCTGGCTGAGGCCCCACTGGTTGGACGAGGTGTTGTGCAGGAAGATCGAATTGTTGAGGGTGTGCCGGTTTTCTTCGTTGGACACGGCGCCGCCGGTGAACTCGGCGTGGTTCTCCACGAAGGTCAGGTTGCGCATCTCCAGGTTGAAGCCGGAGAGGGCGCCGCCGTAGCCGCCCTCTTCGCCCGGCACGCCGGCGTTGTTGCGGTAGAAGGTGCAGTTGATGATCTTGGTGGGGTAGTTGCCGCGGGTCCAGTAGGCGCCGCCGTGCACGTCGGCGTGGTTCTCGGCGAACAGCGAGTTGGCCAGGAGCAGGGGGGCGTTGCCCGTGCGCAGGGCGCCCCCGAGGGCGCTGCCGTCCCCGTCAGCCGGCCGGACCGCGGTGTTGCCCACGAAGGAGCAGCGGTTGATCACGAGCTCGTCGGGCGCGTACGCCCAGAGGTAGACGGCGCCCCCGGTGCCGATGGAGCGGTTGTTTTCGAAGTGACTGCCGCAGATGGAGATGGTGCCGCTCACGCCGTCGTCGATGTAGGCGCTCGCGCCGTCGTCGTACACGGCGCCTCCGCCCGCGGTCGACTCGTTGTCCCGGAAGGTGGAGTCCACGATGGTCATGGGGGACAGCAGGTTGTCGATGGCGCCCCCGCTGATGGCCGCGTTGCGCTCGAAGGTGGAGCGCACCACCACGAGCTCGCCGCCGTTGGACTGATAGATGGCGCCGCCGCCCTCGATGCCGTCGTCTGCGGCGAGGTTGTCGTAGAACGCACAGTCGAACACACCCAGCAGGCCGAGCCACCCCACTCGGATGGCGCCCCCGCTGGCCGCCTCAGGCGAGGTGGTGGCGTTGCCGCGCACGAAGGTGATTCCCCGGACCGTCAGGTACACCCGGGCCTCGGTGTGCAGGATGCGCGTGGCACCCCCGCCGTCCAACGTGATCCGGCCGTCCCCGTCCAGGATCGCGTCGGTGGACGCGGCGAGCTCCTGCGTGACGACGATGGTCGCGTCGCCCGTGCCGCAGTCGAAGCCGACGTTCCCTCCCTCGTCCAGGGCCGTTGCCAGCGCCTCCTCGGTGCAGCTCTCGGGTGTTCCGCTGCCCACGGTCACGCCGGTGCCGAAGGCCGGCCGCGGCTCGGGCGCCTCGCAGGCGCTGGGCGGGGCAGGGAAGTCGTAGCTCGATTCCGAGCCGCAGCCTGACGATGCCAGCAGCGGACAGGTCGCGGCCGCGGCCGTGGCCGTGGCCGTGGCCAGGACCAGGAGCGTCATCGAGTTCCGGAGATTCCGACGCATTGATTCACCGATGTGGGAAGGAGCCCTCGGTTGAAGTATCGGCTGGGCCCGGCGGGAGATCAAGCGCTGGGCGTTGCGACTCGTCAACGGATGGGGGGGAATCGACACTGGTTGGAGAGTCCGCCCTCGAAAAACGCGGAAAGCACCCGGCCTGCGGGGGAGCGGGTCCACGCCGCGGTGTCACCCAATGCGATGCGCCCCCTGGCGTCGCGGGAGGTGATTCCGGTGCGGGTGGTGTGCAGGCCCATCGCGATGGAGCGACGACGTCCGGTGCCGAGGGCTCGGATGCGGTGCTGAAGGGACGACACGGCGGCCGCAGGTAATGGGTCGCCGGACCAGCGGTGGGCAAAGCTGGGTGGATTTGGCTGGAGCGAGAGCTCCACGCGCCGAAATCGCCCGGTGCGGGGGCGCGCAAGGATTGGCCGGGCCGACAGGGACCGCCCGTGGGCTTTGACCTGCAGGCGCGCAGACTGTACGCCCAGCTGTTGGAGCTGGCCCCGGATCGCCAGGGCCCGCCGGCGCGAGAGCACGAGGGCGTCCGTGGCGCTGCGGCCCTCCTCGAGGCCGGTGTACCCGTTCACGTACACGGTGGGCTGGGGTCCTCGTTGTCCCTGTCTCAGAATGATCTGCGTTGCGGCCACTACGACGGTTTTTGTCCGGTTGCGCTCCAGGGCGTTGTGGGTGGCCAGGTTTCGGCGAAAATGGATTGCGCTGAAGAGGCGAATCCGTGCGCGATAGCACTGCACACTACGCTGACCGATCCGCACTTCGCCTCGGACGTAGACATGATGGCCGGCGGTTTCCAGATAGTAGCTCACCAGGAGCGGATCAGCGGGCGGCTGCGCCGGCACGGCTGGTGCGGATCGCGCCGATCCGGGTCTGCCTGGGCGCGCGGTCGGCGCTGCGCCTGGAGGTCCGGCGTGACAGGCGCACATGGTGGTGGCGAAGAATGCGGTGACGAAGCGTTTCATATCAAGAGGTCGGCATCAGCCCGCGAATCAGGGTGAGGAGGGCGCCCTCGAGGTGCTGGGCGACGTCCACGCAGGCGTAGGCGAGCTCGGGGCGCTGCAGCGCCTCCCGGACCGCCGGCGGGGGATGGGCCGCGGGCCAGAGGCCGGCCACCAGGAAGTGGCCGTACATCATGAGCTGCTGGGTGCGCTCCATGTCGAGCACAGGCAGGGCGGCGTGGATCGAGTTGCCCAGGCGGACGGCGAGCTCCAGCACCCGCGTCTTGAACCAGACCACCGCGTCCACGGTGATGTTGCGCTCCAGCACGCTGGTGGTGACCGCCACCAGCGCGGGGAACCGCGGCTTGGCGAGGTAGCTGGCCGTCACCTCCCGGGCCACGGCCTCGGCGTCATTCGATCCGGCGAGGGGGGCCAGGGCGCGCTCCAGCCCCTCCACCCACTCCTGGTAGTCCTGCAGCAGCAGATGCAGGAAGATCTCCTCCCGGCTCTCGAAGTACCGGTACACGTTCGCTTTGGAGATGCCCGCCTGGGTCGCGATGGCGTTCAGGCTCGCCCCGTCGATGCCGTGCTGCTCGAAGAGCTCGGCCGTGGCCTCGAGGATGGCGGCGCGCCGCTGCTCCTTCTGCTCCGGCTTTGTCGCTCTTTGCCAGCTCATGCGATGTTCTCCGTAACCGCCGGTCACTTATATATGTCATCTGGCAGACCATGTCAACCGATGGAGCTGTTACGCGTGGCTGTGCAGACGTAATCACGTTCCTCTTCAACCTGAAATAATTCCAATAATCGACAAACAAAACATGTATGTAGAAAAATAATGGCTGTGTCGTCTTGACAAGTAACCGATGGTTGCTTAAATAGACGACTGCTGGTTATTAAAACGCATAACGTGCTCGGCACGTACTCGCCAGGAGGCAGCAAATGAGCAAGAAGAACCGTTGGACGAGCGACAATATCGAGGATCTGACCGGACGCACGGCCATCGTGACCGGCTCCAACAGCGGCATTGGTTTTGAGGAGGCCCGCGCGCTGGCCCTCAAAGGCGCGGCGGTGATCCTCGCCGTGCGCGATGTCGACCGCGGGGAGCAGGCCGCCCAGAGGATAAGGGACGAGCACCCGGCCGCGTCGGTGGAGGTCCTCCCCCTCGACCTCGCGAGCCTGGACTCTGTCCGTGCCTTTGCGGAGACATTCAAGAGAAAGCACGCCGCGCTGCACCTGCTGGTAAACAACGCCGGCGTGATGATGCCGCCCTACGGCAAGACCGCTGACGGTTTCGAGCTGCAGTTCGGCACCAACCACCTCGGCCACTTTGCGCTCACCGGCCTGCTGCTCGATCGGCTCCTCGAAACCGAGGGCTCCCGGGTGGTCAACGTGAGCAGCCAGGCGCACCGCCAGGGCCGCATCGACTTCGAGGACCTCAACTGGGAGCGCAAGCCCTACAAAAAGATGAGGTCCTACGGCCAGTCCAAGCTGGCCAACCTGCTGTTCACCTACGAGCTGCAGCGTCGCCTGGAGGCCGCGGGTGCCAAGACCATCGCCGTGGCCGCGCACCCGGGCTGGACCGCAACCAACCTGCAGCAGCACGTCGGGTTCTTCCGCTCCCTCAACCCCCTGTTCGCCATGAAGCCCTGGCAGGGCGCGCTGCCAACGCTCTACGCCGCCACGTCCGAGGACGTGCACGGGGGTGAGTACTACGGCCCGAGCGGGATCTACGAGATGCGCGGCTGGCCCAAGCGGGTGAAGTCCGTCCCGGCGTCCCACGACGCCGCCGATGCTGCGCGACTGTGGGACGTGTCCGAAGAGCTGTCCGGGGTCAGCT
Organism: bacterium; assembly: GCA_043825095.1. Classification (GTDB taxonomy): domain Bacteria; phylum Myxococcota_A; class Polyangia; order HGW-17; family JAJRWW01; genus JBDRSE01. Next base: position 31,260 of record JBDRSE010000240.1, read on the forward strand.
ACGACCGGCTGTACGCCGCCGGGAGTCAGCCCGGGGAGTGAGGTCGGGGAGTGAGGTCGCGGTGCGGAGAATCGGGTAGTATCCCTGAGATGAGCCTCCCCGAGGACACCGCATGACCCGGTGGACGTGGATCGCGACACTCTCTGTCTGCGTGTCCGTGGTTTCGCTGTCACAGAGCGGGTGCGCGGCCTTCGGCGCGCGGGCCCGGGGAGAAAGGCTGAAGCGTATGCAACGGTCACCGAACTTCAAGAAGGGTCGGTTCGTGAACCTCTTCCGGATCCGCAGGATCCGGGTGGTCCGGGCCCTGGGGAAGTTCCTCCGGGCTCGGAAGTATCGGCTCCCGCGCACACCCATTCCCGTGGTGAAGCGCACGCGAGCCGACTTTACCGTGCCGTCTCCCGGCGGTCTGCGGGTCACCTGGATCAACCACTCCACGATGCTGGTGGAGCTGGACGGCCGGCGGTTCCTCACGGATCCCATCTGGTCCAGGCGGGCGGGTCCGACGTCGGTGTTGGGAACCAAGCGGTTCTTCGAGCCGCCCATCGCCCTCCCGCAGCTGCCGCCCCTGGACGCGGTGGTGATCTCCCACGACCACTACGACCACCTGGACATGGCGACCATCCGCAGCCTCGCAAGAACGCCCACGAAGTTCGTGGTGCCCCTGGGTGTCGGAGCTCACCTGGAGCGCTGGGGCGTCGCGGCCGAACGGATCGTGGAGCTCGACTGGTGGGAGCGCACGTCAGTGCGCGGTGTGACCCTCACGGCCACGCCGGCACGTCATGGCTCGGGCCGCAGCCTGGTGGATCGGAACGCCACCCTCTGGGCGAGCTGGGCGATGGTGGGGCCCCGACATCGGGTGTTCTTCAGCGGCGACGGCGGGTACTCCCCCTCCTTCTCCGAGATCGGCCGTCGGCTCGGCCCCTTCGATGTCACCCTGATGGAGATCGGCGCCTACGACGCCCTGTGGTCCGACTTCCACATGGGCCCCGAACAGTCTGTGCAGGCCCACCGCGAGCTGGGGGGGCGGCTCATGCTCCCGAGCCACTGGTCCACCTTCAGTCTGGCGCCGCACGGCTGGACCGAGCCTGCGGAACGCCTCTGGGCCGCGGCGCGCAGGCACCGGGTTGCGGTGGCCATCCCCCGCCCGGGGCAGAGCGTGGATCCGACCGCGCCGCCGGCTGTGACGCGCTGGTGGCCCAACAATCCCTGGCAGACCGCCGCCGAGGCGCCCGTGGTTTCCTCCCGCCCCGCCGGCTACAACCTCGTGACCCGGGACGGTCAGCGTCCCATGAAGTCCAGGACCCAACGAGAGACGCCGAGCAGGATCAGGATTGCCCCCTCCCACCGGTAGAGGCGCCAGCCGGTGCGCATGAAGAGCACCACGATGCAGCACATCAGGGCCAGCATGCCGACGCTGGAGAGGGCGCCGGTGGACACCGGGAGCTCCCGCATGATTCCGGCGGCGCCGAGCACGCCGAGGAGGTTGAACAGGTCGGAGCCCACCAGGTTGCCCACGGACATGCCGTGGAATCCCTTGAGCGCTGCGGTGACCGAGGTGGCCAGCTCCGGCGCCGAGGTCCCGGCGGCGACGATGGTCACCGCGATGGCCCACTCGGACACGCCGAGGAACCGCGCCACCACCACCGCGGAGGTCACCAGCAAGTGGCCGCCCACCACCACGGCGACGGTGCCGGCGACGAGCTTCATGATGTCACCCGCGGTGGCCCGGGCCGGGATCGTGGCGATGAAGGACTTCTGCGGATCCAGCGCGTCATCAGGGGTGTAGTCGCCCCACTTCTTGCGCCAGACCAGCAGCAGCAGCAGGTAGCACAGCAGCCCGCCGAAGAGCACCGCGCCCTCCCACCGCTGAAGACGGTAGTCCGAGAGGAACCAGTACAGGAGCCCCGTGGTGCCGATCAGGATCATCCCGTCCCGGTAGACCACCTCGCGGTTGGTGCGCAGCGGGATCAACATGGAGCACAAGCCGAGGATGATCCCCAGGTTGAAGATGTTGGAGCCCACCACGTTGCCCACCGAGATGTCGGTCTTGCCCTGGAGCGCCGCCGAGAAGGTCACCGCGAACTCGGGTGCCGAGGTCCCGAAGGCCACGATGGTGAGCCCCACGATGACCTCGGACATGCCGAGCCGGCGTCCCACCTTGGCGGCGGAGTCCACCAGCCAGTCGGAGCCCTTCCAGAGCAGGAGGATGGAACCGCACACGAGGGCGATTTGTAGGAGGAGGTTCCAGGTCACGCGCGCATTCTACCCTCGACACCCTCGGGTGCACGTCAAAAAAGCTGCCGCAGCGGGATTTCGGGTCGACTCAGGAATCCCCACCGGGCTCCTTGTCCGGATCGTATGTGTTCACGGGGGCTATTTGCAGCACCTTCCGAGCGCTGCGAGGGTTCCCCCGGAGGGGGCGGAGGGGGGAGCTGAGCCACGAAGTGGCGGATCGATCTCCGGGGGGCGCCCCATTGCACAGTGGCGAGACCAAACCGACAGATCCGCCGCTCCGCGGCGGAAGACGCCCCTCCCGTCCCCTCAAGGGGAAGCCCGCGCTGCGCGCGGGAGCGCTGTGCCGCCTGCTACGTGAACGGTTACCCCGGATCATCGGGCGGGGCGTAGAACGCGTTGAGCGTCCCTTGGTTGTAGGGCGCGTAGTCGATGGGCCAGGCCTCGATGCGGGTCTTGCCGTCGAGCCCCCCCTCGTGGCGGAGGGTCAGCGCCATGGGACGCACCCGGCGATAGCTGGACTGCTCTGGGAGGTCCGCGTTGTCCTCGCCACCGGCTGAGAACAGGGTGATCAGCTGCAGATTCGAGTCCTCGAACTTGCGCTCGAACCCGGCCTCGATCTTCTCGTGGCCGCGGATCAGCGTGTGGCAGCCGAGGTGCTGGAGAAAGGACTGCGCCTGCAGCCGGCCGTAGCCGAAGCGATAGGATTCCTGCTGGAGCTTGCGCGGAATCACGTCCGCGATGCTGGGGTCGCTCCAGCGCATCTGGAACGCTGCGAGCGGGTCATTGAGCGCCGGCAGCTTCACGTCGCCGTTTTCCAGCGCGCCGTCGGCCGGGATGCCGCCGTGGGTGAACAGGATGCGGCCGAAGAGCAGCACGTGGGGCAGCGATTTGAACAGCGTGGCGTAGTCTCGCAGCAGGCTCGTCGGCGCCACGTTGCGAAAGCTCTCGATCGACTCGGCCGGGCGCACAGAGCTGTCGATGCGATCGTTCTCCTCGTCCTCGAAGAAGTCCTCGTGGTTGCCCCGCAGCAGATAGACCTGCTCCGGGGCGGCCGCCATGAGCTGCAGCGCCAGGCGGAGCACGCCGTCGAACCCGTAGCGTCCGCGGTCCAGGTAGTCGCCGAGGAGCACCAGCTTGGGCTCGACCGCGCCAAACGGATCCCGCCGGAAATCCTCCAGCCGCTCGAGGAACCGGGACTGCTGCAGCGCGGCCTTGAGGCAGCTGTAGCAGCCGTGCAGGTCTCCGATCACGGTGAGCTCGTACTTGCGCTGCGGGTGTGGAGGCAGCACCCAGACGTGCTCGCCCAGGAAGGGCGCCTCCTTCTGGAAGTCGTCGACCTTGCGGTGCTTCTCCAGCTTGCCGCGTCCCAGCCTCCGCTGCTGCCGGAGCAGCGTCTGCACGGTGAGCACGGCGGCCTGGTCCCGGGCGAGGGCCTCTCCAAGGGCCGGCCCCTCGGTTGGAAACACCCGCTCCAGCTTGTCGAAGTAGAGGTGGGTGCTCGGTTCGTGGGGGAGAGCGGCGAGCTCCACCACCTCCATGTTCCGGGGCACCAGCACCGGATCCTCGTGGTGCTCGTGCTCGTGCTCGAGCAGATCGATGAGCTCGTTGCGGAGCTTGAGCTCCGCGGGGTGGGCCTCTCCGTCGGACCAGATCAGGCCGTTGAGCGCCGCCAGCAGGAGCTGCTGCTGCTCGGGCTTGAAGGTCTCGAAGGTTTCGAAGCAGCGCATCTTGAGCTTGCTGGTGACGAACTCCTGGTGCTGCTCCTGCTCGTTCACCGACTCGTTCATGAGCTCGGCGACCTCTTCGCCCACCAGCTCCAGCATGTCGTCGAAGTACTTGGTGTAGAGCGCGAGCTGCTCCTCGCGATTCCCCTCCACGGCCCCTTCCGGCGGGTGGTCCACGCGGTACTCGACGATCTGCCTGATCACGTCCTTGATGAACGCCATCTCCGAGGGATCGAAGTGACCGTCGATATAGCCGAAGGTAACCAGGTAAAAGATGATCCCACTCATCTCCTCCTGTGCGACATCCGGGTCGTCACTCAGTACGAGCATGCTCCCTCTCTCGCCCGCGACGCGATAACGCTTCGACCGCTTCCCAGCCTACGTCTGCGAGGCGCCTTGGTGTCGACCACCTCCCAGACGATACCTCAGATCCGCAAAAAGACCGAAATTTCCACTTCCTCCGGCCGCAGGGCAGGACTCCAGGCGCTTTGGCGTCCTATATCATCCCCCGCGCGTTCCCCTTGGGTTTGATTCATTATTACAGTTTGTTAAGGCTTCGAATGCGCCGGGCGCCCGGCCCTTCCAGGCTACGGCGCGAACCGCAGGCGTCGCTCGGCGGCGAGGACCACGTCGGCCTCTTCGTAGGCGAGCTGGGGGGCTTCGTTTCGGCGCCAGAGCTCAGCTTCGTCGGCGTGGTGGGGCAGGGCCGGGTCGTGCTGGTTGCCGCCCGGAAGGGCGTTCCAGGCGCGGGGCCCATGGGGAGTCATCTCGGCTACGAGCCGCTGGGAGGGACCGCCGCTGTAGGCGTAGTTATTTTGGGTCCAGAGGCTGAAGTTGCAGGCGTCCACCGCGTAGGCGTCGCCGTGCCGCGGGAATCCGTCCGGGAAGGTGGGGTCGTCCAGCGGGGGGATGGAGAAGATGTCCATTCCAAAGGCCGCCAGGCCCATCATGTCGTTGAAGCGCACCGTGTGCAGCTTCCCCCACCGCCAGTCGTCCATGGAGGCGCCCACGTTCGCCTCCAACCATGCCACGGCCTGAAGCACGGCCCGCACGATGCGGTCGCCCCGACTCTCCTCGACTCCCGGGGTGGTAATGTCGTCCCAGAGCAGCGTGTCCCCCAGGCCGGCGTCGTAGGTGACAAGGCGCGTCGGCTCCAGCAGGGCCCACTGCAGCGTGCGCGCGATGTGGCTCGACCCTGGCGTCACGCCGATCCGGTCCGTCTCGTCGCCAAAGGCCAGGGTCGTGAGGCGGGTCAGGGTCGTGTTGAAGATCGTCGTGGCCACGCTGTCTGCGATCTCGTCCGCCGCGGGTGTATCCTCCACCGCGGCCGGGGTTTCGAAGCTGGTCCAACCGGCGAGCCGATCCCGCACATCGGCGAGGCGCGCCATGCCCGTGGCGCCGGCCTCGGTGACCACCGCGGTCAGGTCCGGGTGGAGGCCCGGCGAGAGCTCCTCCTCGGCCGCATTGTCCAGAGTCGCCACGAGCTCCGCCGCCAGAAGGGCCCCCAGGGCGGATCGCGCGTCGCCCTGGAGCTCGGACATCTCCTCTGGGGTAATCGCGCCCCGGGTCACCAGCGACCCCATTCGCTCTTGAATTCGCGCCTCCCGGTGGCCCAGGTCAAAGGTGGTGGAGAGGTAGAACTCGTCATTGAATGGGTTCCCGTCCTGCGTGGTGCCCACCGGATCCTGGTTGGCGGTGGAGAGCCACCCCTCGGACGGGTTCGTGACGTGGGGTAGGTCCGCGTCGGCCAGCCGCCCGGTCCACTCGTATTCGCCGGTGCCCGGGAGCACCATGCCGGGGTGGTACCCCGTCAGGGTTTCTGGATCGTAGGTTAGCGCCCGAGGGTCGCGCACCGGCACGTGGCTCCGCGTGGCCCAGAAGATGTCCCCGGCCGAGTCGGCGGCCACGATGTTCTGGGAGCCCACCTCCAGGTGTGACATCGCGTCCGCGACGTCTGCCACGGTTCCAGCGGTGCCCAGGGCGAAGAAGGTCCCGACCTCGTTGGACGGCGTGAACCCGGTCCACCGCACGGAAATCGCCTCGGTGGGCTGGCGGGTGTCGGGGATGATGAAGCCGTGGTGGGGGATCCACTCGATCTGCAGCTCCACGGGGTTGCCTTCCATGACCTCGACGGTCTCGGTGATCGTCTCGATGGGGACTTGCAGGCCGTTGAAGAGCACGGTGTCGGGGTTTCCCCCAACGCCCGGTGTGATGGTTTCGAGGTACACATCGGTCACGTCGTAGTTGGTGACCGTGGCCCCCCAGGAGACGTGGCGGTTGAAGCCGAGGGTGATCCCAGGCGTGCCCGCGAAGGAAACCCCCATGGTGTCCCAATCACCGCCGGCCCGGGCTGTGTTGATGTGGTTCATCCACCACACGGGCGGAGACGACAGCGACAGGTGGGGGTCGTTCGACATGATCGGGTAGCCCGACGCGGTGTGGGCGCCCGAGACAATCCAGTTGTTGGAGCCCCGGTCCTCCTTGGCCACGAGGTTCCGCAGCCCTTTGAGCGTATCGAGGAGCGGCCGGGCCCGGGCCAGCATCTGCCGGGAGGGAAGGCGCGAACGCGCGCCTGGGAGCGGCGCTCTCGGGGTTGCGCCGAATCCCGGCCACGGCAGCACGCCCAAGCCGAAGAGCCCCTCCTGGGTGAAGGCGTCCGTTGCCGGGGCAAAGTGCCACAGGTCGTGGAACATCCCCGCCCGCGCCGCGATGGCCGGAGACGCGTCACCGGACGGGAAGGCGCTCGCGGTGGAGACAAAGGCGTCTGTCCACGCCACGTCGTCCCAGCCCGTGAAGGACAGCAGGTACGTTTCGTACCGACCCAGCGCCTCGGTGTCGGCCCCATTCCAGTCGGTCAGGATGCTTGCGGGCAGAATCGCCGACAGGATGCCGGGCAGCTCTGACTCGCCGCTGCGCAGCTCGTCGATGTACACGGTGACGCCCTCGGAGAAGGCGTCCAGGGCCAGCTTCACCGGGTCGTCCGCGGCCCGGGAGTCGTACATCGCCTGGGCCTGGCGATGCAGACCCAGCCGCCGCACCGCCATGTCTGAGCTCACCAGGCTCGGCATCAGGTGTCCCACCGCGGCCGCCATCCGCCCCTCGATGGACCGGCGGAGAAACTCCAGCTGCGCCATCCGGTCCCGGGCCATCAGGTATCCCTGCACCCGCACCGCGTCGGCAATGTTCGCCGCATAGATGTGCGGGATCCCCCGGTTGTCCACCACCACGTCCACAGGGCTTTCCAGGATGGACATGGTCAACTCCTCGTCGATCGGCAGGTCCTCGATCCGCGGCCCGGTGTCCCCTGCATCCAGCCCGGAGGCGTCCGCAGTCCCGGCGTCCAGTGCGCCCCCGTCATCGTCCCCGCAGCCCGCAGCCAGCCCAGCGACGAACATTGCGGTGATAAGGAAACGTTGCATGGTAGCGGTCCTCCCAGTCAGCAATCCATCTACCCGGCAGTAGTCACCCATTTATCGGGCCGTTGTCAATGGTCAGCAGATGCTCCGGAAGATGCACGATCGAGCGAGAAAGCCGGGCTCTACATCCCCTCGGCGAGCGCATCATCATGTGGCAACCCCGGTGGGGGAGATAGCCCCGGTGGGGGATAGCCCACTCAATCGACGACGAGGGGGCAGCCGTAAACGATCGCTAGATCAGACACTTGGCCGGATTGAAGCGCGTCGCAGGCGGCGCCGTAGAAGGTGATTTGATTCGTCGAATCATCATAGTCCCAGCCCCGCCGCCGCCGTCGCCATCAACGCCCCCGTCGGAGCCGTTGGCCGCCTTGTCGCCGCCACAGCCCAACGCCACGGCACAAACGATGACGAACGGAAATCCAAGTTGCAGTGTTCTCATGGCTCCTCCTGTGTGGCTTGCCCTGCTGTGACAAAAACCCACAGACACAGCATCCCGTTGCATTTTCCCATCCTTTTTACGGAATGTGTCGAAGAGAAAGCCGATGCGTCAGTGTGCGAGCTGCTCGGCGAGCTGGTTGAAGAGGCTGGCGCGCCAGTAGAGCTCGAGGGCCTTCACCTGCCCCGACAGGTTCTGCTTGCGCAGTCCGTTGGCCGTCTGTATGAGCACCCGCACGTGGGCCGGGACGCGCCCTGTGAGACGGAGCGCGCGGTGCGCGGACTCGAGGGCGCGGAGGCGCGCTCGATCCAGCGAGATGCTGAGCTGCTCGTCGCTTCCCACGCTCCTGATCGGCCGGCCCGTGCCGAGCTGCATGCCGATGGTGAACATCTTCGCCAGCAGCTTGCTCGAGGCGAGGTAGGACGCCAAGGCTGCCCCCAGCACCAAGAGCCGGTGGGCGGGTGCGGCGGGTTGCTGCAGCGCGCCGACGAGGCCTCTTTTCAGAAGCAGCCGCCCGGCACGGGTGACGCCCAGCTGGGCGATCACGTAGTCGACCGACTGGGCGGCGAGGAGCTTCTGTGCGGCCGCCCCAGCGTCGTCGCCGGGCAGGAGGCTGTGCAGGTAGTCCAGGTTCGCCTTGGCCGCGGCGAAGAGCTGGTGTGCGATGGCCCGGCGCCGGGTCGCCGTCCAGGAGAGCCGCCGTCCGCCCGGCTCGGTGAGAGCGGCGAGCTGGCCGGCCAGCCGCACCTTGCCATGGGCGATGCAGGCAAAGCGCACCGCATCCTCTACCTCCCCGGCAGACGGGACTCGCAGGGACCGGGCCGTCACGTCGCCGCGCGCCGTGTACACGGCAGCGGTGAGCTTCGCGAGCTGCCTCTGGCTCATCTTCGTGAAGGCGGCGGCCTGAAACAGCTCTGCGTATCCCGCGATGAGGGCCAGCGCGCCGTCCACGGTGGTCGGCGCCCGTTTGCCAAAAGCTGTCTGCACCTGGTCGATGGGACGAGCTCCGGTCGCCGCCCCCAGCACCCGGGCGAGCAGTAGCGCCCCCAGCTTCACGTGTGTGGGTGGGCCGGGACGGGCCCGGGGCCTGGCCGTGGCGGGAGAGCTCGGACGCCGCCGGTGGGGGCGGCGCTTGGCGGCCCGCCGCTTCGGCCGGGCCTTTGAACGCTTTCGGCACCTGAGCTCGTCGGCCCGCTTGCGCGCCTCCCGCTTCGCCCGGTCTGTGGCCTCCCGCGCCCTGGCCTGCGCCAGCTCGATTTCGCGCTGCCAGGACTCGTGCAGGGTCACCACGCCGCTCGAGCGATCCGCGGTGTACGCCCAGCTCGCGCTGCGCACGGCGGTGTACCAGGCGAGCCCTGCCTCGCCGCGCTGCTGGGCTGCGGCGGAAAGGGTCTCGTACGCGGCGGCGGGGCGCAGGCGATCAAGCAACCGGGC
>JBDRSE010000241.1:0-19966 GCA_043825095.1 bacterium
TCGAGCAGTTCGACCATGTCCAGGACGGGCTCCAACCCACCTTGACCCCCTTGGGAACCTGTGCTCTGCTGAGCGCGCGATGCCCAACCGAGGTCGGAAGACAGGAACCCGTCAGGGGGTCGGAGATCCGCAAGGGCGTCAATCCCGTAAGCCCGCTCCCCGGCTCCCCATGGATCAGTACGTCGGGCGCATCATCGACGGTCGCTATCGGATCGTCGCACCCCTGGCGGCCGGCGCCATGGGATCGGTTTTTCTGGCCGAGCAGCAACACCTGCACCGCCAGGTGGCGATCAAGATCCTGACCTCTGACGACAAGAACATGGTGGAGCGCTTCCGCCGGGAGGCCGAGGCCTTGAGCTCAGTCTACCACCCGGCGATCATCGAGGTTTACGATTTCGTTTCGCCCAGCGTCCTGGACGACGACAGCTATCTCGTCATGTCCTACGTGAAGGGCATGGACCTCGAGGACTACAAGCTCTCTCAACCGGAGCACAAGCTCGCGGTCCACGAGGTCGTTCCGCTCCTGTTGCCCGTGGCCTCGGCCCTCGTGGAGCTGCACGCGAACGGCATCCTCCACCGAGACATCAAGCCCGCCAACATCGTCCGGTTCATGCGCGCCGACGGCCGACCGGGGGTGAAGCTCGTGGACTTCGGCATCGCGCGCCGAGTCGAAGATCCCAGCATCACGCGAGGCGGCAAGGTGATGGGCTCCCCGCCCTACCTGCCCCCGGAGGTCATCCGCACCCGCACGCATCTGCCGGTCTCGGATGTGTTCTCCCTGGGCGCCTCCCTCTGCGAGCTGGTGACCGGGGAGCCTCCCTTCGGGCGGGACGATCTCGCCCGAATCGTGGTGCGGATCCTGGAGCAGCCGGTGGTCCTGCCCCCTGCCATCGCACACACCGCCCTGGGCACCCTGCTGTACGCCATGCTCGAGAAGGACCCGGCGGCGCGCCCCGACGCTCTGAACGTGGTCAGGGCCCTGGAGCGTCTCCGGTCCTAGCAGGGCTCCGGCAGCGCTTGACAGCGTCTTGGTTCCGGGAGGATGGTACGGTCTCACCGCTGAAAGGAACGCCCATGAGAGCGCTGGTCACCCTCTGCCCGGCCGAATCCAAGCTGCTCATCGCGCGCGCCGTGGCGCGGCTGCCCCAGGTGCGCGCCGCCCTGAAGCACGGCGTGCTCGTCATCGGCACCGGCACCACCAACGCCCAGGTCGCCGAGGCCTGCACCGGGATACCCGTGGACGGCTCGCGGTTCGTCGCCGGGATGATCACCCGCGGGCTCACCTGCGTGACGCCCCGGGACGAGCGCAAGCCCAACCTCGTGCTGGTGCGCGGTGAGGCCCAAGAGATCACCCCCCTCGAATCCCTGGAGCTCGAGGCGTCGCCCAAAGTGCTGGTCAAGGGCGCCAACGCCGTGGACCCATCGGGCGTCGCGGGCGTGCTCATGGCCTCCGCGGACGGCGGCACCGTGGGCCGCCTGCTCGGACATTTCCAGGCCGGCGGCTGGCCCATCATCATCCCGGTGGGCCTGGAGAAGCTGATCCCGTCGGTGGTCCTGGCTTCGCAGCTGCTCGGGCACGACGCCCTCGACCGCAGCCTCGGTGTAAGGGTGGGGTTGATGCCCTTGAGCAGCACCCACCTGATCACCGAGGTCGCCGCCCTGCGGACCCTCGGCCCCCTGACCGTGACCCAGGTGGCCGCCGGCGGCGTGGCCGGCTCAGAGGGCTCCGTGACGCTGGTGATCGACGGAGACGCCGCGGACGTGGAGGCCGCCCTGGCCGAAATCGAGGGGGTCAAGGGCGTCCAAACCCCGCCGCCCGTGCTGAGCACCTGCGCCGAGTGCGGTCTGCGCTGCGACTATTCCGGCCGCTCCAGAGACCAGCTCCCCCGCTACCTCGCCGGCTAACCTCTACTCCAGGCAGCCCGCTGCGCTACTTCGGCGCCATGTGGGCGTTGAAGAAGGCGCAGTCCTTCTCGATGGCCTTGGGCATCTCCTTGGCGGCGATCTTCTCGATGATCCGCCCGATGCCGAAGATCTTGAACAGCACCTCGATCTCCACCGTGATCCGGCAGTGTCCGTCCCCGTGGGGCGCCACGCGAATCTGACCCTTGATGGAGGTCTTGTTCTTCATCGTGTCGGGCCGGTACTCCACCTCGATGACCTTCGTGCCCTGCCGCCAGGACGCGTGCTCCTCCATGCGGGTGGTCTCGCCGAAGATCTTCCGCACCGGCCCCGGCGCGTTCACGCGCTCGATGGACTCGGCGACGTGTCGCCAGACCTCGCCCTCGCGGCTGCCCTCCAGAACCTTGAACGAAACCGTGCCCACACCCTCGACCTCACGCCGCGACCGCCCCGCCTCGTCGAAGTACTGCTTCAGGTAGTGCTCGGGCTCACAGTGATAGATGGCTTCCGTTCTCAACTGCATGTGATTTCCTCTGGTGGAGATACTCTCCCCTGCCCGCTCCGCCTTGTCAAACCCGTGGATCCAGCCCCGCGTCCGGCCCTGAGGGACGGCGGAGCTCGTCTCTTCACGAGCCCCCGGGCGTTCCCGTCGGCTCAGCGGACGCCTCGTACATCTTGTAGACGGCCTCGCGCATCCCGAGGGCCTCGTAGGTCGCGTGCGCGCGCGCGTTCTCCTTTTCGACGTAGAGGCGGAATCCGCACACGCCGCCCATCTCCCCGGCCCGCGCTTTCACGAAGGCGTAGAGCCTTCGGTAGATCCCGCGGCGCCGGGCCTCGGGGCGAACGTACACCGACTGGATCCACCAGAAGTCGCCGTTGCGCCAGTCGCTCCACTCGGTGGTGATCATCAGGGAGCCGACGAGCTCGCCGGCCCGCTCGGCCACGACGTAGAAGCCGTTCTGCGGCCGCTGGAGCAGGGAGCAGACCCCCGCAGTCACGGTCTCTAAGGGCAGCTCGAGACCCTCCGTTTCCAGCGCCATGGCGCGATTGAATTCGACAAGGCCCGACCGATCCTCAGGGCGCCCGAGGCGAATGTCGATGAGGTCCGTCATCCGGCTCTAGTCCTCGATCGGGTACAGATAGCCGTAGAGTCGGCGGGTCTTCCCCGCCTCGTCGGTGTCCGGAACGATCCAGCACCCCCGTACGATCTCGCGGCCGTCCTGGAGCTGATAGCGCAGGGTCTGTCGAAGCGTTGGGGGCTGCGCCTGCTGCACGCAGGTCGTCACCTCCAGCAGCACCGACGGGTAAATGACGCCGAGGCGGGTGGTGTCGACCCGCTCCCCGGCCAACGCCTCCAGACTCTTCCGCGCGAAGTCGCAGAACGGGCCGTTGCACCACTCGATCCGCCCCTCTGGATCCAGTTGGAACAGAGGAAAGGGGCAGAGCCCCACGACCTGCTGCGCAGCGACCTCGACCGGCCCGCGGGGCGCCCGCGTCTCGTCCTGGGTGGGGGGAGCATCGTCGGACGGGAGCACGGCCAAAGGCTCGCTCTGTGCGTGAAACAGCCCGGTGCGGGCCAGGTCCCTCACCGGGGGACGCGGACGGGGTTGAAACTTCGGCTGGGCACCGGTCACCGGGCGCTCTCCCAGGATCTGCTCGTCGTCAACGATTTCGGTGGTCGGCCTGTCGTCCTTGCCCAAGGGGCACCTCGCGTCCAGAAGTCCGGAGGGGCCAGTCTGCCACACCCCCCGCAGCAGATCCACGCTCTTGCCGATCTCCTCTCTTGCCGATCCACGCTCTCGCCGACAGCGCGCGCCGAGTGACCTTCTGTACGAGCCGCAATCACCGACCAGCCGCTTCTTTCGCTGGACTTCCCGCCGGCCCTCTTCCTATTATCTTGTCTTGGGACTGTTGCCGGCCTCCCGGCGCGCACGGCATGAGCGACGACCACACACCCAAGGACGAGCTGTTCCGTGAGCTGGAGCAGGCCCGCGCCGAGCTGGCAGACCTCCGCGCACGGCTCGGGGAGCAGCCCGGTGACACCGCCCTCGCCGACAGTGAGGCGCTGCGCACCTCCCAGGCCGAGCTCAAGCAGCTCAACGAGGAGCTGGAGGCGCGGGTGGCGGAGCGCACCCGCGAGCTGGCGGAGCAGGCAGAGGAGCTCCGGAACACCCGGCGCGCCACCAAGCTGGTGTTGTCGTCGATGCCCGACCTGTTGTTCGTCGTCGACGCGACCGACCGGATCGTCGACTGTTATGCCAAGCCGGATCATCCCGACCTCGCCGCCTCCCCCGACGAGTTTCTGAATCAACCCTTCGACAGGGTGCTTCCGTCCGACGTGTCGGTGAAGATCAAAGCCGCGCTGGACATGGCGCGCACCATCCGAGGGCCGACCCAGGTCGACTACACGCTCAAGCTGCCACAGGGCACGCAGCACTTCGATGCGACATTCTCCCCCATCGAGGGCACGAACAACCTGCTCGTCGTGATTTCGAACGTCACGGAGCGCAAACGAGCCGAGGTACAGCTCATCCGCTACGAGAAGATGGCCGCGCTGGGGCAGCTCCTCGCCGGGGTGGCCCACGAGATCAACAACCCCGTGAACTTCATCTACGGCAACATGGGCCTCATGTCCGACTCCTGCGGCAACATGCAGCAACTCCTGACCCAACTCCTGGGGGCGAGCCCTACCCCCGCCCATTCAGCGCTGCTCGAATCCACCCTTGGTACCGCCGAGCTGGACGAGTTCTTCGGGGACATGAAGACCGTGGTGCGCGACTGCACCGAGGGGGCGCGGCGTGTGCGGGACATCGTCCGCAGCCTGCGCAGCTTCGCCCATCCGGACCGCGGCCGCTGGGCGCCCATGGACCTCCTTCAGGGGTTGGAGGACAGCCTGGTCCTGCTCTCACACGAGTTCGGCGATCGGATCGAGATCCGGCGCGACTACGAAAAGATCCCGGCCGTGGTGGGCGACGCGACGCAGCTCAATCAGGTCTTTTTGAACCTGCTGCTCAACGCCACCCAGTCCATCGAAGGGCGGGGCTCGGTGTCCCTGCGCACCGCCCTCGAAGGGGGGGAGGCTGTCATCGCCATCGGCGACACGGGCCACGGCATCTCCGAGGCGCACATCGAGCAGATCTTCGACCCCTTCTTCACCACCAAGGAGCTCGGTCGCGGCACCGGGCTCGGGCTCGCCATCTGCTACGGCATCGTGCGATCCCACGCGGGCTCCCTCACCGTCGAGAGCCAGCCGGGCCGGGGAAGCACCTTCACCGTACGACTGCCGGTGGGAGACTGAGCGATGGACGAGCGCTCCACGCTTCTGTTGGTGGACGACGAACAGGAGAACCTGAACCTGTTTTACAACCTGTTCAAGCGCACCTATCGCGTGCTGCTGACGAACGACGGTGAGGAGGCGCTCCACCATCTCCGGCAGGAGCCCGTCGCGGTGCTGCTGTGCGATCAGCGGATGCCGGGCCTGGTCGGAACCGACGTCCTCGCCCAGGCGCGGGAGCTGTCGCCGGACACGGTGCGGGTGCTGGTGACCGCGTACCCGGAGCTGGACGAGGCCATCAAGGCCATCAACCAGGGGCAGATCCGCCGCTACGTCACCAAGCCCTGGGAGCCCGATGAGCTCCGTGCGCTCGTCGCCCAGGAGGTCGACCACTACGAGCTCATCCGGCAAAACCGTGCGCTCGTCGCCGAGCTTCGCACGCACAACACCGAGCTGGCGAGCGTGAACGCCGAGCTGGCCGACGCCAACCGCGAGCTCCAGCGGCTGGACAATGTCCGCACCGATCTGCTCACCAACGTCTCCCACGAGCTCCGCACGCCCCTGGTTTCAGTGCGCGGGTACGCGGACCTCATGCTCTCCGGCCGCATGGGCAGCATCAACGACCAGCAGAGCCGAGCCCTGCAGGTGATCGGCACCAACGTCAGCAAGCTCGTCTCCCTCATCGAGGACCTGCTCGACCTGTCCAGAATGGACCAGGGCGCCTGGCTGGTGACCCCGGAGCAGCTCGACCTGGCGCTGGTGCTCGAGGAGACCGTGGATGAGCTGGCAACCCGGGCCCACACTGCACAGGTCGAGCTCCGTTGTGAGCTCGAGCAGCGGCCGCTAATCGTGAGGGGGGACCGGCGCCGGCTGGAGCAGGTGTTCTCCAATCTGCTGGACAACGCGATCAAGTTCAACCACGCAGGCGGCCAGGTCATCACCCGCGCACGCGCGACCCGGGGGCGGACCGTTGTCGTGGAGATCTCCGACACCGGGGAAGGCATGGCGCCGGAGCATCACAACCGCATATTCGAGCGATTCTACCAGGTGGATGCCTCCTCGACGCGCAGGCACTCGGGCACCGGCATCGGGCTGTCCATGGCGCGGGAGCTCGTTCGTGGCCACGGCGGTAACATCCGGGTTTCGAGCACCCCCGGGCAGGGCACCACCTTCACCGTCGAGCTGCCCGCGGCGACGCTGAAGCCATCGGAGCGCCTGCGCCGACGCACACCGCCGCGGGCCGTCCCGGCAACACCCCGCACCGCGCCGCGCCGGGCAACCGGCCCCGACCTCAAGGTGCTGGTCGTGGACGACGATCGTGAGCTGCTGGAGTACGCCTCCGAGTTGCTCGCCATCGAGGGCATCCCCGTCTACACCGCCCAGAGCGGCGAGCAGGCCCTGGCGCTCGTGGATCAGGTGGACGACATCGGCCTGATCCTGCTGGACATCGCGATGCCGAGCATGGACGGCTTCGAAATCTGCCGCGCGCTGCGGGCCCGCCCGGCCACGGCTCAAACGCCCATCCACGTGGTCTCAGCCCACGTAGGCCAGACCGTGGAGCGCCAGTGCTTCGAGGCCGGCGCCAACGGCCACCTGAGCAAGCCCTTCCGCTCCGAGGAGTTCGTCAGCCTGGTCCGGCGCGTGCTGGGCGGATCCCCTCCCGATTGACTTGACCCAGACGCAACTTAGGTTATGCCCGACGATTTTGGACAATGTTTGTCCATAATCGTCGGGGTCAACGCATGGACGAAGCACTCTTCACTGTCTCCGCACCGGAAAACGAGCCGGTGCTCGAATACCTACCCGGGAGTCCCGAGCGAGAGGCGCTCACCCGAGAGCTCAGCGCGCTCGGTGACGAGGAGCTCGAGATCCCGCTGTTCATCGGCGGCAAAGAGGTTCGCACCGGCCGGCTCGGCACCTGTGTCATGCCCCACGAGCATGGGCACGTGCTCGCCCGGTACCACCAGGCCGGGCCGGAGGAGCTCCGTCAGGCCGTCCGGGAGGCACGGGAAGGTCACGCCCAATGGTCGCGCCTGCCGTGGCCCGAGCGGGTGTCGGCCTTTCTCAAGGCGGCCGAGCTGTTGGCAGGTCCTTGGCGCGCCAAGCTCAACGCATCCACGATGCTCGGGGTGTCGAAAACCGTGTACCAGGCGGAGATCGACGCGGCCTGTGAGCTGGCGGACTTCCTCCGGTTCAACGCCCACTTCGTGGATCGCATCTACTCCGAACAGCCCGCCTCCATGCTCGGCATCTGGGATCGCTTGGACTGGCGCCCCCTCGAGGGCTTCGTGCTCGCCATCTCACCGTTCAACTTCACCTCCATCGCAGCCAACCTGCCCGCAGCTCCGGCGATGATGGGCAACACCGTCCTGTGGAAACCCGCCTCGAGCGCCGTGTACCCGGCGTACTGGGTCATGCGGCTCCTCCAGGAGGCCGGCGTGCCTCCCGGTGTGATCCAGTTCGTACCGGGTCCGGGAGACGCCCTCGGCCAGGAAGTGGTGAGGCATCCGGAGCTGGCGGGAATCCACTTCACCGGGTCCACGAGCACGTTCCAGTCCCTGTGGTCCACGGTGGGGGCGAACATCGCGGGGTACCGGACCTACCCGCGCCTCGTCGGCGAAACCGGCGGCAAGGACTTCGTGGTCGCCCACCCCTCGGCCCACGTGGAGTCACTCGTGACCGCCCTCGTCCGTGGCGCCTTCGAGTACCAGGGGCAGAAGTGCTCCGCCGCCAGCCGCGCCTACATTCCCGCGTCCCTCTGGCCGACGGTCCGGGAGCGGCTCCAAGACATCGTCGGCTCCCTCCGCATGGGCGACCCAAGGGATCTGACGAGCTTCATGGCTGCGGTCATCGACGAACGGGCGTATCGACGGATCGAAGGGTATCTCCAGCTCGCGAGCGCGTCCTCTGAGACCGAGCTCGTCGTCGGTGGAGAGCGCGACCGCTCACAGGGGTATTTCATCCGTCCCGCCGTGGTCCAGAGTCTGGATCCCCACCACCGCCTGATGGAGGAGGAGATCTTCGGACCGGTGCTGACCGTGTACGTCTACCCGGATCACGCCTACACCGAAACCCTGGAGCTCTGCGACCAGACCTCGCCCTACGCCCTCACCGGAGCCGTCTTCGCCCAGGAGCGCTACGCCATCCACGAGGCGCACCGGGCGCTCCGCTATGCCGCGGGTAACTTCTACGTCAACGACAAGCCCACCGGTGCCATGGTCAACCAACAGCCCTTCGGCGGCAGCCGTGCCAGCGGCACAAACGACAAAGCCGGATCCCTGCTGAACCTGCTGCGCTGGGTGTCTCCACGCACCATCAAGGAGACCTTCGTTCCCCCGACGGATTACCGGTACGCACACATGCAGCCGGACTCCAAAACCGCCGGCGATCCGCAGCGACGTCTTCACGCCATCTGAGCCCCAACCCAGCCGACCCAAACCCCTCCCCTCCTCACGAGGCAGCGCAATCTGATGCATCGGCCGAAGCCCGGCGCAAGCGGAGTGGAAACAGCCAAGACACTCGGTGGTACAGCGCAGCCTCAGCGCTCTAGAGCGCCGACCGGTTTGGGCGGACCGAGCCGGGCGGTGCGCCATGGGGCCGTGTGCAAGTCGACTTGAGCACTTTTTCGTCGCGAGAACGAGCAGAAATCGTGTCTGTCAGGGCGCGAGGAGGTTCTTGCGGAGGTGTAGTCGACCTACATCGAGCAGAAAAACCGACGAGCAACGCCGACAGGCGCGATTTCGGCCGTTCGCAGCAGAACAAAGTGCTCAAGTCGAGTCTAGGGACGACAGTCCAGACCGGGAAGCATGTGATTGACGTCGTAGGGCGGGCGCATGGATTCCGTGCCGGTCTCGACGGGGGTCGACTGGCAGGGCACGCAGGCGTGGCCCGGGACGTCCCCTGCCAGCCCCCACTCGACGTACACCATGTCCGCGTTGGCCCACCCCCACTGGGTGACGGCGAGAAACCGGGACACCGCCGGCGAGGCGTCGAGGATCCGCCGCGCGCCGTAGCTCGGTCCCTCGTAGGTGGCACCGGGGCCGCCGTCCTCGGCGTACACCATAACGCAGCGGCTGTTGCCCGGATTCGACACCCGCAGCACGGCGCCGCAGTTGAAGCGCTGGGCGCCCGCCACGTAGAAGATGTCCGGATTCGGCACGTCACCGGGCGCGTACAGGTCCACCTCGTCGATGACGTCCTGGAACACGTAGTCCACGTGGTGCTGCACCCAGGGGATCGCCGTGTCATTGTCTAAGCAGCTCGAGGTCTGGTTGTCGTAGCGACAGCCGTGATAGTCGTAGTGACCCTGCAGGAATCCGCAGCTGGTGGTGTGCCCGAGGGTCGTGGGATCGTTGGTCGTGCCAAAGCGGGAGATCAGGTAGAAGCCGTCCGGGCTGAGCTCCCAGTCCATGTAGTTGCACGCGTCCGTCGGCGCGGTGGGCGACACCGGGTTGGGGATCGCGGTGCAGAACGGCACGGCGGCGCACTCGTCGGGAGTACCCACCGGCATGGACAGGCAACCGTTCGCGCAGGTCTCTCGCGAATCCACCACATCGTTGAGGCAGTAGACCAGGTCATCGCCGTCGCACCAAAGGCCGTTCAGCAGACCCACACAGAAGTTGGGGTTGGGCTCGGCGCACGCGTGGCTCCCGCCTGCGGCGCTGTCGTCGCAGCCGTAGGGACACGCCGCGCGCTGGGACTCCACGCCGCTTAGGCAGCTCACCAGCTCGTCGGCCTCGCACCAGGTCCCGTCCGCACGGGTCGAACAGAACGTGACCACCTCGCCGTCGGCCGCGGGGCCGCTGTCGACCGCGGAGCCGTCCCCCCCTCCGCCGTCGTCGGCGCCCGCGTCCCCACGACAGTCACAGCTGCTCCAGGTCATGCCGTCCAAGGCGCAGATCCGCACGCCGGGATCACCCGTCCCGAGGCACGTACAGTCCTGGGTGGAATCCGGCTCGCAGATTCCCTCGCCGCTGCCGCTCGGACCGCAGGCCGAACCGCAGATCATCCCGACGAGCAGGACGAGCACTGTCGCCGAGGCACCTCCACTTCCACGTGAATCGTCCATGATTCGAGTATCGCCCCCCGCAGCCGGTGGGGTCAAGGTCACCGAGCCAAGGTCACGGAGCCCGGGATTTCCATCGCGGAAAACCCGACTGTTCCAGGTGGCATTTATGCGGGGCTTCGGATATCTTGATGGGGGGATTCAGGAGTGCGCGTCAAAGGACGTAAAGAACGATGAACGAGTGGGAGCTGGTCTTCAAGTCCATTAGCGACCCGGTGCTCATCCTCGACGTGGAGCACCGTGTGCTCGCGGCCAACGCCGCAGCCCATCGTGCCGCAAACCTGCCGGAGGGCGAGCTGCTCGGCCGCCACTGCTACGACGTGTACCACTGTACGACGCACCCGCCCGAGGGGTGCCCCCTGGCCGCGCTGAAGCAGAGCAACAAACCCGAAACCCTGGAGATGATGATGCAGGCCGCCCACGGCACCTATCTGGTGACCGTGGCGCCGATCCTCGACAACGGAAAGCTCGTCCGGACGGTCCACATCGCCAGAGACATCACCGCCCGCAAGAAGGCGGAGCTGGCCCTCCGAGCGAGCGAGGAGCGATTCCGGGCGATCTTCGACGCGGCCACGGACGGGATCCTGATCGCCGACGACGAGCAGAAGCAGTTCCTGATGGGGAATCGCGCCATCCGCGAGATGCTCGGCTACACCAATGCGGAGATTTGCGGAATGTCAGTGGCAGACATCCACCCGCCGGAAGAGCTCCGGGCCGTGGTCGAAGTCTTCGAGCGCCAGCTCCAGGGTGACTTCACGCTGTCGCCCGAGCTCCCCGTGCTGCGCAAGGACGGCACCGTCTTCCGCGCCGAGATCAACTCCGCGCCGATGATCATCGAGGGCCGCCGCTACCTGGTGGGCGTGTTCCGAGACGTCACGAGCCGTCGGGCGCTGGAGCGGGAGACGCTCGAGGCAAAGGACCGGGTCATCCGGGAGATGCAGCACCACGACGAATACGTGCGCGAGGTGGCGGATCGGCTCCGCAACCCGCTGCAGATCCTGCTGGGCTATCTCGAGCTGATGGAAGAGCGCAACCCAGCGATGCGCGAGGACGGCCAGATGCTGGCCATCCAGCGGGCGACGGAACGACTCGTGGAGGGTCTCAAGCAGCTGACCTGAGCGACGAGGCGTGGGCGGGACGATGCAAAAAACCATCCTGGTGGCGGAAGACGATCGCGATCTGCAGGATCTCTACGAGCTCCTGCTCGGGCGCGCCTACCGGATCATCCGCGCGTACAACGGGCAGGAGGCCGTGGAGCAGTTCGAGGCGCATCGCCCGGATCTGACCCTCATGGACATCAAGATGCCCGTCCTTTCGGGCCGGGAGGCCATCACCCGCATCCGCGCGCTGGACCCGGACGCGCGAATCATCGCGGTGACCGCCTACCGCTACTCAGAGGAGGAACTGGGCGTCCCGGTTCTTCGAAAGGGCTTCGAGGCGGCCGCGCTCCGCAGCCTCGTAAAGTCATACCTTCCCTAGCGTCCCGCTGATCACCCCCCATAGCCGGGGACGGCGATGTTGCAGACAACGCTGACCGTAAAAACCGCTTCCGTGGCGGGCAACGCCGCATCAACTACGAAATAGTAGACTTCCCCAGCCACCGCCGTGAAGTCCACCACTTCGTACCCCTGAGAGAGGGGCCGTTGCCGCACAGTAGCGAAGCCTGATTGTCGTTGTTCTGGTTGTCGTTCCCTCCCACCGAGTCGTCCCCGCAGGCGAACAACAGCAACAAACAGAGTGCTGAAACAAGCGTGCGTATCGACGCCTCCTCCTGACTGCAGAGCGCCACGCACCATGATATCACGCCGCATCCGTTGCGAACGCGGCTTCCGCGCGTCCGTGAATACCGCGACGGGTTTTGGTGTCGGTGCTTGCGACAGGCCGTCCACGGCGTCTGATATTCACCGCATCCGTCGAATATCGGCCGACCCCTGACGCCACGGCACGTTTTTGCGCTGCACGCTTCTTTCACAAATCACCGCATGTACGAGCGTCGGCGCCTCTCTGGCACGCAACGTGAAGCGTCTCGTTGCACACCGCAGGGAGGAAGCACATGCGAACAAGACAACGCAGGAACAAAACGAAAACGCGAAGCGGGCTACGCAGTCGGCGTCCAAGCGGACGGCCGAGCGCTGGAATCATGGCGCTCGCCTTCCTCGTGCTGGCGCTGCCGCGCACGTCCTACGCGGCACAGTACGCGGCCATGAAGGAGGTGCCGGTCAAGGGAGGTCAGCTCCGGCTCGCCAAGCCGGTGAGCGTGCAGGTGTCCTGGGCGGACGGAAACAAGCGGACCGAGCAGCTCATCGCCTTCCCGCTCACGCACACGAGCGTGAGCGTGAGCGTCGCCGGCATGATGGCGCAAACAACGGTCACGCAGACCTTTTCCAACCCGCTGAAGACCCCCATGGAGGCGGTGTATCTGTTTCCGCTCGGAGACGAGGCCGCGGTGTCGGGCTACGAGATTGCCATCGGCGAACGGGTCATCAAGGGCAAGATCAAGACCCGGGAGGCGGCAAGAAGAATCTATCAGCGGGCTCGGTCCAAGGGCCACACCGCGGCGCTGCTGCAGCAGGAGAAGGCGAACGTGTTTTCCCAGCGCATCGCCAACATCGCCCCGGGGGAGACGATCCGCGTGCGCATCCAGTACGTGGAGCTGCTCCCCTACAAGGACCAGCGCTACGAGCTGGTGATTCCCATGGTTGTCGGCCCGCGATATCTGCCCGCGGAGAACCTCGGTCGTCGGCCGGTGGGGTCGCACGCCGCAGGGAATCCCGCGCCCGCGGGCGTCGCCTCGATCCCCTACGTGCCGCCCGGCACGCCGGGGATGCCCAAAATCGACATCACCGTGCGCGTCGACGCCGGATTGGTGCTCGACCAGGTGGTGAGCCCGTCGCACAAGATCACGGTCAAGCGGGTCGACGCCACCACGGCGACGGCGACCCTGGCCGCGGGGGACAGGATCCCCAACCGGGACTTCATTGTCAGGTGGAAGCCCCGCTCCACCTCCACCATGGTGGGCCTCCTCGCCCACCGGGCCAAGGGGGGCGGTTATTTCGTGCTGATGGTGCAGCCCAAGGGGTCCTACCGCACCGGCGACATCGCGCCCCGTGAGGTCATGCTCCTGGTGGACGTGTCCGGATCCATGGACGGCCAGCCCCTCGCCCACGCCAAAGCCGTTGCCAAGGGAATCGTCCAACACCTGAGCGCACGGGACACCTTCAACGTGCTGTCGTTTGCCAGCGGCGTCGCTCAGATGAATCCTAAGGCCCGCCGCGCCACCGCCGCGGGCAAGGCGGAGGGCCTGCGCTGGATCGACAACCTGAAGGCGGGAGGCGGCACCGAGCTCGAGCGCGCCGTGGTCAAGATGCTGGCGCGCAAGCCCGGAGCCGACCGAATCCGCCTGGTCTACGTGCTGACCGACGGGTACGTGGGGAACGACCGCGTCATCCTCGCCACGGCCCGCCGACTGCTGGGCCACAACCGGATCTTTCCGGTGGGGGTCGGCTCGGCCCCCAATCGGTTTCTGATGAACCGCCTGGCCGAGGTGGGGCGCGGCTTCCCGTCCTACGTAACGCTCCGGGAGTCACCGCAGAAGGCGCTGAACGAGCTGGTCCGCCGCACCACCCATCCCTACCTGACCGATGTCAAGATTCACTGGGGTGGGCTGAAGGTCTTCGACGTCGTCCCCAATCGCACACCCGATGTCTACGCCGGCCTGCCGCTCATCGTCGCCGGCAGGTACCTGCGCCCGGGCACCGGAACCGTCCGCGTCACGGCCACCACCGCCGGCAAGCGCATCACGGTGAAGCTGCCGGTGACCCTGCCCGCCGCCCAGGCCCAGCGGCCGGTGGCGCACCTGTGGGCCCGCAAGCGCATCCAGGAGCTGATGTCCATGAACTACCGGGAGATCCACGCCAAGACCCGCCAGGAGGTGACCCGCCTGGGTTTGGAATTCGGGCTCGTGACGGACTTCACCTCCTACGTGGCCGTGGACCGCACGCGCGTAATCAAAGGACATGGGCACTACCGCACCGTGACGCAGCCCGCGCCCACACCCGAGGGGGTCAATTTCGCCACCGCTGTCCAAGGCGCGCAGTCCGCGCCGACGCCCTCCGGGGGGTCCGGGTACGCGAGCTCCCATGGCGGCGGCTCCTCGAGCTCCGGTGGCGCTGACCTCGGCGAAACCACCTGGCTCCTGCTGCTGCTCGTGGCCGGAGGGTGGATGCCCGCCATCGTCTTTGCGATCCGGCGCCGGCGCCCGAAATCTCCGCGGAGCTGAGCCCCCGGAGCTGAAGGTGTGACATGCACGTCTGCGCCCTGGCGCTGGCAACCCTGGCAGTTCTCAGCAGCGACTGGGACCGGGCTCACTGGCTGGTCGCGGACGCAGACCGGCTGCTCGCCGGGGAGCTCTGGCGGCTCCTGACCGGCCCCTTGATCTCCGGCAACCTGCACCAGTTCCTCACCGATCTGGCGGCGTTGACCCTCCTGGCGGTCGCCTTCGGGCCCGGCTGGGATCGGCGGCGCGCCGCGCTCGTGCTCAGCGCGATCATGCTCCCGCCCCTGCTCACCCTCGCGCTGGCTCCCGCTGCGCAGACCTACTACGGCCTCTCCGGCGCGGTGTACGCGCTGTTGGCGGCGCTCCTGGTCCACCACCAGCGCGACCGGCGCCCGCCCCGGGCGGCGCTGCTGATCCTCGTCGGACTCGCGCTGAAGCTGGCGCTGGACCTCGCCGCGGGCAGCCTGCTCCTCGCATCTCCCTCGCTGACGGGCGTGGTGTGGCTCCCGGTGGCGCAGGTGACGGGCGCTGCGACCGGAGTCGCGGCGAGCCTGCTGCTTTGGCCGCGGACACGCCGCGGCACACCTCTTCACTACACGTCTCCCAGACCGCCCGCCCGGCGCGACCCCTCGATCCTGCTCGGCCTCATGCTCATCGCTCACATCACGCTACCCCACATCAGCGAAGCTCTCTTGGGGTCCATGGTGCTCACCGCGTTCCGGGCCGGGGGCAAACCTTGGGCTCTGGACGGCCCGCCTCCCAACCTCTCCTGCGGGCCGCGGGCGCTGTGCTGGTACTTGGAAAACCACCTGCGCAGGCCCTGCGACTTGTCCGCCGTCAGCCGCCGGATCTGGAACCGCGAAACCGGCACGCCCCTGTCCGCCTTGGCGCGCGAGCTCTCCGTGCGGTCCGGTGAGCCCTACGACGCCGTGCGCGTCCCCCAGGGGGCGCTCGGCTGTCTGAGCCGCTGCCAGCCCTTCGTCGCCCTGGTGGACGTAGGCTGGCGAACCGTCAAGAGCCACTACGTGGTGGTGTATCCACCGCGGAGCGGCCGGTTGCGCTGGTACGATGTCAACCGGGGCAATCGCGCCTCAGCGACCGCTCTTTTCGAACGATCCTGGAGGCCGTTTCACCGCAAAGCCGCGGTCCCGCGCCGCTGCCTGAGTCGCTGCCTCACCCCACCTGTTTCACTGCGCCCGTGACAGAGGCGCCGACAATAGGGTAGCCTATGGGGATCTGTAGACCGCGGGACATATTTTCATGAGGAGGCGGAGAATGCTTCGACGGCGAGTCAACCTGACCGTATTGACTTTGGTATGGGCTGCGTCGCTATTGGCAGCCGGTTGCGGGGACAAGGGCTCGGGCGACGACAACAACAACGGCGAAGACCAAAACAACAACAATCAAGCCTCCGTCTCCTGCGGAAACGGCACGATCGAGGGGAGCGAGGAGTGCGACGACGGGGCGTCCAACTCCGACAGCGAGGCGGACGCCTGTCGCTCGGACTGCCTCCTGCCCTCCTGCGGCGACGGCGTGGCCGACACCGGTGAAGAGTGCGACGAAGGGTCCCAGAACAGCGACGAGGTGCCCGACGCCTGTCGGACAACCTGCGTGGAGTCCGCCTGCGGGGACGGCGTGGTGGACGTGCAGCACGGGGAGAGCTGCGACGACGGCAACACCGACGCGGGGGACGGCTGCGGCGCGGCCTGCAACGTGGAGTTCTGCGGCAACGGCGTGATCGAGGACGGCGAGGCGTGTGACGACGGGAACTTCGTCTCCGGCGACGGCTGCTCCCCGGACTGCCTGTCAGACGAGAGCTGCGGCAACGGCTTCTTCGACTACCTCGTCGGGGAGCAGTGCGACTGCGGCACCGACGCCCAGAACCTGCCCGCGTACTGTGACGACATCAACGGCCACCCCGACTCGCCCTGCACCAGCGACTGCCAGTCCAAGATCTGCGGGAACGGCGTGGTCAACGACAACGAGGTCTGCGACGACGGAAACAACATCAGCGGCGACGGCTGCAGCGCCGACTGCCAGTCCAACGAAACCTGCGGCAACGGGATCGCCGACTTCGCCGTGGACGAGGAGTGTGACTGCGGCACCGACGCGTCGAACGTGCCCGCCAACTGCGCCGCCATCAACGGCGATCCGGCGAGCCACTGCACCACCAACTGTCACGCCCGCTACTGCGGCAACACGGACCAGGACCCGGGGGAGATCTGCGACGACGGCAACAACATCAGCGGCGACGGCTGCAGCGCGGACTGCATGTCCGACGAAACCTGCGGCAACGGCCGACCGGACTTCGCCGCCGGGGAAACCTGCGACTGCGGCACCGACGCCACGAACCTGCCCACGGGCTGCGCCGCGGAGAACGGCCATCCTCTGAGCCCCTGCACGTCGGACTGTCAGACCAAGTTCTGCGGCAACAACGCCCTCAACGCGGGTGAGGTGTGCGACGACGGCAACACCCTCGCCGGGGACGGCTGCTCCCCGGACTGCCTCTCCGACGAAACCTGCGGCAACGGGATCACCGACATCGCCGCCGGCGAGACCTGCGACGACGGATCCACCCTCGACGGGGACGGCTGCTCGGCCAACTGCACCCTCGAGTACTGCGGAAACGGCATCCTCGACGTGGGGGAGATCTGCGACGACGGAAACACCTCGTCCGGGGACGGCTGCTCCCCGGACTGCCAGTCCGACGAAACCTGCGGCAACGCCAACGTGGACCTGGCTGTGGGTGAAACCTGCGACTGTGGTGACGATCCCGGCAACCTCCCGACCAACTGCGGCGGCGTGAACGGCGACCCCTTCAGCAACTGCACCGCGAACTGCATCCTCCGCGGCGTCTGCGGGAACAACCTGCTGGAGGCGGGAGAGGTGTGCGAGGACGGCAACACCCTCTCCGGCGACGGCTGCAGCGCGGACTGCCAGTCCGACGAGTCCTGCGGCAACGGCTACACCGACATCGCGGCCGGAGAGTCCTGCGACGATGGGAACCTCGTGGGAGGAGACGGCTGCTCCGCCACCTGTCACCTCGAGTACTGCGGAAACGGACACCTGGATCCGGGAGAGACCTGCGACGACGGGAATCACGTGGCCGGCGACGGCTGCAGCGCCGACTGCCTCTCAGACGAAACCTGCGGAAACGCGGTGGTGGACATCCTGGCCGGCGAGTCCTGCGACGACGGAAACACCACGAGCGGGGACGGCTGCTCCTCCACCTGTCACCTGGAGGCCTGCGGCAACAGCATCCTGGACCCCGGGGAAACCTGCGACGACGGGAATCACGTGTCCAACGACGGCTGCTCGGCGGACTGCATGTCCGACGAAACCTGCGGCAACTCCATCGTCGACGTCGCCGCCGGGGAGAGCTGTGACGACGGAAACACCACTCCGGCGGACGGCTGCAGCGCCCTGTGCCGGCTGGAGATCTGCGGCAACGGGATCATCGACCCGGGGGAGGTGTGCGACGACGCCAACACCAGCTCCGGCGACGGCTGCTCGGCGGACTGCAAGTCGAACGAGACCTGCGGCAACGCGATCACTGACGTTCCGGCCGGGGAGAGCTGCGACGACGGCAACACCTTCTCCGGCGACGGCTGCTCGGCCACCTGTCGCCTCGAGTTCTGCGGCAACGGGCTGCTCGACCCCGGCGAGGTGTGCGACGACGGAAACCACGTGGCCGGAGACGGCTGCAGCGCGGACTGCCTCTCCACCGAGGTCTGCGGGAACGGCTACCTGGACATCCAGGTCGGGGAAACCTGCGACGACGGAAACACCACCGCCGCCGACGGCTGCTCGGCCACCTGCCAGTCCGAGGTCTGCGGCAACGGCACTCTGGATCCGGGCGAGGTCTGCGACGACGGCGACACCACCGGAGGGGACGGCTGCAGCGCGGATTGCCTGTCCACCGAGGTTTGTGGAAACTCCATCACCGACATCGCCGCCGGGGAAACCTGCGACGACGGAAACACCGCCAGCGGGGACGGCTGCTCCTCGGCGTGCGTCCTGGAGTACTGCGGCAACGGCCTGCTGGACCCGGGGGAGGTGTGCGACGACGGAAACACCTCCAGCGGCGACGGCTGCTCTCCTGACTGCGCCTCCAGCGAAGTCTGCGGGAACGGCTACGTGGACTCCATCATCGGCGAGCAGTGCGACGACGGGAACACGGTCGGAGGCGACGGCTGCAGCCCGACCTGCCGCTCCGAGAGCTGCGGCAACGGCACGCTGGATCCCGGGGAGGTGTGTGACGACGGAAACACGTCGAGCAACGACGGCTGCCGCTCGGACTGCCAGTCCGATGAAACCTGCGGAAACAGTGAGACGGACATCGCCGCGGGAGAAACCTGTGACGACGGAAACACCATCAGCGGGGACGGCTGCTCCGCCACCTGTCGCCTGGAGTCCTGCGGCAACGGCACCCTGGACCCCGGCGAAACCTGCGACGATGGAAACGCCGTGTCCGGAGACGGCTGCAGCGCGGACTGCCTGAGCAGCGAGACCTGCGGAAACTCCATCACCGACATCGCGGCCGGAGAGAGCTGCGACGACGGAAACACCCTCTCCGGGGACGGCTGCTCCTCCACGTGCGTGCTGGAGATCTGCGGCAACAACATCCTGGATCCGGGTGAGGTCTGCGACGATGGAAACAAGTCCAGCGGCGACGGCTGCTCGGCGGACTGCTCCTCGAACGAGTCCTGCGGCAACAGCCTCACGGACATCGCCGCCGGGGAGACCTGCGACGACGGAAACACCACCGCAGGCGACGGCTGCTCCGCCACCTGTCGGCTGGAGTTCTGCGGCAACGGCAACCTCGACCCCGGCGAGGTCTGCGACGACGGAAACACCGCCGCCCTGGACGGCTGCTCCTCGGACTGTCTGTCCAACGAAACCTGCGGCAACGGCTACGTGGACATCCAAAAGGGCGAGCAGTGCGACGACGGGAACACCACGGCCGGCGACGGCTGCGGCCCCACCTGTCGGTCAGAGAACTGCGGCAACGGCGTCCTCGACCCGAGCGAGATCTGCGACGACGGAAACACCTCGAGCGGAGACGGCTGCAGCGCGGACTGCAAGTCCAACGAGACCTGCGGGAATCTCATCACCGACATCCTCGCCGGCGAAACCTGCGACGACGGAAATGCCACGAACGGCGATGGGTGCTCCGCCGCCTGCCTGCTCGAGTACTGCGGCAACGGCGTGCTCGACCCCGGGGAAACCTGCGACGACGGAAACGCCGTGGCCGGGGACGGCTGCTCGCCGGACTGCCTCTCCAGTGAGGTGTGCGGCAACGGCTACATCGACACGTCCAAAGGCGAGAGCTGCGACGACGGAGGCACCATCTCCGGCGACGGCTGCTCCGCCACCTGTCAGGTCGAGATCTGCGGCAACGGAGTCCTCGACCCGGGTGAGGTCTGCGACGACGGAAACACCTCCAGCG
>JBDRSE010000242.1:0-4944 GCA_043825095.1 bacterium
CGCGGGCTTCCCCTTGAGGGGACGGGAGGGGAGTCTTCCGCCGCGGGGCGGCGGATCTGTCGGGCTGGTTTCGGCGCTGGGCGAATGCTGGCACCGGCCGGAGATCGATCCGCCGCTTCGCGGCTCAGCGCTCCCCCTCCGCCCCCTCCGGGGGAACCTCGCTGCGCTCGGGAGGTGCCGCAAATAGCCCCCCCCGTGAACACATACCAAGAACATTTCCCTGGAGTTCAACGCCGGTCACCGCTATGTACAGGAATCAGTGCCATTCGAATCGGAGGTTCGAGTTGTCCCATCCCCAGCGACTCCTGTCGTGCCTGGCCGTCGCCCTGGCGACGCTCAGCGGCGCGAGCTGCAACGCCAAGGACACCTGCGGCAACTCCACCCTCGAGCAGGGCGAGAGCTGCGACGGGTCCACCATGGGGGGGGCCAGCTGCCAGACCCTGGGCTACACCACCGGTACCCTCCGCTGCACCGATCAGTGCCTGTTCGACCTCTCGGACTGCGAGGGGCTCGTTTCCTGCGGAGACGACGTCCTGGACCCGGGCGAGCAGTGCGACGGGGACGACCTAGGCGGCGAAACCTGCGAGTCGCGCAATCTCGGGGCCGGCGCCCTGCGCTGCGACCCGGTCACCTGCCAGTTCGACGGGGCCGACTGCGAAGGCCGCGGCATCTGTGGGGACGGCGTTGCCGATGGGGATGAGGAGTGCGACGGGGACGACCTCGGCGACGCGAGCTGCTCCTCGGTGGACGCCACCTTCGTGGGCGGCGCGCTCGAATGCGCTCCGGACTGCACCCTGCAGACCGGCCGCTGCTACGGCGAGCCGGAGTTCCCCATCGGCCGGCCCTGTGAGGCGCACGAGGACTGCCCCGGCGGCTGGTGCTGGCAAGAGATTTCCGAGCGGCACTACGGCCCCCCCGGCGGCTACTGCATCGAGATGTGCGCCGGGGACGACTCCTGCCCGCTGGCGGGCGCGGCAGGCCTGTGCGTCGCCCTGCCGAACAGCCCCCGGCTGTGCTTCCGCCGCTGCACGCTCGGCGCCTCGGACTGCCGCCCGGGGTACGCCTGCCAGATGAGCGGCGACCAGACCTACTGCTTCCCGCGCTGCACCGACGACTCCCAGTGCCTGATCTCGGGCGACTGCGACACCGAGAGCATGTCCGAGCAGAACGGCTTCTGCATCACCCCGGAGGAGTACTGCACCGGGGGCATCGACGAGGACTTCGACGGCCTCATCGACTGCTCGGACCCCGACTGCACCGGTAAAACCGGCTGCCCGGAGGGCGAGATCTGCCTAAACGGCATCGACGACGACGGCGACGGCTACGTGGACTGCGACGACGCCGAGTGCGGGCAGCACGGCCCGTGCACCGGCGCGGTCTGCACGCCCGCCCCCGGCGCGGTGCTCACCTGCGGCTCGGTCCTCACCGGGGAGAGCAACAACGCCGCGGGATCCACCTCGGTCATCACGGACGCGAACTGCGTGGGTCCGGACGGAGGCCCGGGCCCCGCCTTCACGTCCGAGACCGGGCCCGAGTACACGTACACCCTCACCGTTTCCACGCCGCAGGTCGTGACCATCGACGTAACCGGGTTCTCCGACGACCTCGACGTGTACATCATCAAGCAGACCGGTGGACAGTACTGCGACCCGAACAACGGGTGCTTCGCCTTTGGCGGCAACCCCCCGGGGCAGGACGAGTCCGTCACCTTTGCCGCCTATCCGGCGATGACCTACTACGTGGTGGTGGAGGGCTACGACGGCACGATCAGCAGCTACGATCTCGCCGTGACCTGCGACGCGACCGGCTACGAGGACTGCGCCAACGGGGTGGACGACGACGGCGACGGGCTCGCGGACTGCAACGACCCCGAATGCTTCTACCTCCCCCCGGCATGCAGCCCCTGATCCGACGCCATCCGATTTCGAATTTCTTGTCTTGAAATGGAATCGTTCTCAGGTATCAAGGAAGGACGGGTAGAGGCGGGAGGGGGGACGACTTCACAAGGAGACGACCGATCATGACCGATTCCAGCTCCTCGACGGGTCAAGGCAAGGGGTACGCCGGTCCGGACCGACGGAAGCAGCTCCCGACCATGGAGCTGTGGCAGGAGAACATCAAGTCGCTCAACCAGAACAACCTGACCGGCTGCCAGATGCGGTACGCGTTCACGGACGGCAAGTTGACCTTTCTGGTCCGATTCGAGGACGCCATCCCGGCCGGAAAGCTGGACCTCATCTTCCCCGAGCTCGAGCACAAGCTCCTGGTGGAGGAGGGGTGGACCAAGTTCATCCTGACCATCACCATCAACGACGAAGGCAAGCTCGCCATCGAGATGCGCGGCCAGTACGAGCGCGACGGTGTGCCCCTGGACGTGAAGCTCGTGTTCACCCGGGACATCGGCCTGGGGCTGGGCATCGAGAGCGACACCATCTCCATCACCGACACGCGAACTGCCGAGACCGTGAACACCACCGTGACCGCGATCATCGACGACAAGCTCAAGGACGGGGAGCGCCGCTACGCGCGCAAGAACGACGAGGTCACCTCCATCTCGGTCGAAGGGATGATCGCGATCCTCTCCCGCTTCCTCAAGCAGCACGCCGTGGCCAACCGGGTCCTCAAGAAGTAGCGGCGCCGCGCAGCAACGAAGACCGCCGGGATGGATCGGCGTCCCGGGCGTTCAGCGACGGGCCTGCACGCGCGCCTCGACGAGCTCGCGCTCCGGGCCCAGCTCCAACGCCGAACCGGTCGCCGCCGTCTTCCTCTTCCGCCCTCCATAGCCGTGGGACAGGCTCAGCAGCCCCACGTACGTGAACCCACCGCCGAACAGCAGCACGAAGGGGGCGGAGACGAACCGCTGCGCCCAGATCGCGAGCCCCAGGGTCACGACGAAGTACATCGCCATGCCGGCCTCGATGAAGGGCACCACGGTCACCGCGCCGCGGTAGCGCCTGGCGTGCCAGTCCTGGACCTTGCCGACCACGCCGTGCTTCGGCGTGCGCACGAACTCGGACTCCCGCCCCAGGAGCGCCTCGAACACGGCCCGGGTCTGATTCACCGACAGGCCGATGCCCACGGCGAGGAGCAGGGGGAGCTGCTTGAGGCCCCACCACAGGGAGCGCGTGCCCTCCTCCCGCTGGGTGGTCAGGTAGAAGGTGCAGACCGACAGCGTGGTCCCGAAAAAGAGCGGCAGATCCACCAGCATGACCTCGCGCCAGCCGTGGGTGGACCGGAGCATGAGGCACGGCAGCAGCAGCAGCGACAGCAGCAGCAGCAGGGGATAGGCGAAGTTGTTGGTCAGGTGGAAGAACGTCTCGACCTTCTGGCTGAAGGAGACGTCGGAGCGCAGCACCCGCGGCAGGATCTTCCGGGCGTTCTGGATGGAGCCCTTGGCCCACCGGAACTGCTGTGACTTGAACGCGTTCATCTCCACGGGCAGCTCGGCCGGCACCACCACGTCCTTGAGGTAGACGAACCGCCAGCCCTTGAGCTGGGCGCGGTAGCTCAGGTCCATGTCCTCGGTGAGGGTGTCGTGCTCCCAGCCCCCGGCGTCGTCGATGGCGGTGCGCCGCCAGATGCCCGCGGTGCCGTTGAAGTTGAAGAAGCGGCCGGACCGGCACCGCGCGGTGTGCTCGATGATGAAGTGCCCATCGAGCATCAGCGCCTGCACCCGCGTGAGCGCGGAGTGGTCGTAGTTGAGGTGGCCCCAGCGGGCCTGGACCACGGCGATCTTGGGATCGGTGAAGTGGTGGATGCACTCCATCACCACCGAGGACTGCGGGATGAAGTCCGCGTCGAAGATCATCACGAACTCGCCCTTGGAGGTCTTCAGGCCGTTGTCGAGGGCGCCGGCCTTGAAGCCCGTGCGGTCCGTGCGGTGGATGTACTCGATGTCGAGGCCCGTGCCCTTGAGCTCGGCCACCTTGCGCCGACAGATCCCCGTGGTCTCGTCGGTGGAGTCGTCCAACACCTGAATGTCCAGCCGATCCCGCGGGTACTCGATCTTCGCGACCGCGTCCAGCAGCCGCTCGGCGACGTACAGCTCGTTGAAGACCGGGAGCTGGATCGTGACCCGGGGGAGCGCTTCGTCATCGAAGTGCGCCAGGGGCTTGGGGACGTTGTGCTTGTGCTTGAAGTACAGGTACACCAGCAGGCTGCGGTGAAACCCATAGATCGCCAGCAGGATGAAAATCAGGCCGTAGGAGCCCAGGATCAACAGTTCGGTCAGCATCAGGAGTCTCTCGATTCACCAAGGTGGCCGCGCGGTCACGGCCCGATGCGCCCTACTCGCCTTGGCCCGCATTCCTCCCAATATTCCGAGGGTGGAAAGGGTAGCTGGCCACACACACCTTCAACGCGTTGGGTCCCATTGATGCCACAAAACACCTTCAGCGTGTGTCAATAAATGTAAAAAAGTGTCACAGCTCAGGACCAACTCGGTCCCATTTCAGGCAGTAAGGAAATCAGACGATTGCGCGCGGATTGCGCGCGGATTGGGTCTAGACGCGCTGCAGCATCAACCACCACAGGTTACTACATTCCGGGTCGGGATCGCGCCGCTCCAGACACCTGAACGGATGGCGCTCGAGCAGGGCCCACGCCTCCGTCGCGGAGTGGTTGTGAAAGTGCTCCAGGCGCAGCCCCGGATCGGCGTGACCGCGCCGCGCCGCCTCCGCCGTCCGCAGGAGCGCCACCGGCGTATCACCCACCACGAGCCAGCGCCCCAGGGGCTTAAGCACGCGCGCCACCACCTCGGCCGCCCGGTCCACGTCCTCGAAGTGGCTATAGGACCGGACCGACAGCACATGGTCAAAGGCCGGCCCCTCGTACTCAAAGGACTCGATCGTCCCACAGTGAAACACCGCCCCGCCCCCCAGCCCCCCCTCCCCGCCCAGCCCCGCCCCGCCCAGCCCCGCCCTGCCCCCCTCCCCGCCCAGCCCC
>JBDRSE010000243.1:0-5390 GCA_043825095.1 bacterium
GTCAGGTCAGGCGTCAGCAATGTGCTCGTGTGGGCGTTCACGTGAGCGCAATCATCGAGCCACGTGCGGTTGTCAGAGCCGATGGCCAAGCCGCATCTCTTGACCGGGCTCAGGGGATTGCTCAGGATGGGATCCACACCCATCGAGGACTCGGGCATGCCAGTGTCGAACGCACAAGCTGGGCGCAGATCTACAGGGGGCGGGCTGAGGCGCGCCCTGCAGATGGGCTCCCTGGCGCTGATCGTCGTCGCGGGATCGCAGGACATCGCGGCGCGTGCGAGGCGCCCCGCACCGGCGGCGCCCAAGCCTTTCGTCACCGACAGCATCGGGGTAGGTTTTTTGTGCGGCACCTGCGCCCGGAAGCCTGCTTGCTACCGCAACTGGCTCCAAAGCAACAGGAGCGCCTGGAAAGCCCTGGTCAAGCGCAAGAGGAAATCGCGTTTCAGGTACCGCGCCGGGGTCTTCGGTGAGCCCGGCAAGAACGGCACCCGGGGACCGGCCTGGGGTTTCTACGTCGTCTTTCCCGGCCCCCGGCTACCGCGAGCGCGGAAGGGGTGGAAGGTCCGTGTCGGCGGTAAGCAAGCGTTTGTTCTTCCAGCCTATGTCAATCCCTGGGGCGCATTGGTGGTGGAAATCATGCTCTTCGGCGACCAGCTCCGTGGCGGGCGCCACCTCTTCGTGCTGCGGGATCCCCGGGGAACCGTGGTCTTCCAAAAGTCCCTGGAGCTCGTGGCAAAGCAGCCCGTTCTGTAGGGGGGCTGGACGCAACGCTGCAGCGTTGAAGCGCTTCCGCCCCGAAGTTTCGATCGACCCGGTGCGGGGCCGCTCCTCCGTTTCCATGAGCTACAAGTTTTGAACGGCGAACCTGCGCGGAGCGTGTGAAGAGAGTGATTTACGAATCCCACAACGCGGGATCAGAGGGAGGGTACGATGTGAGGTATGCCTTGCGATCAGTCCCTGGTGGCGGCGCCCCAGATCCAGTCGGACCAGCGACCGGCACCGCCGATGCCGGTGAACGCGCGTCGCGTCGGCGCACCTGGGGCGGCCCAGCCGGTGACGTCGATGGGCTGGGTGAGGAAACTGGCG
This sequence comes from bacterium, assembly GCA_043825095.1. Classification (GTDB taxonomy): domain Bacteria; phylum Myxococcota_A; class Polyangia; order HGW-17; family JAJRWW01; genus JBDRSE01. The sequence continues at coordinate 1,087 of JBDRSE010000243.1, forward strand.
CAGGCCGGGACGCCCTGCGGGGGTGTGGCACCACGCTTCTCGAAGTAGTCCAGCACGTTGGTGCAGCCCACCTCGTCGCAGACGCCGTCGCAGAGCGCCACCCACCCCTCGCCGGGGATGTTGTCGCTGATGTTGCTCCCGATGTAGCGCTCGTTGGGTCCCAGCCCGGTGGTGATGTCCACCAGCCGGAAGATCTGTCCCGGCGCCAGCACGGTGCTGGTGGAGAAGGTGTAGGTCGTGGCCGAACCCTCGGTGTCCATCCGCCGCGTCACCCGCATCCCGTTCAGATCCTGGGCGCAGCAGCCGGTGTTGATCAGCTCGATGTAGTCGGGCGCCCCGCCGGACACCTGGTTGATCCTGATGTCCGCCCGGGAGCAGGGGGTGTTTCCGTCGTCGCACCACATTACGTTGCCGAAGGCGTACTCCAGCCGGAAAATCACGCCGTTTTCCCCCGCGGCAAACAGCGCCTTGCCCGGCTGTATCCAGAGGTTGTTGAACATCCCCACCACGTCGGTGCGAACCTGGGACCAGGCGGTCCCGTTGTAGTGCAGCAGCATCCCGTACTGGCCCACGACGAACACGTCGTTGGGCCCGCTGCCCCACACGCCTCGCAGATTTTCGTCGGTGGGCAGGGTCATCTGCGTCCACGAAGAGCCGTCGAAGTGCAGGATAACCCCGTAGGTGCCCACGGCGAAGATGTCGTCCGGGCCGCTGCCCCAAACATCCATGAGCTGCGAGGTGATCCCCGACGTCTCCTGCGACCAGGTGGACCCGTTGTAGTGCTGGATCCGCCCGCTGGTGCCCACGGCGTACACGTCGTCTGGAGCGGAGCCCCAGACCCCGCTGAAGGTGGAGGTGGTGCCAGAGGTCATCCCGGACCAAGTGGTGCCGTTGTAGTGGACAATGGCCCCGTTCTGTCCCACGGCGAAGATGTCGTCGGGACCCGAGCCCCAGACGGCGCGCAGGAACTCGCCCGTCGGGGAGGCCATCAGGGACCACGTCGCGCCGTCGTAGTGCGCGATGTCGCCGTTGTTGCCCACGGCGTAGATGTCGTCGGGCGCCGCGCCCCAGATACCGTTGAACCAGGTGGTGAGCCCGGTGGCCATATCGGTCCAGGTGGTGCCGTCGAAGTGCAGGACCGTGCCGTTGGTGCTCACGGCGAAGACATCACCCACGGTAGTGCCCCAGACGTCCTCCAGGTTGAGCGCGGTCCCGGTCGTGGGCTGCGACAGAGAGTTACCGTCGTAGACGATGAAGGTACCTAAGCCACCCACCGCGATTACGTCGCTCGACGAAGCCCCGATGGCGGCGTACAGCGTCTCCGGCGTGTCGGACTGGAGCGGCGTCCAACCGGCGCCGTCGTAGTGAATCACGGTGCCGTTGTCGCCCACCGCGAACACGTCGGAGCCGGAAATCCCCCAGAGACCGCGGAGGCTGGCCGTGGTGGGGGAGGTCATGCTGGTCCAGGACGATCCGTCGTAGTGCAGAATCACGCCGCCGGAGCCCACGGCGAAGACGTCGAAGCCGGAGCTGCCCCACACGTGATACAGGGTGGTGCTCACCGGAGTGGTCATGGTCGTCCAGTTGGCGCCGTCGTAGTGCAGAATCTCGCCGCCGCTGCCCACGGCAAACACGTCCGACGCCGAGACCCCCCACACGCCGTACAGGGTCGTAGCCACCGGTGAGGTCATCGTGGTCCAGGTGGACCCGACCCCGTTGAAGTGCCGGATCACGCCGCCGTTGCCCACGGCGAAGACGTCCGACGCCGAGGACCCCCAGACGTCCTGCAGGCTGTTGGTCGTGTTGGAGGTCATGGCTGACCAGCTGCTTCCGTTGTAGCGCCGGATCTGCCCGCTGTCGCCCACCACGAAGACGTTGCTCCCGCTGCTCCCCCAGACGCCGTTGAGCCACACGCCGGCGCCGGTGAGCTGGGAGGACCAGCTCGTGCCGTCGTACCGATACACCCGGCCCGAGGAGCTGGTCGCGAACAGGTCGTTGAGATCGGGCCCCCAGACGTCCCGCAGGTTCTGCGTAGTGCCACTGTCCACAACCTGCCAGCCCATCTTGTGACAGGCGTTGAAGTCCGGCGTGCACACGCCGAGACAGCCCAGCGCGCCGCGGTCGTAGCCGTAGTCCACGCAGCTCTCGTCGGGCGGCGGCACCGTGTCGCACAGCTCCGGCCCGTTGACGATGCCGTCTCCGCAGGTGAGGCTGCACCCGGTGGGGGAGACGCCGCACAGGGCCGTGCAGCTCGGGGTGCCCTGGTAGAAGCCCAGGGTCTGGCAGGTGATGGTGCCCAGATCCAGGTTGTCACACTGCTCGGGTCCGTTCTTGACGTTATCCCCACAGTAGCCGGAGCAGGACGAGGTGTTGAAGTAGCACTGGGCGTTGCAGGCCAGGCCCGCCACGTTGTAAAAGCCCAGATCGGTGCAGTCCTGGCCGTTCAGGTCCCCGCCGTCGCACTGCTCCGTGCCGCCGTTCACCACGCCGTCGCCGCAGTACAGACTGCACCCGGAGGTGCTGTAGCTGCACAGCGCCGTGCAGCCCAGGCTGCCGGCGTAGAAGCCGAAGTCGACGCAGCCCGCGCCGGCCAGGTCCCCGCCGTCGCACTGCTCGTCCACGCCGTTCACCGCGCCGTCGCCGCAGTACTGGCTGCAGCCCGAGGTGTCGTAGCGGCAGTTGCCGCCGCAGGCCAGGGAGCCGCCGTAGAACCCGAAGTCCTGGCAGACGGCCCCGCCGAGCTGACCCGCCTCGCAGTCCTCGCCGCTGAGGTCGTCCACGATGTTGTCGCCGCAGCGCCGGGGCAGGCAATTGCTCCGGCAGGTGGCGTTGGGCAGGTTCGAGTTGGCTGCCCCCTCGTCGCAGGCCTCCGGAATGGCCAGGTGGGCGTCCACGTAGCCATTGCCGCAGGTCTCATTCGACAGGCAGTTCGCGCTGCACCCGTCGTTGCCCACGGAGTTGCCGTCGTCGCACACCTCCCCGGCCAGCACGTCCGTGGTGCCGTTGCCGCAGCTCTCGTTGGACAGACAGTTCGCGCTGCAGCCGTCGCCGCCCACGGTGTTGCCGTCGTCGCACACCTCCCCCCGCAGCCAGTCCACGAACCCGTTGCCGCACTGCTCGTTGGACAGGCAGTTCGCGCTGCAGTCGTCGTTGTTGAGCTGGTTTCCGTCGTCGCACACCTCGCCGGGATCCACCGTGCCGTTGCCGCAGCTCTCCAGTTGACAGCTGTCGCTGCAGCCGTCGCCGTTGACGGCGTTCCCATCGTCGCACCCCTCCCCCGCCGCGGTGTCCACGTACCCGTTGCCGCAGGTCTCGTTCGACGTGCACGTCGAGTTGCACCCATCTCCGGAGTTCGTATTGTGGTCGTCGCACACCTCCCCGGCGATGATGTCGATCACGCCGTCTCCGCACCGACGCAGCATGCAGTTCGTCCGGCAGGTGGCACCGGGGGCGTCGGAGTTCGCCGCTCCCTCGTCGCACTGCTCGCCCAGAATCGTATCCACGTAGTCGTTGCCGCACAGCTCGTCGGACAGACAGTTCGCGCTACAGCCGTCGTTGTTGTCCGTGTTGCCGTCGTCGCACATCTCGCCGTTGGCCACGTCGAGGATGCCGTTGCCGCACTGCTCGGCCGACAGGCAGTTCGCGCTGCAGCCGTCGCCGCCCACGGTGTTGCCGTCATCGCACACCTCTCCCTGCAGCCAGTCCACGAACCCTTTGCCGCACTGCTCGTTGGACAGGCAGTTCGCGCTGCAGCCGTCCCCGTTGACCTTGTTTCCGTCGTCGCAGACCTCCCCCGGGTCCGTCACGTTGTTGCCGCAGGTTTCCAGCTGGCACGTCGCGCTACAGCCGTCGCCGGGGTTCGTGTTGCCGTCGTCGCACCCCTCCGCGGCGTCCACGATGCCGTTGCCACAGGTCTCGCTGGACGTACACATCGAGTTGCAACCGTCGCCCGACCAGGGGTTGCCGTCGTCGCACACCTCCCCCGCCGCCACGTCGATGATCATGTCCCCGCAGCGCCGCGGCTGGCAGTTCGTCCGGCAGGCCGCGTCCGGGGCGTTGGAGTTCGCCGCGCCGTTGTCGCACACCTCCCCCAACATCGTGTCGATGAAGCCGTTGCCGCACTGCTCGTTGGACAGGCAGTTCGCGCTGCAGCCGTCCCCGTTCGCGGTGTTGACTTCGTCACACACCTAGCCGTTGGCCTAGTCGGTGAAGTGTTTTCAGAAGTGCTCTGGAGCCATGGTGCTCGCGGGGTACGCGGCTCAGGTGTCGGTGTTGCCGTCGTCGCACACCTCCCCCTTCAGCCA